>NZ_AWQS01000027.1 GCF_000576575.1 Intrasporangium chromatireducens Q5-1
GTCACGGAATACTTCTCCACAGCCAATTCTGCTGTCCTGCAGGCCGATTCGCCTCTCGATGCGGTGCAGGGAGCGAGTCGCGGAAGCCGTGATGACACCCTAGATGGAGGCACTGACAGTGGCAGCCGCCACCACCACGACGGCGCAGAGCAGACCCTGCAACGCCAGCCGTGGCACGCCCACCACGAGCCCCGCCCGGCGGCACTGGCGCAGCCAGAGGATCGTCGCAACGGACCCCCACGGGGTCACGAGAGGGCCTGCGTTCACGCCGACGAGGAGGGCCACGAGGCGGACCGCCGAGTCCGAAGCCGTCGGCTCGAGCGCCAGGTAGGCCGGCAGGTTGTCGAACGCGTTGGCCGAGACCGCGCCGACGCCGCTCACCCGGGCCAGGTCCGGCAGGCTCGTTCCGGACCCGACGACGGATCGCAGCACGTCCTCGAGCCCGTGCCGCAGGGCCGCGTCGACGACGAGGAAGAGCAGGCAGAGGCCGAGCACGGTGAGCCAGGGCGGACGAACGCTGCGCAGCAGCTGGGGTGCTCGCCGCCAGGTGACGACGAGCAGTACGACGGCCGCGGCGCCGGCGGGATAGGCGGGCTGTGAGCTGAGGATGAAGCCCGCGACCATGAGGACGACGACGGCCGCGGAGAGGAGCATGAGCAGCCGGTCGTGCGGCTCGCCGCGCGGTGGCTGTCCGAACCTGCCGCTGAAGCTGCGCCGATTGAGGATCCACAGAACTGCGACGGTCATGACGACAGCGACGACCGCAGGCCGCCAGATGAGGGCGACGTACTCACTCGTCGTCCCGACTCCGAGCGCCGAGAGAGGATGCCGAGCAAGGAGATTGGTCAGGTTCGACACCGGCAGCAGCAAGGAGCCGGAGTTTGCGAGCCAGAGTGTCGTCATCGCGAAAGGCAGGGCCGCTGCTCCCACTTGGCGGGCGACCACGATCGCGACCGGCGTCAGCAGCACCGCCGTCGTGTCGAGACTGAGCAGGATCGTGGCGGCCGTCGACAGCGCGACGATGAGCAGCCACAGCACGACGACGCGACCCCTGGCGAGACGAGCCGCCCAGTGCGCCGCCTCGTCGAATAGTCCTGCAGCATCACAGATCTCGGCGACGACGGTCAGCGCGACGAGGAAGACGAGGATCGGCACGACCCGGTCGACGAGACCCCCGAGATCGAGGAGTGGACCAACCCCGGGGACGGCCTGGGTGGAGATCACCCTTGCGGTCGTGCGGTGGTGGAGAGGACCCAGGGCTTGCCAGCCCGTGCTGGGGGAGCGAGTGCCACGTCGAAGCCATCGGCCAGGGCCTCGGCGAGCGCCTCGGGCGTGCGCGGCGCGGCGCCGGCGCGCACGAGGTGGCGGGTCATCAGGCCGCGAGTGTGCTTGGCCATGTGGGTGGCCCCGGGGACAACGATCTGCACCCAACGCGAGGCGAGCTGGCCTCCGGGAGCCCAGGCAGCGGCATACGTGCTCGATCTGCAGTCGACGATGACGCCACGGCCGACGGCATCGGGAAGGTTGGCCTCCAGCTCGGGCCGCCAGGCGGCGGCGAGTGGGCCGACCCCGGGCAGGTTCACGGACATGGACAGCCGGTAGGCCGGGATCCGGTCCGAGAGCCGGACGGCGCCGAAGAGGGCCGACTGGACGACGACGGACCGGGTCGCGCGACGCTTGGCAGCGGCGTCGAGGGACGCAAGGTCGAGGGCGTCATACAGCACGCCGGAGTACACCTCGCCGGCCGGGGCGGCGGGCGCAGTACGAAGGCGCGTGTTCCGAGCGACCTCCTCGGTGAGGTTCGGGGAGACACCGAGCACGCCATACGGGTCAGGGCCCGAGCTGACCTTCTCGAGCGCGGCAATCACCTCGTCGCGCAGCGGTGTCAACGCGGGAAACGAGAGCGCCCCGAGGTCGAGGGAGTGACCGCGACGGCGCTGGCTCTTGCCCTCGGAGGGCGGCAGGAGGATGAGCACGAGCGACAGCGTAGGGAACGGTTCTGAGCGGTGCGGCAGCGTCCGTCGGCGGCCGGGCCTGCGTAGGGTGACACGCATGGCCAAGCGGAACATCGTCTATCGTCGCCTGCCCGAGCCCGGCACCATCGGTCGGCAGCTGTCACAGCGTTTTGCCGACGTCCGTCGCGAGTTCGAGGTCCCCGAGGAGTTCCCGGCCGAGGTGATCGTCGAGGCGCAACAGGCCGCAAGCGCCGCGGCCCTGCCGGATCGCGACGCGACCGACGTGCCGTTCGTCACGATCGACCCGCCGGGGTCCAAGGACCTCGACCAGGCGATGTGCCTGGAGCGGCGCGCGGACGGATACAGGGTGCGTTACGCCATCGCGGACGTCCCGGCCTTCGTCCGGGCCGGCGGGGCGGTCGACGCGGAGGCGAGACGCCGAGGACAGACGATCTACTGCCCCGACATGCGCGTCCAGCTGCACCCCAGCGAGCTGAGCGAGGGCGCCGCCAGCCTGCTGCCCGACGAGGTGCGCCCGGCGTTCGTGTGGGACGTCACGCTCGCCCCCGATGGTGAGCAGACCGGGGTGTCGGTCGCGCGCGCCATGGTCCGCAGCGTGCGCCGCTATGACTACGACGAAGTCCAGCGCGCCGTCGACTCAGGCAGCGCCGATGACACCCTGATGCTGCTGAAGGAGATAGGTGAGAAGCGAATCGCCTTGGAGCAGAAGCGTGGTGGCGCCAGTCTCCCACTGCCCGAACAGGAGGTCGAGGAGGACGGCAAGGGTGGGTTCTCGGTGTCGTTCCGGCCGCTGCTGGCAGCGGAGGACTGGAACTCGCAGATCTCGCTGCTGACCGGGATCGCGGCCGCGCAGCTGATGCTCGACGGTGGGATCGGCATCCTGCGGACGATGCCGCCACCCGAGCCGCGCGACGTTCGACGCTTCCGCCGCCAGGCGGCGGCCGCTGGAGTGAGCTGGCCCGAGGGGCAGACGTATGGCGCTTTCCTCCGGACGCTCGACCGCACCAATCCGCGCCACCTGGCCCTCATCCACGAGGCGACCGCGCTGTTCCGCGGAGCGGGGTACACGCCGTTCGACGGCGCCGCACCGGAGCAGCGGGAGCACGCCGCCGTGGCGAGCCCCTACGCCCACGTCACCGCGCCCTTGCGGCGGCTCGTCGACCGCTTCGGGCTCGTCGTGTGCGAGGCACTGTCCGAGGGCAACGAGGTTCCGGGCTGGGCACGGGAGGCCCTGCCCCTGCTGCCCGGACTGATGGCCGACTCGGACCGGCGGGCCGGCGCCGTCGAACGCGGCTGCACGGACGCCGTCGAGGCCGCAGAGCTCCTTCCGCTGGTCGGCAGGACCGTCGAGGCCATCGTGGTCGACGATGCGAACGGCAACGGCGTCATCGTCCAGTTCTCCGATCTCGCCGTCCTGGCCAAGGCCACCGGCCATGCCGAGGCCGGCGCCTCGGTGCAGGTCAGGGTCGACGGCGCGGACATCGGCACTGGGAAGATGGAACTGACCGTCGTCGGCTGACACGGGTCGCCGGAAGGGCCACCGCGTGAGGCCACGGTGAGCGGCATACCCCTTATGCTGGTCACGGATGAGTCGGCCGGGCGGCCGCGTCAGGACCTCGGTCCTGCCGAGGAACGTCCGGGCTCCACAGGGCAGGGTGGTGGCCAACAGCCACCCGGGGTGACCCGCGGGACAGTGCCACAGAAAGCAGACCGCCAGCCTTGGCTGGTAAGGGTGAAACGGTGGTGTAAGAGACCACCAGCGCCCCAGGCGACTGGGGCGGCTCGGTAAACCCCACCCGGAGCAAGCCCAGACAGCGCACGTTCGAGACCGGCCCGGTCGAGTGCGCGGGTAGGGCGCTGGAGCCGGTCAGCAATGACCGGCCGAGATGGATGGCCGCCACCGCACCACCCGGTAACGGAGGTGCGGCACAGGACCCGGCGTACAGGCCGACTCATCCACTTTCATCTCGTGAACCGCCGACGTCGTTGACCGCCGTGGCGGGCAACCGACGGGATAAGGTGCGACATGGCCAGCGAGTCCTCGTACACCATCGCGCGGCTCGGCCCCGAGACCTGGCCCGCCTTCGATGCGCTGGTGCAGCGGCACAACGGCATCTTCGGCGGCTGCTGGTGCATCTGGTTCCACCCCGATGGGCCCGAGCGCGGTCAGGGTGCGGAGGCCAACCGAGCCCTGAAGAAGGCCTATGTCGAGCAGGGCAAGGCACACGCCGCACTCGTGATGGACGGCGACGAGGCCATCGCCTGGGCCGAGTACGGCACCCCGGTCGAGCTGCCCTCCATCCATCACCGCAAGGAGTACGACGCGACCAAGTCGGCCGATCCCGACTACCGGATCACCTGCGTCTTCGTCGACAAGCGCTACCGGCGGCAGGGGGTCACGGAGCTGGCCATCACCGGCGCCCTCGACCTCATTGCGCAGGCCGGTGGAGGGAGGGTCGAGAGCTATCCGCACGACCTGACGGACCAGACCAAGAAGCTGTCGTCGTCGTTCGTCTACAACGGCACGCGACGCCTCTATGAGCGGCTCGGCTTCACCTATGACCGGCCCAAGGGGCTGAGGAACTGCGTCATGGTCAAGGTGGTCGAGCCAGCCTGAGTACTTCCGAGCGGTCTCACTCGGCCTGCATCTGCCACGCGAGGTCGATGGCCTCGCACACCTCACGGGGTTGCGCTCGATCGAGGTACGCCTCGACCTTGTGGTGCGCCTCCATCCGGGGCGGCACCCCGAAGCTGTCCGGATACCTCTCCAGCAGCGAGTCACGCCGGCTGAGGGGCACCCGGATCACCAGCGTGTTCTCGTCGTGCAGGCGAGCCACCAGACGGTCGTGGACGTACCAGCCGGGACGCGACTCGGTTCCCTTGCGCTTCACGTCGGGCAGCGACTCCGCATACCGGCCGACCTCCTCAGGGGTCATCCACGAAGCGTAGCCGCAGGGTCCGTGGCCGCAGAGGAGCGAGCGCACCTCGGACCTGCGCGAGCAGGCCGACACGCGGGGCGGGAAAATGACGCGACAGATGCCTCTCGGATCCGGAGAATTCCGGGGTGATTTTCGACGCCGTCCTCCGTCAGGCCCGCCCCCCGTCGCCACTGGCCGGACGGCTCGCTGCCCAGTCACTGCTCTTCGCCCTGGGCGAGGGCACCTTCATGACGGGCTCGGCGGTGTTCTTCACCCAGATCGTCGGGCTCTCGGCCGCCCAGGTCGGTCTCGGACTGACCTTCGCCGGCGTGGCCGCCTTCCTGGCGGCGCTGCCGATGGGCAAGCTCGTCGACCGGTTCGGGCCGAAGAAGATGTGGGCCGTCAGCGCCACCGGTCAGGCCGCGATGTTCTCGCTGTGGCCGTTCATCAGCGGCTTCCACGGCTATGTCGGGATGGCCGTCGGGATGGAGGTCATCGGCGCCCTCGGCGGAGCGGCATACGGCGCGTACACGATCGACGTGCTCCCGGCCGACGAGCGGGTGCACTCGCGCGCCTACATGTACTCGGCCCTCAACGTCGGCTTCACGCTCGGCTCGATGCTCGGCGGCATCGCCCTGGCGTTCCACTCCAACGACGTCCTGCACGCACTGCCGTGGTTCACCGCGCTGGCGTTCCTCATCAATGCGGCTGCGATCGGTCGGCTGCCCAACGCGACGCACGACGAGCGCACCCCCGAGGACCGCACCGTCAAGATCCCCGGTCCGGGACCGCTGCGCAACGCCGGCTGGCTCCTGACCACGTTCTTCGGCGGAGTCTTCTGGACCAACCAGGTGCTCCTCAACGTCGTCATCCCGCTCTGGCTCGTCGAGAAGACCGACGCCCCGCGAGTCCTCCTCGCCTTCCTGTTCGGCACCAACACCGTCATGTGCATCTTCCTGCCGATGGTCACCTCGCGTGGCGTCAAGGACGTGCCGACCGCGCTGCGGGCGATCCGGCTCTCGTCGATGTTCTTCGTCGTGTCCTGCATCATCACGCTCGCGACGCACGACACCGTCGGCTGGATGACGATCGCGCTCGTCTGGCTCGGCCACGTCACCGTGACCGGTGCCGAGCTCTACCTCTCGGCGGCGAGCTGGTCCTTCGAGGCCGAGCTGATGGATCCACGCCAGCGTGGTGCCTACCAGGGAGCCGCCGAGATGAGTGGCACCCTCGGGCGCGTCTGGGCTCCCGCGGTCTACACCTTCCTCGCGATGAACTGGGGTGCCACGGGCTGGCTCCTCATCGCCGGGATCATCGTCGTGGCCACCCTCGGGATCCACCCGTCGACGCGGCTCGCGCGGCGCTTCCTCGAGCAGCACGTGCCCCCGGACGTGCTCGCCGACGCCCGTGCGTCCGCGCCCGAGGCGGAGGACGGGCTCACCGTCGGGCCGCCATCACTGATCCACCCGGACGAGCCGATCCCTGACCCAGATCCCGACCCGGTCCGCTGACGTCGGCCGGGCGCCGAAGGCTACGTTGGGACCATGCGCCTGACTCACCTCGGACACGCGTGCCTGCTCGTCGAGACCGGCGACCGGCGCATCCTCATCGACCCCGGCAACTTCTCGGCCGGCTTCGAGGACCTGCGCGACCTCGACGCGATCCTCGTCACGCACAACCACCCGGACCACTTCGACCCCGAGCGGGTCCCCGGGCTGATCCGCGCGAACCCCCGGGCGAGCGTCCACGTCGACGCGTTGACGGCGGAGAAGCTTGGGGGAGAAGGGCTCTCGGTGACGCCCACGCACCGTGGTGAGGACTTCGCCATCGGTGACGTGCGTGTCGCGCCCGTGGGGGAGCAGCATGCCTGCAACCACCCCAAGACACCGCAGATCCCCAACGTGGGCTACGTGCTCCGCACGGATGGCGAGCCAACGCTCTTCCACCCCGGGGACGCGTATGACGCTGAGCCGGGTCCCGTGGACATCCTGGCGCATCCGCTCAACGCCCCGTGGTGCGCGAGCCGCGACTCGATCGAGTTCGTGTCGCGCATCGCCCCGCGCTTCTTCGTGCCGATCCATGACGCGCTGCTGTCCGACCGTGGCAAGCGGATGTATGCCGGCCACATCGAGAACTTCGCCGACGTCGACACCCTGACATTGCGCTACCTCGGGGACGGGGAGTCCGATACCTTCTGAGCGCCGAACTGCTCGAGAACCGGGGGAGAGATGACCGACCTGTCGATGCTGCCACCACCTGCGGGTGAGGCGGTGAGGGGCCCCGCCATTGCGGTGCGAGGCCTGGGCAAGCGCTTCGGCGACCTCATCGCCGTCAACGGGATCGACCTCGACGTGCCGCGCGGCTCGTTCTTCGGTCTGGTCGGGCCCAACGGCGCGGGCAAGACCACGACGCTGTCGATGGTGACCGGGCTGCTGCGACCCGACGCCGGGACGGCCATGGTGCTCGACCACGACGTGTGGGCGGACCCAGTCGAGGCGAAGCGCCTGCTCGGCATCCTCCCCGACGGCCTGCGCATCTTCGACCGGCTCACCGGCCTGCAGCTCGTCACGTACGCCGGGCTGCTGCGCGGACTGTCCCGTGAGGTCGCGACGAAGCGGGCCACCGAGCTGTTGCGGGCCCTCGGGCTCGAGGACGCCCAGGACAAGCTCGTCGTCGACTACTCGGCCGGCATGACGAAGAAGGTCACCCTCGCCTCGGCACTCGTGCACGGCCCGCGGGTCCTCGTCCTCGACGAGCCCTTCGAGGCGGTCGACCCGGTGTCCGCGACGACGATCCGGGGCATCCTCGCCGACTTCGTCTCGGCCGGCGGCACCGTCGTCCTCTCGAGCCACGTCATGGACCTCGTCGAGCGCATCTGCAGCCATGTCGCGGTCCTCGCCCGGGGTGAGGTCCTCGCGACCGGCACGGTCGACGAGGTGCGTGCCGGGGAGTCGCTCGAGGAGCGCTTCGTCGACCTCGTCGGTGGCTCGACCGAGGTGGAGGGGCTCGAGTGGTTGCGCACCTCGTCCGACTGAAGCTCACGCTGCTGCGCAACATCTTCCGTCGCAGCCGGGCCCAGGCGATCGGCGCCATCCTCGGCATCGTCTACTTCGGCGCCCTTGTGGTCCTCGCCGCCATCGCGGTCGCGACGTTGCGCTCGACGCTGCCCGACGCGAGGCTCTACGTCCCCCTCGGCGGAGCGCTGCTCGTCCTCGCGTGGGGACTGCTGCCGCTGCTGACCTTCGGGACCGACCCGACCCTCGATCCGGCCCGGTTCGCGACCTTCGCGATCCCCTACCGGCAGCTCGCGGCCGGGCTCGTCCTCGCCGGGCTGCTCGGCCTGCCGGCCATCGCCTGCGCCATCGTCGTCGCCGGCACCCTTGTCACGTGGTCGGTCTCGGTCCTCGCGACCGTCGTCGCGCTCGTCTCCGCCGCCGCTGGACTGCTCACCTGCGTGACGCTGAGCCGCTGGGTGTCCGCCCTTGCGAGCACCGCCATGTCGAGCCGCCGCGGCCGTGACGTGACGGCGATCCTCGGCCTCGTCCTGGTCGTCGGCCTGGGCCCGGGCCTCGCACTCGCCGGCAGCACGGTCGAGCGCTTCGAGAGCGTCATGCCGACCGTGGGCACCGTCGCCGGCTGGACCCCGGTCGGGTGGATCTGGGCCGCCCCCGCAGACGTTGCGGTCGGCCAGGTCGGCACCGGTCTGCTGCGCCTCGTCCTCGGTCTCGGCGTCCTCGCCGGCCTCGGCCTGCTGTGGCAACGCGCCGTGCGTCGCCAGGTCGAGGACCCGAACGTGGTCGGCGGTGCCGGCGAGAGCAAGGGACACCACGGCCTCGGCCTGCTCGGCCGGTTCCCCGACACCGAGACCGGCGCCATCGCGGCGCAGATCGCCACCTACTGGCAGCGCGACCCGCGCTACCAGGTCGGGCTGCTCATGGCGCCCATCACCCCGTTGTTCCTGCTGGTCCCCTCGCTCGCAGCGGGCACCGACTGGACCGTCCTGCTCATGGGACCGCTCATCGCCTTCCTCATCGGCTGGAGCGAGCACAACGCCGTCGCGTTCGAGTCGACCGCATTCTGGATGCACGTGGCGGCCGGGACCCGCGGCCGCGCCGACCGGATCGCCCGTCTCGTCCCCAGCCTGGTCCTCGCCGTCGTCCTCGTGCCGGTCTACAGCGTCGTCGGCGCCTGGATAGGGGGCCGCTTCGACCTGCTGCCGGCGATCGTCGGGGTCTCCGTCGCCCTCGCGGGCGTCGGCTACGGCCTGTCCTGCGTGATGAGTGTGGTCATGCCCTACCCCGTGCCCAAACCGGGGGAGAGCCCGTTCACGACGCCGCCCGGTGGGCAGGGTGCACGGCTGCTCGCGCAGACGATCTCGAGCCTCGGCACGGCCGTGCTCGCCTCGCCGGTCATCCTCCTGGCGCTGCTGACCTGGTGGGAGCGGGACTGGGCGCTCTGGCCGACCGCGCTGAGCGGCATACTCCTCGGCGGCGGGGTCTTCGCGCTCGGGGTGCGCGTCGGCGGACGGATCTACGACCGTCGCGCACCCGAGGTCCTGGCCGGCCTGGTCCGCGACTGACAGGGTC
The DNA here is from genome assembly GCF_000576575.1 of Intrasporangium chromatireducens Q5-1. GTDB lineage: Bacteria > Actinomycetota > Actinomycetes > Actinomycetales > Dermatophilaceae > Intrasporangium_A > Intrasporangium_A chromatireducens. The sequence goes on from NZ_AWQS01000027.1 coordinate 9,481, forward strand.
CGGCGGCGCGGACGGGCAGACCGGCGCTCAGCCGTTGGAGATGGCGAGATCGACGGCCCGGCGCGCCGCACCGATGATGCCGGCCCGGTTGCGCAGCCGGGCGGGGACGATCGGAGCCCGCAGCTTGAGGCGCGGCAGGAACAGGTCGGCGTCCTTGGAGATCCCGCCCCCGACGACGATGAGGTCGGGGGAGAAGAGCCGCTCGAGCATGGAGTAGTAGCGCTGCAACCGGTCGACGTACTCGTCCCAGGACAGGTTGTTGCGCGTCATGATCGAGGAGGCCGCGACCTTCTCCGCGTCCTGGCCGTCCATCTCGAGGTGGCCGAGCTCGGAGTTGGGGACGAGCACGCCGTTGTAGATGAGGGCGGAGCCGATGCCGGTGCCGAGCGTCGTGAGGATGATCAGCCCCTGCTCGCCCTGCGCCGCCCCGTAGTGCAGCTCGGCGAGGCCCGCGGCGTCGGCGTCGTTGAGGACGGACACCCGACGGCCCGTATGGCGCTGGATCAGGGCCTCCGCGTCGGTGTTGACCCACGAGGGGTCGATGTTGGCCGCAGACAGCACCGTGCCACGGATCACGACGGCCGGCACGGTGACGCCGATGGGCGAGTCGCCGGTCTGGTCGGCGAAGTGGTCAACGATCTCGTCGACGACGGCGGCGACCGCATCGGGAGTGGCCGGGATGGGGGTGTCGATGCGCAGCCGCTTCTCGGCGAGGGCGCCGGCCTCCAGATCGACGGGAGCGCCCTTGATGCCGCTGCCGCCGACGTCGATGCCGAGTGGCCGACCCGTGGTGCCCATGGTCCTCGCTTCTCGCCTCGTGGCCGGGTGTGGGGCTCCGAGCCTACGGCAGGGTGAGGATCTCGTTGCCGTCCTCGGTGATCACGATCGTGTGCTCGAACTGGGCCGACCGGCGGCGGTCCTTCGTCACGACCGTCCACTTGTCGTCCCACATCTCCCACTCGTGGGTGCCGAGGTTGAGCATCGGCTCGATGGTGAAGGTCATGCCCGGCTCCATGACGAGGTCGTAGCTGGGCGCCGCGTCGTAGTGGGGGATGATCACGCCCGAGTGGAACTCGAGGCCGACCCCGTGCCCGGTGAAGTCCCGCACCACGCCGTAGCCGAACCGTTTCGCGTAGCTCTCGATGACGCGGCCGATCACGTTGACCTGGCGCCCCGGCTTCGCCGCCTTGATCCCGCGCATCATCGCCTCGTGGGTGCGCTCGACGAGCAGCCGAGACTCCTCATCGACCTCACCGACGGGGTACGTCGCGTCGGTGTCACCGTGCACGCCGTGGAGGTAGGCGGTCACGTCGATGTTGACGATGTCGCCGTCCTCGAGCGGCCGCAGGTCGGGGATGCCGTGACAGATGACCTCGTTGACGCTCGTGCAGACGGACTTCGGGAACGCCTTGTAGCCGAGGGGGGAGGGGTAGGCGCCGTGGTCGAGGAGGTACTCGTGGGCGACCCGGTCGAGCTCGTCGGTCGTGACGCCCGGGGCGATGTGCTCGGCCGCAGCCGCCATGGCCCGCGCCGCGACGCGGCCGGCCGCACGCATCTTCTCGATGGTCTCGGCGTCCTTGATGAGGACATCGCCGTCCTCGCGGAACTGGGCCACATCGACGTAGTGCGGCCGCTCGATGCGCGCCGGCACCGCCCGTCGAGGGGTGAGGGCATGGGGGGACACACTTGCGAAGCGAACCGGCATACGGTGGAGTTTAGTGCGGCGCACCGGGCCGACCAGTGGCGTCCCCGAGCGCTCGAGCCGACTGAGGAGGGACGTAGGCGATGAAGTACTGGTACAACGTCGACACCGGTGAGGTCCAGACCGACGACACCAAGAGTCGGGGTGAGCTCATGATGGGCCCCTACGACACCGAGGCCGAGGCACGCAACGCCCTTGCCAGCGCGCGGGCTCGCACCGAGCAGTGGGACGAGCAGGACCGCGAGTGGAACTCCCGCGGCACGTCTGCGCCCGAGGCCGACGACTGACGGCGGGGACTGGCAACTCCGCGGATCGTCAGGCACGTTTCAAGGTCCGGTAAAGGAACAGTAAGAACTGCGTTCCTCGTCCCCGGACTGTCCGTGCCGCGTGGTCGAATGCGGTCCGGCGCCGGACCGGCGCCGGACCAACCAGGAGGACTGATCTTGAACAAGCGTCAATGGAGCGCTGTCTCGGGCCTTGCCGTCGGCGCTCTCGTCGCGACGGGGCTCGCTGCACCCGTCAGCGCACAGGCAGCCCCGACCAAGCGTGCTGCCGTGGCCGCCGACCCCGCGGCGTCGCAGGCGTCTCGACCGGACAACCTGCCCAACCCGCTCGCGGAGGCCCAGGCCAAGGACCGTCAGGAGGCCATCGCCCAGCTCGTCAAGGGGGAGGCAAAGGTCAAGACGGTCGGCGGCAACCGCGTCATCGAGCTGAAGGCCAAGGCCAAGGGCAAGAAGGGCAAGTACGTCAACTACCCGGTCAACCGCGAGGAGGACATCTTCACGATCCTCACCGACTTCGGCGCGAAGATCGACCCGAAGACCGGCGGCACGGCCGGCCCGGTGCACAACCAGATCCCCGCGCCGGACCGCAAGTGGGACGGCAACAGCACCGACGACAACTCGACGTACTGGACCGCCAACTTCGACCGGCAGCACTACGTCGACATGATGTTCGGCCCGGGGGAGTCCTTCCGCGACTTCTACCTCAAGCAGTCCAACGGCCGCTTCCTCGCCAAGGGCGACGTGTCCGAGTGGGTCACCGTGCCCTACAACGAGGCCCGCTACGGCAGCAACATCGATGAGGCCGACGGCTACTGGAACTACATCAAGGACACTGCCCAGGCGTGGTACGACGCCCAGGTCAAGGCCGGCAAGACGAAGGCCGAGATCGCCGACTACCTCAAGCAGTTCGACAAGGTCGACCGCTACGACTACGACGGGGACGGCAACTTCAACGAGCCCGACGGCTACATCGACCACTTCCAGGCGATTCACGCCGGAGAGGGCGAGGAGGCCGGCGGAGGCGCTCAGGGTGCGGACGCCATCTGGTCGCACCGCTGGTACGCCTACTCCACTGACCAGGGCAAGACCGGGCCCGACTTCAACAAGCTCGGCGGCGTGCCGCTCGGCGACACCGGCCTGTGGATCGGCGACTACACGACCGAGCCGGAGAACGGGGGCCTCGGCGTCTTCGCGCACGAGTTCGGTCACGACCTCGGCCTGCCAGACCTCTACGACACCGCGGGCGGCGACAACGGCACCGGCTTCTGGACGCTGATGAGCTCGGGGTCGTGGCTGAACCACGGGGGCAACTCGATCGGGACCACGCCCGGCTACATGGGCGCCTGGGAGAAGCTCCAGCTCGGCTGGCTCGATTTCGCGACCGTCAAGTACGGCGACAAGACGAGCCTTCGGGTCGGTCCGGCGGACCGGGTCGTGCAGGACAAGAAGGCGCCGAACGGCAAGCTGCCCCAGGCCGTCGCCGTGACGCTGCCGGACCGGACCATCACGACGGAGTACAACACCCCGAAGACCGGTGCCATGGAATGGTGGGGCGGCGTCAAGGACAAGACGACCACGACCCTGTCCCGCTCGCTCGATCTCACCGGCAAGAGCGCGGCCTCCGTGTCCGCGTCGGTGGAGGCCGACATCGAGGAGGGCTACGACTTCCTCTACCTGCAGGCCTCGACGGACGGGTCCTCCTGGACCAACGTCAAGGACGATCAGGGCACTGAGGGGATCACCGGCACCTCCGACTGGACGACCCACACCTGGAACCTGTCCGCCTTCGCCGGCAAGTCCATCACTGTCCGCTTCGCCTATGTCACCGACCCGGCCACGCACGGCAACGGCCCCTTCCTCGATGACATCACCCTGAGAGTCGACGGGGCGCAGGTCGACACCGACGGTGCAGAGTCGGCCACCGGCCCCTGGACCGCCAAGGGATTCGAGCGGATCTCCGGGACCGTCTCCAAGCAGGTGCCGCACTTCTACCTCGCCGAGAACCGGGTCTACTCCGGCTACGACAAGACGCTGCAGACCGGCCCGTACAACTTCGGCTTCGGTTCCACCAAGCCGGACTGGGTGGAGCGCTTCCCGTACCAGAACGGCCTGCTCGTGTCGTACGTCAACTACGCGTACACCAACAACAACACGCGCACCCACCCGGGTGCGGGGCTGGTGCTGCCCGTGGACGCACGTCCGGCTCCGGTCAAGTTCAGCGACGGGGCGCTGCTCGGCAACCGCCGCCAGCCCTTCGACGCCACCTTCGGACAGGAGAAGACAGACTCGGTCACGTTCCACCGCAACGCGGTTCCCGTGACGGTTCCGTCCTCACGGGCGATCCCGACGTTCGACGACACCGACCCCAACCGCTACTGGACCGCGGACAACCCGTGGAACTCGGTGAAGGTGGCCGGGTCCGGCACCCGCATCACCGTGACGCACACGGACCACAAGGCGGACCAGATGGTCCTCGACGTGAACTTCACCAAGAAGTGAGCGCCGGCTGAGCGGCATACCGCCGACGTGAACGGGACGGCCCGCGGAAGGACACCTCCCGCGGGCCGTTCCTCCGTCCCCGTTAACCCGGGCGAAACAGCGATGCGGCAGGATCGGGGCATGAACCGTCAGGAAGAGTTCGTCCTGCGCACGATCGAGGAGCGCGACATCCGCTTCGTCCGGCTCTGGTTCACGGACGTGCTCGGCACGCTGAAGTCCGTGGCCGTCGCGCCGGCCGAGCTCGAGGGTGCCTTCGCGGAGGGCATCGGCTTCGACGGCTCCGCCATCGAGGGACTCATGCGGGTCTACGAGGCCGACATGCTCGCCAAGCCCGATCCCACGACCTTCCAGATCCTGCCGTGGCGCGGCGAGAGCCCGGGCACCGCGCGGATGTTCTGCGACCTGCTCATGCCCGACGGCACGCCGAGCGTGGCCGACCCGCGCCACGTGCTGCGCCGCGCCCTCGGCCGCGCGGCCGACCTCGGGTTCACCTTCTACACGCACCCCGAGATCGAGTTCTTCCTGCTCGAACAGCAGCGAGGTCCCCGCGGACGACCCGTCCCCGTCGACGACGCAGGCTACTTCGACCATGTCCCGCACGGCACCGGCCACGACTTCCGGCGCGCCGCGATCACGATGCTCGAGAGCATGGGCATCTCCGTGGAGTTCAGCCACCACGAGGGCGCGCCCGGCCAGAACGAGATCGACCTGCGCTACGCCGACGCCCTCTCGACGGCGGACAACATCATGACCTTCCGCACCGTCATCAAGGAGGTCGCCCTCACCCAGGGCATCTACGCCACGTTCATGCCCAAGCCCTTCTCGGAGCACCCCGGATCGGGCATGCACACCCACCTCTCGCTCTTCGAGGGTGACTCCAACGCCTTCTACGAGCCGGGCGCGCCGTACCAGCTGAGCAAGACCGGCCGACAGTTCATCGCGGGCCTGCTGCGCCACGGCGCTGAGATCGCCGCGGTGACGAACCAGTGGGTCAACTCCTACAAGCGGCTCTGGGGTGGTGGCGAGGCACCCGCCCACCTCACCTGGGGGCACAACAACCGGTCCGCACTGGTGCGGGTGCCGATGCACAAGCCGAGCAAGGGGCAGTCGACCCGCATCGAGGTGCGCTCGCTCGACTCGGCGTGCAACCCCTACCTCGCCTACGCCGTGCTGCTCGGGGCCGGCCTCAAGGGCATCGAGGAGGGCTACGACCTGCCGCCGGAGAGCGAGGACGACGTCTGGAGCCTCACCGACGCCGAGCGGCGCGCCATGGGCATCAAGCCGCTCCCGGCCTCCCTCGGGCGGGCGCTGGAGGTCATGGAGGAGAGCGAGCTCGTCGCCGAGCTGCTCGGCGAGCACGTCTTCGACTTCTTCCTGCGCAACAAGCGACAGGAGTGGCGCGACTACCGGCACGAGATCAGCCGCTTCGAGCTCGACCGCTATCTGACTCGCCTCTGACGTGCGGGGCACCGACCGGACGCGTTCTGTCGCCGGGCAACTGGCGCGCCTCGGCTTCGACGACCTGACACGCGTCCGTTCGCTGCTCGAGGACCCGGCCCTCGACCCGTTGCGCGACGAGGCCGGGGAGCTCGCCCCGGGCCTGCTCGCCGCGCTCGGTGAGACGGCCGACCCTGACCTCGCCCTCCTGGGACTCGTCCGGCTGCTCGAGGCGCTGGCGGGCACGCACGCACCGGACGACGCGGACCTCGACGCGTTCGTGGCCGAGCTGGCGAGCGACGGTGCCGGCCGGGCACGCGTCCTCGCCGTGCTCGGCGCGTCGTCGGCCCTCGTCGACCACCTCGTCCGGCACCCCGACCACTGGACCTGCGCCGCCCGGGCCGAGCCGCAGCCGGGGCAGCGGGTGCGGGCGGAGCTGGTCGGCGCGGTGACCGACCGAGGCAAGCACACGCCATACGACGCCCTGCGGATTGCCTACCGCTGTGGACTGCTGCGGATCGCGGCGCTCGACCTCACCGCGCCGGACCCGCTCACGGCCATGCCCGCGACGGGCGAGGCGCTCGCCGAGCTCGCGGAGGCGGCGCTCGAGGCGGCGCTCGCGATCGCCCGCGAAGAGCACGGGCCGGGGCACGAGGTCTGCCGGTTGGCGGTCATCGGCATGGGCAAGACCGGCGGCGGGGAGCTGAACTACGTCAGTGACGTCGACGTCATCTTTGTCGCCGAGCCCGCCGACGGTGCCGACGAGGGCGAGGCACTACGGGTTGGCACCCACCTGGCGACCGGCCTCATGCGGGCCTGCTCGACGCCCACCCAGGAGGGCTCGCTGTGGCCGGTCGACGCCGCCCTGCGACCTGAGGGCAAGAACGGCCCGCTGGTGCGCACGGTCGCGAGCCACAGGGCCTACTACGAGCGCTGGGCCAAGACGTGGGAGTTTCAGGCGCTGCTCAAGGCATGGGTGTCGGCGGGCGACCTCGACCTGGGCCGCCGCTACAAGGCCGAGATCTCGCCGATGGTCTGGGAGGCGGCCGGCCGCGAGAACTTCGTCGGCGACGTGCAGGCCATGCGACGCCGCGTCGAGCAGCACGTCCCCGCGGCCGAGGCCTCCCGCCAGCTCAAGCTCGGCCCCGGGGGCCTGCGTGACGTCGAGTTCAGCGTGCAGCTGCTCCAGCTCGTCCACGGCCGCACCGACCCGAGCCTCCGGTCCACGACGACCCTCGAGGCGCTCGGAGCCCTGGCCCGCGGTGGCTACGTCGGGCGAGACGACGCGGCCGCGCTCGACCGGGACTATCGACACCTGCGCTGCCTCGAGCACCGCATCCAGCTCTACCGGTTGCGGCGCACCCACCTGATGCCCGAGTCGGCAGCCGACCTGCGCCGGCTCGGCCGGGCGATGGGGCACCGACGCGAACCCGCCACGGCCGTCGTCGCCGACCGGGCCGCGATCTCGCGGGAGGTCCGCCGGATCCATGAGCGCCTCTTCTACCGTCCGTTGCTCGCCGCGGCGGCCCGGCTCACCCCGGACGAGGTCGGGCTGTCACCCGAGGCGGCCCGGGCGCGGCTCTCGGCGCTCGGCTTCCGCGACCCCGCCGGGGCGATGCGGCACATCGAGGCGCTGACGGCCGGGGTGAGTCGTCGAGCCGCCATCCAGCGGACCCTGCTGCCGGTCATGCTCGGCTGGTTCGCCGACGAGGCCGACCCGGACGCCGGGCTGCTGTCCTTCCGGCGGGTCAGCGACGAGCTCGGCACCACCCACTGGTACCTCAAGATGCTGCGCGACGAGGGCCGGGCGGCCGAACAGCTCGCCCACGTCCTCGCCAGCAGCCGGCTGGCCGCCGACCTGCTCATCGGCTCGCCCGAGAGCGTGCGCGTCCTGGGTGAGCCGGACGGCCTCACGCCCCGCTCGCGTGAGGCGGTCACCGCACGGATGCGGGCGGCGGTGGCCCGCCGGGACTCGCCTGACGACGCGATGCCGGCGGTGCGGGCGATCCGCCGCCACGAGCTGCTCCGGATCGTCTTCGCCGACCTGACGGGACGCCTCGACGTCGTCGACGTGGGGGCGGCGCTCTCCGACCTTGCGGCGGCCACGATCGAGGTGACCTTGGCCGTCGCGACGGCGGCGGTGGCCGAGCGGGACGGCCCGGTCGATGCGGACCTGCTCGTCGTCGGGATGGGCAGCCTCGGCGGTGGCGAGCTCGGCTACTCCTCCGACGCTGACGTCATGTACGTCCTCGACCCGCACCCGGGCGCGGACGAGGCGGTGGTCACGACCCGCGCGACGGCGGTGGTCAAGGAGATGGCCCGGCTGCTGTCGGCGGCCGGTCCGGAGCCCGCGCTCACCCTCGACGCCGACCTGCGCCCCGAGGGCAAGAACGGCCCACTGGTGCGCAGCATCGAGTCCTACCGCTCCTACTACGAGCGCTGGGCCCTGACGTGGGAGTTCCAGGCGCTCCTTCGGGCCGCACCGATCGCCGGGCCGGAGGCACTCGCTGCACAGTTCCGGCGCCTCATCGAGCCGCTGCGGTGGCCGGAGCACGGGCTGGACGCCAAGCAGGTCCGGGACATTCGCACCCTCAAGGCCCGGATGGAGGCCGAGCGGCTGCCACGCGGTGCCGACCCGAGCACGCACGTGAAGCTGGGCCGGGGCGGGCTGACCGATGTCGAGTGGACGCTGCAGCTCGCGCAGCTGTGCCACGCCCACGACCACCCGGAGCTGCGCGTCACCGGGACGTTGCGCGGGCTGCGGGCGCTCGAGACGTGCGGGCTGGTCCCCCCGGCCGACGCGGAGAGCCTTCGTGAGTCCTGGCTCCTCGCGAACCGTCTGCGCAACGCCGGCATGCTGTGGCGCGGCCGTCCGGTCGACAGCATCCCGTCCGACCTGCGGGACGCCGACGGGGTGGCGCGCATCATCGGCCTCGAGCCGGGCTCGGGGGCGCAGCTGAGTGAGGTCTGGCGGCGGGTCGCGCGTCGGGCACGGCACGCGATGGACGCGAACTTCTACCAGTGACGAGGCCGCGTGAGCCGCGTACCAGTCGTGGCTTGGCGCCATGACGCTTTCGGTCGCGTTTCAAGTCGTGCGATTGCCTGACCCGGGGTAGCGTCGTGGCGTGACGAAGGACCAGGGCAGCGCCGCGCCGTCGCTGCTTGCCGTGCTCAGGGTGCCGAAGTACCTGCCGGTCTTCCTCGTCTCCGCGCTGTCGCTCTGGGGCGACAACATCGCGCGCATCACGATCGCTGCGATCGTCTTCCAGCGGACCGAATCGCCGCTCGCGACGGCCACCACCCTGGCCGTCAGCCTGCTGCCCACCGTCTTCGGCCGCAGCCTGCTCGGGCCGATCGTCGACCGGTTCCCCTACAAGTGGGTCCTCGTCGGGGCCCACCTGCTGCGAGCGCTCTGCGTCGCAGCCCTCATGGTCCTCGTGGCGGCCCAGGCGGAGCTCATCGTGATCTTCGCGGTCCTGTTCCTCCTGGAGACGATCGGTGGTGCCGCCGCTGCCTCCAACATGGTCCTCATGACCGACCTGTTCGCCGACCGGCGCTACTACGCACGGGCGATCGGGCTCAACGCGCTCTCCGAGCAGACCAACCAGGCGGTCGGTCTCGCCGTCGGTGGCGCGCTCGTCACGTGGCTGGGGGCGGAGGTCGGGCTGCTGGCCGACCTCGGCTCGTTCCTCGTCGCCGCCCTGACGATCCTCGTCGTCGTCGAGGCCAAACCGGTCTCCGGCCAGCGGGGCAGGGGCGTGGGCGGCTTCGTCAAGGACCTGCGCATCGCGGTCGGCGACATGACCCACCATCCGGTGCTCGCGCGCTTCGTCCTGCTCAGCGTCATCGCCTGTGTCGGCATCGCGGCGCCCGAGGCCCTCGCCATCCCGATCGCCGGCGACCGGTGGTGGAGCGGGCTGCTCATGGCGGCGCCGGTGGCCGGGGCGGTCCTCGGGATCCTGCTCATCACCCGGCGCGACGTGCACTGGCAGAACAACTCGCTCATCCCGCTCGCGATGCTCATGCCGCTTCCGTTGATCGCGACGATCCTGCAGCCGCCGTTCGTGGTGCTGGCCGGGCTGTGGTTCCTCAGCGGCATGCTGCAGGCCTTCATGGTGCCGCTGCAGGCGACCTTCACCCTCGTGACCCCCGAGGCGCTGCGTGGGCGGATCTTCAGCCTCGCCGGGGCCGCTTCCGTCGGGGCAGCCGGCCTGTCCTACCTCGGCGCCGGGTGGCTCGCCCAGCACACCGGTCCGGCCGCGGCGGTCACGATCTGCGCCGGCCTGTGCCTCGTCCTCGTCGCGCTCCTGGGGCTGCGCTGGCCCGACGTCATGGTGCGCCAGGCGGTCGATGCCGCCTACACCTCATCGACCGCCCGCGCGGCCTGAGGCGGCGCGGGGCCAACGCGTCGCAGGGAGCCTGACCCGGAGCGCCCGAAGCGGTCCTCAGGGCCCGCTCAGGGACGGATCGGGGCGGAACCTGATGGTGCCGTGGGCCACCGCGGAGCAGTGTTGAGGCATGACCCCGACCCAAGTTCCCAACCCTGACTTCGACACCACCGGCGCGGCCTCCAGTGAGGTGACCCCAGCGGCCTCACCGGCGGAGCGGGCCCAGCCCGTCTTCCGCTGGCTCCGCAGGCAACCGCTCCGTCGCAGCAGCTCCGACCGCTGGCTCGGCGGTGTCTGCGGGGCACTGGCGCAGCAGCTCGGCGTCTCCGCCACGGTCGTCCGCGCCGTCGTCCCCCTCCTGGCACTCGTTGCTGGCAGCGGGGTGGCCGCCTACCTCGTCGCCTGGCTGCTCCTGCCGAACGAGGACGGCCGGATCCTCGCCGAGGACCTGCTTCGGCAGGGACCGGCGTGACGGGCCCCCGCGGCTGACCGCGGGCTCCTGGTGGAGTGGCGGGACCTTCGTCACGGCACCAGGGGGCTGCGGTGGCGTGGGCTGGAGGGCAGGAGGAGGTGCCCTCAATGAAACCGGCAGATCTCTCGGAGGAACCGACCCGAGGTGGGCGACACCTCGGGTGGCTGGGCCTGCTCACCACCCTGCTGACCGGGGCCACCTTCGCGGTCGCCTACACGACCCCGCCGCGCTCCGGCCCGCTGTGCACGACGGGTTGCATCCCGCCGCCCTACACGGATGCCGCCCGGTTCGTGCCCCGTGACTACCTGTGGATGTACCCGGCGATCCTCGTGACGATGCTCATCATCGTGCTGGTGGCCGCCGTCACCGTCCACCCGACGTCGCCGGGGCGTGGGCTGCTGGGTCGGGGATCGCTCGTCATGGTCGGGATCGGTGCGGGCGTGCTCATCCTCGACTACGGGATCCAGCTCGCGGTCGTCCAGCCGATGCTGAGCCTCGGTGAGGCCGACGGGCTCGGGTTCCTGACGCAGTACCACCCCCACGGCGTCTTCATCGGGCTGGAAGACATCGGCTACACCGCCCTCGCCGTCGGGTTCCTGCTCGCCGGAGCGGGACTGACGCCCGCCCGACGGGCCGAGCAGGTGATCCGCTGGGTCCTGGGTCTGGGCGGCGGCATCGTCGTCGCGGCTCTCGCGGTCATGGCGCCGATGTACGGCAGCGACCTCGCCTACCGGTTCGAGCTCGTCGCGATCTCGGTGACCTGGCTGGCCGTGGTGCTCGTGGGTGCGGCCCTCGCTGTCGCACACCTGCGGAGGGCGCGCCCAGCGAGCTCACGAGGGGCGCCCCCAGCGGAAGCGAGCCCAGCGGCATACCCATCGAGTGCCCAGGAGGTGCGCGGCCAGCGGGCAGAAAGCCTCCACGGCAGCGGCACGTCCTGAGCACTCGCCGGGGGGTGCCCGCGGTCGCGGTCAGAGCGTGGCCGCGACCTCCTGGACGAAGCGGGCGGCCCGCTCCCGCAGCCCGGCGATGCGTTCCTGCACGATGAGGTCGCGCACCTGCTCGGGGTCGGTGCCGGCTTCACTGCTGGTCGGCGGGCGTCGCACGTTGCGTGAGCACGAGAAGTCCTCACACACCAGCGTTCCGATCGTGTTGCCGGCACGGCCCGCCGAACCACCCCGTCGAGCGACATACATGGCCGCCTCGACGCTGGCGAGGTCGCGGCACCAGGCGCAGAGCGCCTTGCGGCGGACCATGGTCTGGTTGGCGGCGCCGGCCCGCAGCATGATGCCCGTCGGCTGCCCGTCGAGCTCGAGGACCACGTAGGCCAAGAGGGGTGCCTTCCGGTCGCGCCAGCCGAGGTAGTCGAGCCGGTCCCAGCTCAGCTCGGCCAGGTCAGGGAGCGCTGCCTGGGTCGTCTCGCGCTTGGTTGTGTTGATGAATGAGGTGCGAAGCTGCTTCTCGGTCAAGGGATTCATGGTTCTTCTCTGCTTTCGGTGCGGCGGGGCCGCAGGGGCCGGTCACCGTTCTCGCGCCATGGTCGTGGGCAGCCTGGGTAGCACGACAGGACGACGCCCAAGTCGACGGGCGGGGGACCAGCACGCGGCCGGGTGGGCGGGGAGCGCGCCGACTCGCCCGGCACCGACCGTGAAGCGCGTCGTCCGCAGGGCGTGGCGACGCAGGGCAGGGTGTCAGGTGGTCCGGACGCGGGTCCGGCCGACGGCTGAGCAGGCCAGAGCGGCCACCTCGCAGCCCGCGGCGATGTCCGACACCCGCTCGCTCCTCGCATCCTGTGGCCGCCCCTGTGGCGACCGCAGCATCGTACGTGCTCCGTGGCGGCAGCTCACACCCATTTCGGGTGTGGGGGTCGAGACGGGGCGGGGCGCCAACGCCGAACGGCGACTGACCAGCACGACGTCCAGAGACGTTCTCGCAGGTCAGCCGCCGTTCATACGACTACTTCCTCAACGTTGCTTCGGCCCCCAACCTCCGCTGCGTCGTCGTCAGAGGTCGAACTTTCGCGACCTCTTCCTCGACTCCGCTCCGGCCGGGCGCCTCTCTTGGCCGTCGCTTCCTCGACTCCGCTCCGGCCGGGTGCCTCGCAAGCTCGGCCCCCAACCTCCGCTGCATCTTCGTCAGCGCCGAGCAAGCTCGGGCCCCCAACCTTCGCTACATCGTCGTCAGAGGTCGAAGTACATCTCGAACTCGTGCGGGTGCGGCCGGAACCGGATCGGGTCGACCTCGTTCTTGCGCTTGTACTCCACCCACGCCTCGATGAGGTCCTTGGTGAAGACGTCGCCCTCGAGCAGGTACTCGTAGTCGGCCTCGAGCGCGTCGAGCACCTCCGGCAGTGAGGCCGGCACCTGCTCGATCCGCGCGTGCTCCTCGGGCGGCAGCTCGTAGAGGTCCTTGTCGATCGGCTCCGGCGGCTCGATCCGGTTGCGGATCCCGTCGAGACCGGCCATCAGCTGGGCGGCGAAGGCGAGGTAGGGGTTCGCCGACGGGTCCGGCACGCGGAACTCGATGCGCTTCGCCTTCGGCGAGGTGCCGGTGATCGGGATGCGCACACACGCCGAGCGGTTGCGCGCCGAGTAGACCAGGTTCACCGGCGCCTCATACCCGGGCACGAGACGGTGGTACGAGTTCACCGTCGGGTTCGTGAACGCGAGCAGCGACGGCGCGTGCTTGAGCAGGCCGCCGATGTACCAGCGGGCGAGGTCGGACAGGCCGCCGTAGCCGCGCTCGTCGTAGAAGAGCGGCTCGCCGTCCTTCCAGAGCGACTGGTGGGTGTGCATGCCGGAGCCGTTGTCACCGAAGAGGGGCTTCGGCATGAACGTCGCGGTGTGGCCCTGTCGCCACGACGAGTTCTTGACGACGTACTTGAACTTCATCATGTCGTCGCCGGAGTGCAGCAGCGTGTTGAAGCGGTAGTTGATCTCCATCTGGCCGGCAGTGCCGACCTCGTGGTGGCTGCGCTCGACGTTGAGGCCGACCTGCTTCAGCTCGGTGCAGATCGTGTCGCGGAAGTCGGCGAAGTGGTCGACGGGGGAGACGGGGAAGTAGCCGCCCTTGTAGCGCGTCTTGTAGCCGCGGTTGCCGCCCTCCTCGACGCGCCCGGTGTTCCAGGCCGCCTCGATCGAGTCGAGGTAGTAGTAGCTGGCGTTCGACTTCGTCTCGAAGCGCACGTCGTCAAAGACGTAGAACTCGGCCTCGGCGCCGAAGAAGGCGGTGTCGGCGATCCCCGTCGACTTGAGGTACTCCTCGGCCTTCCTCGCGATGTTGCGAGGGTCGCGGCTGTACGGCTCGTCGGTGAACGGGTCGACGATCGAGAAGTTCATGATGAGCGTCTTCGCCGTGCGGTACGGGTCGATGTACGCGGTGGCGACGTCGGGGACGAGCTTCATGTCGGACTCGTGGATCGCCTGGAAGCCGCGGATCGAGCTGCCGTCGAACATCTGGCCCACGGTGAAGAAGTCCTCGTCGACTGTCTCAGCCGGGATGTTGAAGTGCTGCATGACGCCCGGCAGGTCGCAGAACCGGATGTCGATGAACTGGACGTCCTCGTCCTTGATGTACGCGAGGACCTCTGCGGCTGAGCTGAACATCCAACCTCCTGAAAGGGGAGAAGGCGGCGACCCGGTGACGGGCACGCGCCTTCGTGCTGACACGCACAGACCTTACGGGGTCGCCGTTTCCCGGCCATGACCCGAATGTTTCGTCGGCGTTACACGGACACACGGGGGCAAGCCCCCGTGGACCCCCAAAACACAACGGCACGTACGCTGGTCGCGTGGTGGATCGCAGGGACATCGGCTCGTGGCTCGAAGGGCCGCGGGCGCGCACGAGCGCGCCGGGGGAGTACCACGGCCAACGACTCGGTATGCCGCTCAGCGGGCCGGGCTCGATCGCTCACTTCGGTCGTCGGCTGGTGGGCGTCGTGATCGACTGGCTGCTGTGCCTGCTCATCGCCAACGCCCTGTGGGGCGTCGGCTGGCAGGAGACCGGGGGGCGCAGCTTCATCCCACTGGCCGTCTTCGCCGTCGAGAACCTCCTGCTCGTCGGGACGCTCGGGACGACGATCGGTCACCGCGTCGTCGGGATCCAGGTCCGCAACGTGGCCGGAGGCCGGGCCCACCTGCTGCAGGTGGTCGTCCGCACCGTACTGCTCTGCCTGGCCATCCCGGCGCTCATCTGGGACCGGGACGGGCGCGGCATGCATGACCGCGTCGCCAACACGGTCATCGTCAACGTGCGCTGACGCGGCCCACGCCGACGCGGCCTACTTGCCCCGAAGCGCCCTCCGGTCCATCCGGGCCCGCGTCGGGTCGATGCCCTGCGGGATCGGCGGGCGGATGCCGCCGAGCGCCTTGAGACGCTTGTTGACGAGGGCCATCTCGTCCTTGGTGATCGTCGGCTTGAGCCGCTGCACCTTGGAGGCCACCTTGCTGAGCGGCACCTGACCATCACCGGACCCGACGATCATCGTCGTGACCGGCACGCCGGGGGCGACGCGCTCGACGCGCTTCTGCTCCTTGGCGAGCAGCTTCTGCACCCGGCTCGTCGGGCCCTCACCGACCAGGACGACACCGGGTCGGCCGAGCGCCCGGTAGACCATCGCGGCCGAGTTGACGTCACCCGGGCGGGCGACGTCGGCGGCCACCGGCTCGCGGTCGGTGTACCAGCCGCGGCGGATCGAGGTGAGCGCAGCTCCGGCCGCGCCGGCCTGGCCCTCGATCGAGCGGTAGGCGGCGCGTTCGGCGCGGCGGCTCATGATGATCGTCGCGACGAGGATGCCGAAGAGCACCCCCATGATGCCGAACAGGAGCGCGCTGTGGAGCACGAACCCGATGATCAGGAAGACGGCGACCGTCCCGAGGAAACCGAGCAGCATCCAGCGCCCGATGTTGGGATCGGCCTGCCTGGAGACCGTGTAGACCTGCTTGATCTGGGAGAGGCGGCCCTGCTTCTTCTGCGAGGGCGCGCCCGAGTCGCCGTCCGTCTTCCGTGCCATGAGGCTCAGGATACGGCTCGGGCGTGGGCGGCCACCAATGCCGCCGCTTCCTGGCGGGCAGGCGACTCGGCCGCCTCGGCCAGGTGGGCGAGGTGCTCCGGGATCGGGCGGCCCCACTTGGCCATCGCGGACGCCCAGAGCCGGCCGGCGCGGTACGACGAACGCACGAGCGGTCCGGCCATGACGCCCTTGAAGCCGAGTCCTTCGGCGACCTCGGACCAGTGGACGAACTCCTCGGGCTTGACCCACCGGTCGATCGGGTGGTGCAGCTTCGACGGGCGCAGGTACTGGGTGATGGTGAGGATGTCGCAGCCCGCCTCGTGCAGGTCACCGATCGCTGCCTCGATCTCGCTGTCGGTCTCGCCCATGCCGAGGATGAGGTTGCTCTTCGTGACGAGCCCGGCCTCGCGCGCCATGGTGAGCACCCGCAGGGACTTGTCGTAGCTGAAGGCCGGTCGGATCCGCTTGAAGATCCGGGGGACCGTCTCGAGGTTGTGGGCGAACACCTCGGGTCGGGCGTCGAAGACCTGTCCGACCAGCTCGGGCTGGGCACCGAAGTCGGGCGGGAGGATCTCCACGCCGGTGTTCGGGTTGAGCAGGTGGATCTGGCGGATCGTCTCGGCGTAGAGACCGGCAGCGCCGTCGGCGAGGTCGTCGCGGGCGACCCCCGTCACCGTGGAGTAGCGCAGCCCCATCCGGCGCACCGACTCGGCGACCCGGCGCGGCTCGTCGAGGTCCAGGGGCGCGGGGCGACCGGTGGCGATGTCGCAGAAGTCACAGCGGCGGGTGCACGTGTCGCCGCCGATGAGGAAGGTCGCCTCCCGGTCCTCCCAGCACTCGAAGATGTTGGGGCACCCGGCCTCCTGGCACACCGTGTGCAGCCCCTCGCCCTTGACCATGGACTGCAGCTCCGTGTAGGCGGGGCCCATCGTGGCCGTGGTGCGGATCCAGGACGGCTTGCGCTCGATCGGGGTCTCGGCGTTGCGCGCCTCGACGCGCAGCAGGCGACGGCCCTCGGGTGCGACGGTCACGTGGTCTCCTCCAGTGGCGGCTGTGCTGCCCGCCAGCCTACGCGGCAGGGCTGGCGGCCACGAAAAGGAGGTGAGCGGCATACCTGCGGGTGGACTCAGCCGACGTCGCGGTGGCGGAAGACGGCGAGCGCTGCGATGACGCCGACGATGGAGAGCACGAGCAGGTAGACCCAGCCGTGGGTGTAGGTCACCCGCATCGCCTCCATCTGGCACCCGTTCGGGGTGCACGCCTCGGCGAAGTAGGTCGACCCGCGCTCGACGAACGCCTCGAGGTTCTTCAGGGGCAGCCAGGGTGCGAGCCGGCCGTGCGCGAGCGCCTGCGCGAGCACGCCCTCGACGACGACGCCGTAGCCGAGCACGATGCCGACGACCGCGCCGGTGTTGCGCACGAGCATCCCGAGGGCCACGCCCGCGGCGCCGGCGGCGACGGCGACCACCAGGCAGCGGATCAGCAGCTGGGTGATCGACTCGTCCGCGGCGGCGGTCGGCAGCTGCAGGGCAGGATCGGGCTGGTTGACGCGGCTGACCAGCCAGGCGCCGACGGCCGTCAGGCCCAGACCGACGGCAGCGACGCCGGCACCTCCGGCTCCCGCGGCGAGGAGCTTGGCCGAGGCGACCCGCAGGCGGCGCGGCTCGAACGTGAGCCACGTGCCGAGCGACCCCGACGAGTACTCCGCCCCGATGAAGCTCGCGCCGAGGACGAAGGCGAGGAAGGCATACAGGTAGGCGTTCGTCGTGGCGAGGCTCGCCGTCAGGGCACCGGCCTCGGGCGACTCGAGGCCGAACTCCGCAGGGGTCGGCGCGGTCAGTTGTGCGCACCCGAAGTCTGCGCCGGCGTCGCCGCTCTCGCGGGCCTGTGCCTGGGCCTGCTGGCAGTCCTTGACCATCTGCGGGAACTGGGCGACGGTCTGCCGGTAACTCTGGACGCGTTCGGCGATCGTGTCCGGCGCCGTCGACTGGTACGCGCCGTAGAGGGTCATCCCGGTGAGGAGGACGGCGATCGCGAGGGCCACCTTGGTGAGGCGCCGCCACCACAGTCGCCGCAGCTCGACGCCGACGAGGGCCCCGTAGGGCACTCCGACGCGACTTGCTGGGACGGTCGACACGGTCAGCGTCATGCGCCACCTCCGGGCAGCTCGTCGGGCGAGGCCGCGACCGGGGCCTCGGGGGCGGCGTCGAGGCCGCTCTCGCTGGTGAGGCGCAGGAACGCGGACTCGAGGTCGGGCCGCATCGGCGTCAGCTGGCGCACGAACAGCCCGTGCCCGGCGAGGAGACGGGTCACCTGCTCGCCGTCCTCGGTCGTGACCCGCAGGAAGGCACCCTCTTGCTCGGTGGGGAGGCCGGCGTCCTGGAGCACGGCGGCGGCGCGCTGGAGGTCGGGTACGCCGACGCGGAACTGGGTGCTGCTACCGAGCAGGTCGGCGACCCGCCCCTCGGCGAGCAGCGTGCCCCGGCCGATGATCGACACCGTGTCGGCGACCTGCTCGACCTCGGCCAGGATGTGCGAGCTGACGAGGACCGTCTTGCCGCGGTCACCGAGGGCCCGCATCGTGTCCCGGATCTCGCGGATGCCGGCCGGGTCGAGGCCGTTCGTCGGCTCGTCGAAGATGAGCAGGTCGGGGTCCTTCAGGAGGGTGGCCGCGATGGCCAGTCGCTGCTTCATGCCGAGCGAGTAGCCGGCATAGCGGTCGTCGGCGCGCTCACGCAGGTGCGTGGCCTCGAGCACCTCGTCGATCCGCGTCCGGGGTGTGCCGATCGCGTCGGAGAGCAGGCGCAGGTTCTGCCGCGCGGTGAAGGTCGGGAAGAACTTGGGGGACTCGACGATCGCCCCCACGCGCCCGATCACGGCGGGCAGCTCGACGGGGACGCGGTGGCCGAAGATCCATGCCTGTCCGGAGTCCGGCCGGAGGAGGCCGAGGAGCATGCGGATCGTCGTGGTCTTGCCCGAGCCGTTGGGACCGAGGAAGCCGTGCACGCCCCCGGCCGGCACGGTCAGGTCGAGCCGCTCCACGGCCGCCCGGCGCGTGCCCCGCCGGAGGTAGGTCTTGCGCAGGCCGATAGTGGTGACGGCGACGTCCATGGGCTCCCCCCGGCTGTGGTTGTTCGCAGCGTAACGGGCAGGAGCGGGGGATCAGGGCTGGGCGCGCCGGTTCGGTCGCAGGGTCGGCAGGATGTCGGCCAGGTGCTTCTCGACGTGCGGCAGCACCTCGAGGACCGGCACGTCGCGATCGAGCTCGCGCGAGAGCGAGGTGACCCCGGCGTCGGGGATGCCGCAGGGGATGATCACGTCTCCCCACGACAGGTCCGGGTTGCAGTTGAACGCGAAGCCGTGCATCGCGACCTGGCGGCTGACCCGGATCCCGATCGCCCCGATCTTGCGCCGCGGTCCGCGGTCGTCGGCAGCGATCCAGGTGCCGCTCTCGCCCTCCGAGCGTCCGGCCGTCACTCCGAAGTCGGCGCAGACCCGGATCATCATCGCCTCGAGCGCACGGACGTAGCCGACCACGTCGATCGGCGCCGGAAGCCGGACGATCGGATAACCGGTGATCTGGCCGGGCCCGTGCCACGTGATCTTGCCGCCCCGGTCCACGTCGATGACGGGAGTGCCATCCTTGGGGCGCTCGTGCGGCTCGGTGCGCTTGCCGGCCGTATAGACCGGCGCGTGCTCCAGGAGGTAGACGGTGTCGGGTTCCTCGCCGCTCACGACCTTGGCATGGGTGTCGCGCTGGATGCCCCAGGCCCGCTCGTAGTCCACGAAGTCGGGATCGAGCCCGAGGTGCACGAAACGCATGGCGTCAGGGTACGCCCGCCCCGCGGGATGGCTGTCCGCTCGTTGTGCCAAGGTGTTCGTATGCCGCTCACCCCGTCCCGCTCGTCGGCTCCCCTCCGCGTCGGGCTGGTGGGCTACGGCACCGCCGGCCGTGGCTTCCACGCCCCGTTGTTCCCGCGGGCCGGGCTCGCCGCAGTCGCGGTCGCGACGGCGAACCCGACCCGGGTGGCCGAGGTCCACGAGGACCTGCCGGAGGCGGAGGTCGTCCCGGACCTGGACGCGCTGCTCGAGCGGACCGACCTCGAGCTGGTCGTCATCGCCTCCGCGACGGCCGTGCACGTCGAGCAGGCCGAGCAGGTGATCGAGGCCGGTCTGCCACTCGTCGTCGACAAGCCGCTCGCCATCGACGCCGACGCAGCCCTGCGGCTCGTCGACCTCGCGGCGCAGAAGGGCGTGCCACTGACGGTCTTCCAGAACCGGCGCTACGACCCGGAGCAGCGCGGCCTCGCGGCCGTCGTCGAGCAGGGCTCGATCGGGGAGATCTGGCGGGCCGAGTACCGCTGGGACCGTTGGCGTCCGGTGCGGCGGGACCGGTGGCGGGAGACGGCGTCGCCGGAGGAGGGCGGCGGCCTGCTCCTCGACCTGCACACGCACCTGATCGACCAGGCGGTGCTGCTGCACGGCGAGGTGGAGAGCGTCTACGCCGAGCTTGCCAGCCGGGTCGCCGTCGCCGAGGACGACACGTTCCTGGCCTGCCGGCACACCTCCGGCGTCGTGAGCCACCTGTTCGCGAGCGCGGTCAACGGTGCCCCCGGCCCCCGTGCCCGGCTCGCCGGGTCCAGGGGTGCCTACGTGATCGGCAAGCAGGTCGACGACGTCAGTGCGTTCACCGAGTTCGCGAACCACGGTGACGCGGTCGGGTGGATCGTCCGGGGGGACGAGCGCGAGCCGGGACCGGTCGTCGCAGAGGCCGACGAGGCGGACTTCTACCGGGGCGTCGCAGCGGCCCTGCGATCGGACGACCCGCAGGCCGGCATGCCCGTCGACCCTCGCGATGCGGTCCACGTCCTCGCGGTGATCGACGCGGCGCGCACCAGTGCGCACGGCAACCGGGTCGTCGAGGTCGTGACGCCGGGTGAGAGCCCGAACTGACCGCCGGCTGCTGGGGTCGGCCGTCGGGCTGTGGATGACGCACGACGGGGGCCGTGGAACCTTGCCACGATGGTCAGGTGGACCACGACCCTGACGACCACCCGGAGGTGCCGGGACACCGCCTGCTCCATGTGATCGGGGCCGGCTCGAGCAGCGTCGTCTGGGCCGGCTCCAGCCCGAGCGGCGAGCCGGTGGCCATCAAGGTGCCGCGGGCCCACCCCGATCCGGTGAGCCAGCATGAGGCACAGATCGAGCGGCAGGTCCTGCTCGGCGTCCGACACGACCACCTCGTGTCCCTGCGCGACGTCGTTGCCCTCGCGGACGGCCGGGTCGCGCTCGTCTTCGACCTCGTCGTCGGAGCAACCCTTGCCTCGCTCGTCGCCAGCCGGGGGCACCTGCGTCCGGGCGAGGTCGTCACCGTCCTGAGCCCGATCGCGGAGGCGGTGGCCGCTCTGCATGCAGCGGGCGGGACGCACTGCGACATCTCGCCGGGCAACATCATGCTGACGACCGAGGGACGGCCGGTGTTGATGGACCTCGGCGCCGCGCGCATCGCGGGCACGGGCGGTGGAGCCGTCGTCGGCACGCCAGGGTTCGTGGCGCCCGAGGTGCGGTCGGGTGGCGCGCCGACCGAGGCGAGCGACGTCTTCTCCCTCGGCGCCGTCGCGTGGTTCTGCCTCACCGGCAACGGCGCACCCGACACCTTCCTGAGGCTCTCCGACGAGACGGTCATCAGCCACACCGGTCCGCACCTGGCAGGTGTGATCGGCCGGTGCATCGACCCCGAGCCCGAGGTGCGCCCTTCGTCGGCCCAGCTGCCCAGGCTCGTGTTCGACGCAGTGGCGCGTGAGCCGCTCGAGGTGGTTGTCGGGGCCGACCAGGCCTCCGCCCTGACCCATCGGATCCGTGCGGAGGCGGCGGGCGCTCAGCCGCCCACGCCGGACCGGCCCCGGCCGTGGTTCCGTCGGCGGCCCGCGGCGCGCCCTG
>NZ_AWQS01000028.1 GCF_000576575.1 Intrasporangium chromatireducens Q5-1
ATGGGCTCCGGCTGAGCCAAGCGGCGAGGACCCGACCGAGCGTCGGACACACGGGTCAGCCGCGGAGGTCGATGACCTGGCCGAGCTGGCGGTCGTCGGCGGCACGGGCCACCGCCTCTCCGACGATGAGGTCGGCCAGGGCGGTGCCCAGGTTCTGGCACACGATCCGGCCGGCCGGTCGGTCGCCGTCGAGCAGGTCGCCGTCCCAGACGGTGGCCGGGGGGTAGTCGCCGAGCTTGCCGGCGAGGCGGGAGGCCTCGAACTGGTCGCGGTCGTCGGCGGCCAGCAGCGCCGTCGCGGCGATGGCGGGGCCGACGGAGCTGGCGTAGTCGATGGGGAGCAGGAGCGTGTCCGCCCCGAGGTCTGCCGCGTCGAGGTGCGCCCCCTCGATCCCGATGGACAGCCCGGTGATGACGACGCCGGCGCCGCGCACGGCCTCGGCGGGTGCCCCGACGAGCCGGAGGTCGACCGACGGGACGTGCCGGGCGGCCCAGGCAGCCAGTTCCTCACGTGCCTCGGCGCGGCGGGCGTAGACGACGACGTCCGTGCGCCCGAGCGCCTCGAGCATCATCAGGTGCGACCGCGCCTGGGCCCCCGCGCCGGTGTAGGCAACATGTCCCTGGGCGGGCGCCAACGCGCGCAGGCACGCGCCGCTCACGGCCGCCGTCCGCCGGGCGGTCACCTCGCCGGCCGCGATGAGGTGGGTCGGCACGCCGGTCTGCCCGTCGTTGAGGACGAGGACGCCCGAGGCGGTCGGCAGGCCGAGGGCGGCATTGGTCGGGAAGAGGGTGATCCACTTGTTGCCGACCAGCCCGCGCTCCGGCCACGTCGCCGACATGCCGTTGGCGAACGAGTCCTGAGGCCCCGCATGGACCGTGTGCTTCGGGGGCACGTCGCCCTCACCGCGCGCCAGCGCGCGCAGGGCGTCGGCGACGAGGTCGATCGTCGTGAGGGGGTCAGGGGCAAGAGCGACGACATCGGCATCGGTCAGGACTCGCATGGCGCTCAACCTATCCAGCGGGCGCGCCCGCCCCGGGACCAGCCCGAGTGACGGGCTGGGATGATGGGGGCGTGCCCTCCGCCCTGCCCGACGGCGACCCCGCGCCCGCCGACGGCTCCCTTCCCGAGTCCGCCCTCGACGCGCTGAGCGGGGCGTCGTTCGGCTTCTACGTGCACGTCCCGTTCTGCCGGGTGCGGTGCGGCTACTGCGACTTCAACACGTACACGATCCCGGAGCTCGGCCTGCACGGTGCCAGCGTCGACACCTACGCCGAGGCGGCGATCGCCGAGCTCGACCTCGCGGCCACGGTGCTGGGGGAGCGCACGCCCGAGGTGTCGACGGTCTTCGTCGGTGGCGGCACCCCGACGATGCTGAGGCCGGCCGACCTCGTGAGGATCGTGAGCGGCATACAGGAGCGGTTTGGCCTCCGCCCCGACGCCGAGGTCACCACCGAGGCGAACCCCGACTCGGTGACCCCCGAGTCGCTCGCCGCCCTCGCGGCGGGCGGCTTCACCCGGGTCAGCCTCGGGATGCAGTCGGCGGTCCCACACGTGCTGCACACCCTGGAGCGCACCCACGACCCCGCCAACGTCGCGCGCGCCGTCGCGGGGGCTCGCGCCGCCGGCCTGCAGGTCAGCGTCGATCTCATCTACGGCACGCCGGGGGAGTCCCTCGACGACTGGCGCCGCAGCCTCGAGGCGGCCATCGACCTCGAGCCCGACCACATCTCGGCCTACGCCCTCGTCGTCGAGGAGGGCACCAAGCTGGCGGCGCAGGTGCGGCGCGGCGACGTGGCGGCGCCCGACGACGATGACGAGGCCGACAAGTACGAGCTCGCCGACGCGCTGCTGACCCAGGCCGGGCTCGGCTGGTACGAGGTGAGCAACTGGGCCCGCTCCCGGGACGCGTGGTGCCGACACAACCTCGCCTACTGGAACGGCGGCAACTGGTGGGGGGTCGGCCCGGGTGCCCACAGCCATGTCGGCGGGGTGCGCTGGTGGAACGTCAAGCACCCCAACGCGTATGCCGCTCGGCTGGCTTCCGGCGCGTCCCCGGCGCACGCGCGAGAGACCCTCGACGAGGAGCAGCGCTACGACGAGCGGGTCCTGCTCGGCTCGCGGATCGTCGACGGGCTCCCCGTCACCGACCTGCGACCCGCCGGACGAGAGGCGGTGGCCGGGCTCGTCGCGGACGGCCTCGTCGAGGGGCCGGCCGCGGTCCGCGACCGGCGGCTCGTGCTCACCCGGCGGGGGCGCCTGCTGGCCGACACCGTCGTGCACCGGTTGCTGTCGAGCTGACCCGACCGCGATGCAGCACAATGACCGCATGGCGACGGACATCGCGGGGCTGGTCGACGAGCTCAGGGCCACCTTCGGGCGGGGTGTCACCAAGCCTTACGCCTGGCGGGTCGCCCAGCTCGAGGCGCTGCACCGCATGCTGCTCGACAACGACGAGCTGCTCGCCCGCGCCCTCGCCGAGGACCTCGGCAAGCATGCAGTCGAGTCGTGGGTCACCGAGATCGGCTTCGTCGCCAACGAGATCGACCACCTGCTGCGCCACCTGCGGGAGTGGCTGCGCCCGCGTCGAGCGGCCGTCCCGCTCTTCCTCCAGCCGGCCAGGGCGCGGCTCATCCGCGAGCCCCTCGGCGTCGTTCTGGTCATCGCCCCGTGGAACTATCCCCTCCAACTGTCGCTCGCCCCGGTCGCCGGTGCCCTCGCGGCCGGCAACGCCGTCGTCCTCTCACCGAGCGAGCACGCGCCGGCCACGTCCCGGACGCTCGCCCAGCTGCTCCCCGCCTATGTCGACACGTCCGCCGTCCGGGTCGTCGAGGGTGGCGTCCCGGAGACGACGGCCCTGCTCGAGCAGCGCTGGGACCACATCTTCTACACGGGCGGCGCCCACGTCGGTCGCATCGTGCTGGAGGCCGCAGCCAAGCACCTGACCCCCGTCACCCTCGAACTCGGCGGCAAGTCGCCGACGTTCGTCGACGAGGACGCAGACCTGCAGGTCGCCGCTCGTCGGCTCGTCTGGGCCAAGTTCACGAATGCCGGACAGACCTGTGTGGCACCGGACTACGTGCTCGGCACCCGAGGAGTCCTCGACGAGCTGAAACCGTTGCTGGAGAAGGCGATCCGTGACTTCCACTCTCCAGACCCCTCCGAGTCCGAGACCTACGGCCGGATCGTCAACGACCGGCACTTCGAACGCGTCTCGGCTCTGATCGCGCCGCACCGGGTGGCGGTGGGCGGCAGGGTGGATGCCGCCACCCGCTACATCGAGCCGACGATCCTCGACGGGGTCGAGGCGGCGGACGCGGTGATGCAGGAGGAGATCTTCGGGCCGGTCCTGCCGCTCGTCGCCGTGTCGGGGGTCCGAGAGGCGATCGAGTTCATCACCGCTCGGGACAAGCCGCTCGCGCTCTACGTCTTCACCGGCAACGAGGAGACGAAGCGCCGGTTCCTCACCGGCACGTCGTCCGGCGCCGTCAGCTTCAACCTGCCGATGGCGCACCTGGCCGTGCCCACCCTGCCCTTCGGCGGCGTCGGCGCGAGCGGCATGGGCAGCTACCACGGGGAGGCGTCCATCGACGTCTTCTCGCACACCAAGCCGGTCCTCGACGCCCCGACCCGCCCGGACCTCGTGGCGGTCGTCTACCCGCCCTTCACGTCACTGCGACGCGAGCTGATCCGCCGGTTCGTGGCACCGCGCCGCCGCCGCTGACCACTCCCGCGGGGCCCTGAGTCGCATCTGACAGATGTGATGGGTGGGAAACGCCTTCAACCGTGCCCAGATTGCCCTATCTTCAACACGGTTTGTGTCAAGGCGCCGCGCGGGAGAGGGCCCATGAAATTGAAGAGTCGTGATCATCGGCGCGGCGTTGTCTCCACGGTGCTGCTCGCCATCGGGGTCCTCGTCGCGGGGCTGATGGCCAACGTCCCGGCTGCCAGGGCGGCCGAGTGGATCGTCCTCTGCACGGGCTATGACGGATGTGCCGCCGCGGGCTACCCGAACGCGGGCTACCTGGCGGTCAGCTCGACGAGCTACTGGTCCCAGTACACCGGGCACAACTGCACGAACTACGTCGCCTACCGGATGGTCAAGAACGGCATGCCGACTGCACGACCTGCGTCGCTGTCGGGCAACGCGTCGAACTGGGGCCCGTCCTTCCCGATGGAGACCACAGCGAACCCGGCAGTGGGATCGATCGCCTGGTGGGACACGTCCTTCTCCACCTCCGGTCACGTCGCCTACGTCGAGCGGGTCGTCTCGTCGACGGAGATCATCATCTCCGAGGACAACTGGGGTGGTGACTTCCGCTGGCGCCGCGTCACCCTCGGGGGCGGGCTGTGGCCCAAGGGGTTCATCCACCTCAAGGACCAGGGGCCGACCGTCGCGGCGCCGGCGCGCACCTTCCAGCTGGCCAAGCCGGCGCGCATCCTCGACACCCGCACCGGACTGGCGGCCGCCAAGGCGCCGGTGCCCGCCGGTGGCGCACTGACCGTGCCGGTGTCCGGCCGGGCGGGCCTGCCGAGCACCGGCGTCGGCACCGTGCTGCTCAACATCAACGCGACGGCCCCGGCGGCCGCCGGCTACCTCACCGTCCACGCCTCCGGCACGACGCAGCCCAACAGCCGGGAGCTGTCCTACGGAGCCGGTGTCACCGTCACCAAGCTCGTCGCGGCGCGCGTCGGCGCCGACGGCAAGGTGCGGATCTACACCTCGGCGCGCACCGACCTGTCCGCCGACGTGGTCGGCTGGTCGCCCGTCGGCGGCTACGTCTCCGGCGGTGCGGCGGTGCGGGTCCTGGACACACGCACCGGACTCGCGGCGCCGAAGGCTCGGTTGGCCGCCGGTGGGACCCTGAACCTCGTCGTGACCGGCAAGGCGGGGGTCCCGACGTCCGGGGCCGGGTCGGTCCTGCTCGACGTCTCGGCCAGCGCGCCGAGCACGGGCGGGTGGCTGACCACGTGGCCGACCGGGGCCGCCCGGCCGGGCGCGCCGCAGGTGCGCTACGAGACGGCCCGGGCCAGCACCGGGCTGGTCCAGGCGAGGATCGGCACCGGCGGGGCGGTCAGCGTCCACTCGACCGCCCAGACTGACGTCATGGTCGACATCGTGGGCTGGTTGCCGACGACGGGCGACCAGGTCGCGGTGACCCCGGCCCGCATCCTCGACAGCGAGACCGGGCTGGCCATCACGAAGGGCCGGGTCGCGGCCGGTGCCGCCCCACTCGTCAAGGTGGCCGGTCGAGCCGGGGTCCCGACGAGCGGGGTCAAGGCGGTCGTCGCCACGGTCACGGCCGTCGCGCCGACGGCGGCCGGCTACCTGACCGCCTACCCGAGCGGGACCACCGAGCCGGCCTACGCGTCGGTGAAGTACGCCCCGGGGCAGACCGTCGTCAACACGGTCGTCATCCCGCTCGGAGCGGACGGATCCATCCGAGTGCGAGCCGGCTCAGCGGCATACCTCAAGGTCGACGTCCTCGGGTACGTCCGCGCCTGAGGGGCCCCTCGTGAGGGCGACGGCTCACGTCGTCGGCGCCGTCACGAAGTCGATCAGCTCCTCGACGCTGGCGAGCAGCGCCGGCTCCAGGTCGGCGTAGGTGCGGACCCGGCCGAGGATCCGCTTCCAGGCCAGCGCGATGTCGGCCTGGGACGCGTGGGGCCAGCCGAGCGCAGCGCAGATCCCGTGCTTCCACGACGTGCCCCGGGGGATGACCGGCCACTGCTGCCAGCCGAGGCGCTCGGGCCGGACCGACTGCCAGACGTCGACGAAGGGGTGGCCCAGGACGAGGACGTGGTCGGCGAGCCCCGGCAGGGACCGCGCCTGCTCGACGATGCGGGACTCCTTCGTCCCCGGGACGAGGTGGTCGACGAGGACGCCGAGCCGCCGGCCGGGGCCGGGCTGGAACTGCGCGATGATCCCGGCGAGGTCGTCGACGCCGTCCATCATCTCGACGACCACCCCCTCGATGCGCAGGTCGTCGCCCCACACCTTCTCGACGAGCTCGGCGTCGTGCCGCCCCTCCACATAGATCCGCGAGCCGCTCGCGACCTTGGCGCGCGCATCGTGCACGGCGACGGACCCGCTGGCGGTGCGGGACTGCGCCTGCCGCGCGGCCGCCAGCGCCGTGGCGGCGGCAGCGACCGGCCGCGTCAGCGCGACCGGCTTGCCGTCGATGAGGAAGCCGGGCCCGAGCGGGAAGGCCTTTGTCCGTCCCCGCCGGTCCTCCAGGTGCACGACGTGCATCCCGCCGGCCTTCTCGACGCGCACGACGGCCCCGACCCAGCCGGTCTCGACCTCCTCGACGACGAGGCCTGGCTCCGCGGCGACGTCGACGGAGCGCCCACCCTTCGGGGCGCGCCAGTCGCCGGAGAGGACGTCAGAGCCGTAGCGGTCGATCGGAGGCACGATCAGAGAGGGTATGCCGCTCAGCGGGCCAGGTCTCGGACCGCCACGCGGGTGCCCGGTGCGGTCGGGCCCGGTGCCCGGCGGGGTCGGGCCCGGCCGGGAAGGAGCGTGCGCGTGTCAGTGTTGTGGCGGAAACGTCGTAGACTTGGCACTCGGGACCAGAGAGTGCCAGCACCGGACCATGCGCCCGGGCGGTGCCCAGACGACCGAGAGGAGGCAGGACCATGTCCGAGGACCGGCGACTCCACGTCCTCCGGGCCATCGTGCAGGACTACGTCCAGACCTCAGAACCGGTCGGCTCCAAGGCGCTCGTCGAGCGGCACCAACTCGGCGTCTCCGCCGCGACGGTGCGCAACGACATGGCGCTGCTCGAGGAGGAGGGGCTGATCCACGCCCCGCACACCTCGGCCGGGCGGGTCCCGACGGACCTCGGCTACCGCGTCTTCGTCGACCGGCTCAGCGAGATCAAGCCCCTGAGCCGCGGTGAGCGCACCGCGATCACCCAGTTCCTCCACGGCGCCGTCGACCTCGACGACATCGTCGACCGGACGGTGCGCCTCCTCGCATCGTTGACGCGTCAGGTCGCGGTCGTGCAGTACCCCTCGCTGACCCGGTCGACCGTGCGACACATCGAGCTGGTCCCGGTCGGGGGCCCGCGCGTCATGGTCGTCCTCATCGTCAACACCGGCCGGGTCGAGCAGCGGATCGTCGACACGGGCCGCGACCTGACGACGGTCGACGGCGAGGCGCTCGTCGCGAGGGTTCGCACGCGCATCAACGACGTCGCGGCCGGCGTCCCGTTCCGGGTCGCCGCGACGTCGTTGCGCACGCTCGTCGAGGAGTTCCCCGAGGGGGACCGGCACGTCATCGAGTCGGTCGTCACGGCCCTCGAGGAGGCGCTCGTCGAGGAGCGGGAGGAGCGGGTCGTCCTCGCCGGGCAGGCCAACCTGGCCCGGTCGCGGGGTGACTTCCCCCGGTCGATCGGACCGATCCTCGAGGCGCTCGAGGAACATGTCGTGCTGCTCCGCCTCCTCGGCGAGCTGAGCGAGGACCCCGAGGTCGTCTCCGTCCGGATCGGTCACGAGAACCCGGTGTCCGGGCTCCAGTCGACCTCGCTCGTGTCGGTTGGGTACGGGACGGGCAACGAGCGGGTCGCCAGCCTCGGCGTGCTCGGCCCGACACGGATGGACTACCCCACGACGATGGCCGCGGTGCGCGCCGTGGCCCGCTACGTCTCCGACATCCTCGGGGACCCACGCAGCAACTGAACCAGAAGGACCACTTGCTTGAACGACTACTACGCCGTCCTCGGTGTCTCGCGCAGCGCGAGCCAGGAGGAGATCAAGAAGGCCTACCGTCGCCTCGCCCGCAAGCTGCACCCGGACGTCAATCCGGGTGCCGAGGCGGAGGAGGAGTTCAAGCGCGTCTCGCAGGCCTACGACGTCCTGTCCGACCCTGAGAAGCGCCGTGCCTTCGACCACGGCGCCGACCCCTACGCGGCGGCCGGGCAGGGTGGCTTCGCCGGCGCGGGCTTCTCGTTCAGCGACGTCATGGACGCCTTCTTCGGTGCCGGCGCGGGGGCAGGCGCACGGGGGCCGCGCAGCCGCGTCCAGCGCGGTCAGGACGCCCTGGTCCGGCTCGACATCGACCTGGCCAAGGCCGTCTTCGGCTCCGAGGAGGAGCTGACCCTCGACACCGCCATCGGGTGCCGCCGGTGCGGCGGCGACGGCGCCGAGCCCGGCACCGGCCGCCAGACCTGCCCCGTCTGTGGCGGCAGCGGTGAGGTCCAGCAGATCCAGCGCAGCTTCCTCGGCCAGGTCATGACCTCGCGCCCCTGCGTCGCCTGCCAGGGCTACGGGTCCACGCTGACGGACCCCTGCCGCGACTGCTCCGGCGACGGCCGGGTCCGCACCCGGCGCACCCTCAAGCTGAAGGTGCCGGGCGGTGTCGACACCGGCACCCGCATCCAGCTGGCTGGGGAGGGCGAGGTCGGCCACGGCAATGGCCCGGCGGGCGACATCTACGTCGAGATCCGCGTCCAGCCCCATGACACGTTCAGCCGGCGCGGCGATGACCTGCACGTGACCGTCGAGCTGCCCATGGCCACGGCCGCGCTCGGCTCGACCCTGAAGCTGTCCACCTTCGACGGGATGCAGGACATCGACTTCCGCCCGGGCACCCAGCCGGGCGACGTCGTGACCCTGCGGGGCCTCGGGGTGACCCACCTGCAGCGAGGCGGTCGGGGCGACCTCAGGGTGCACGCCAACGTGACGACCCCGACCCACCTGACGGAGGAGCAGGAGCTGCTGCTCCAGCAGTTCGCCGCCCTTCGCGGCGAGGACCGGCCCGACGGCCGCGCCCACCCGGTCGACAAGGGTCTCTTCGGCAAGCTGCGCGACGCCCTCAAGGGCGAGTGAGCCGCGGGTGACCCACCAGCTCTTCCTCGGTCCTGCCGAGGTGGTGGCGTCCGCCGAGGTCGGCGGCTCGGTGCTGCTCGACGGCGACGAGGGGCGGCACGCCGCGACGGTGGTGCGGGTCCGGCCGGGTGAGCGCTTCTACGTGGCCGACGGGGCTGGCCGGCGCCTGCTCGTCGAGGCCGACGACGTCCAGAAGGCGGCGGTGCGGGCACGGGTGCTCGAGGTGACCGAGGAGCCGGCCGCCGAGCCGCGGTTCGTTCTCGTCCAGGCCCTCGCGAAGGGCGACCGCGACGAGCAGGCGATCGAGGCGGCCACCGAGCTGGGCGTCGACGAGGTCGTGCCGTGGCAGGCGGAACGCTCCGTCGTCGTGTGGCGCGGCGAGCGCGCGCGGAAGTCCCTGGCCAAGTGGCGCGCTGTCGTGACCCGCGCGACGAAGCAGTCCCGTCGGTCCCGTATGCCGCTCACTTCGGACCCCGTCGACCTGGCCGCTCTCGTGCGGCGGGTCGCGCAGAACGGGCTGACCCTCGTCCTGCACGAGGATGCGACCGAGCCGCTGGCGCAGGTCCGGCTGCCCGAGTCCGGAGACGTCCTGCTCGTCGTGGGGCCCGAGGGCGGCATCAGCGACCGGGAGCTCGCCGCGCTGACCGACGCGGGGGCCCGGCCGGTGCGGCTGGGCTCGACGATTTTGCGCGCCTCGTCGGCCGGGCCCGCTGCCCTCGCGGTGCTGAGCGCCGGGTCCCGTTGGGCCTGATCCCCTGACGGGTACTGGCCTCTCGTCGGTTGCTGGCCCTTCGTCGGTCGGTGGCCTCTCGACGGTTGCAGACGTCGAAAGGCCAGCAACCGACGCTACGAGGTGAGCGGCATACCGCTTACTTGACGGTGAAGGGCCTCGTCGCCATCGCGGAGACGGACCCGTCCTTCATGCTCGTCTCGAAGACTGTCACGACGTAGTCACCGGCGGGCAGCGGGTCGGTCGTGAACGAGTAGGCGCCGCGGGCCGGTGCGGAGACCGCCGCCGTGGTGTGGCCCGTGGCGATCGTCGTGCCGGACTTGGCGATCTTCCACTGGACGTTGGCCTCGTTGGTGCTCGCGACGCCCGTGACCGTCACCGCGCCGGCCGGCACGACCTCGCCCCGGCTGGGCGAGTCGATCCACAGGGGAGACAGGACCTCCCACACGGCCATCTCGTCGGTGGGCCGGGTGTACGCCTTGTCGGTCGTGAGGTCGCCGGCGAGGGCGGTGGAGCCATCGGCGAGGGTGAAGTGGACGGGCAGGTTGCCCTTGCCCACGGCGGCCTGCGCGGTCCACACCAGCTGGTCGACGGCGACCTGGCCCTGGCCGGCGTCGAGTCCCCGGGCGCCGGTCGACAGGGACACGTCGATCCGGTCCGCCTTGACGGTGACCTGCTCGACCTGGACCCCCTGCCACAGGGGCTGGTACGCGGCGCCGGACGGGCCGCCGGCGACGGCCTGCTCGAGCGCAGCCGTGGCCTTGGCGCCGGCGTCGCCCGGCGCGGCGACCTGGGCCGGCCCGAACTCGCGGAAGAGGACGAGCTGGGTCGAGCCGTCGGTGCGGGGGCCGGCGTAGTAGACCGGAAGGCTCACGGTCTGGGCGGGCACGGGCGCAGAGCCGGACCCGGTGGTCGAGGCCGAGGTGGACATCGTCTCGGTGCCCGAGCTCGTGGCCGTGCCACTCGTCGCGCTCGGCTGCGACGTCGTCGTCGGCGAGGCGGCCGGGGGGGCCGTGGAGGTCGGGCGGTTCGCGACCCAGACGCCGCCCGCGATGACGGCCGCCAGTGCGGCCGCGGCGACAGGGAGCAACCAACGGTGACGGCCCGACTCGACCGGGTCGGTCGCGGCATCGGTCAGCTGCGACCCGTGCGCCTCGGCCAGGATCGAGTCCAGGCGGTCGTGGGGCCGGATCGACCCGGCTTCCCGGTGCAGCTCGCCCCGGAGCGTCTCCTCGACAGGCTGCAGGCCGGCGCCGATGACGACGGTGTCGTCCTCGGGACGGCGGCCCTCGTTGCGGTCATCAGTGCTCATCGCTGCTCCATCGTGGCTCGGAGGGTCGTGAGGGCCCGGTGGGCGTGCGCCTTGACCGAGCCGGGGGAGATGTCGAGGGCCCGGGCGATCTGGGCCTCGGAGAGGTCTTCGTAGTAACGGAGCACGAGCACCTCGCGCTGTCGCTGGGGGAGCTCGCCGAGGGCTTCGAGCATCGTGCGCCGCTCGGATGCGGCCAGCACGACGGTCTCCGCACTGTCATGGCTG
The DNA here is from genome assembly GCF_000576575.1 of Intrasporangium chromatireducens Q5-1. Taxonomy (GTDB): domain Bacteria; phylum Actinomycetota; class Actinomycetes; order Actinomycetales; family Dermatophilaceae; genus Intrasporangium_A; species Intrasporangium_A chromatireducens. The sequence continues at coordinate 11,097 of NZ_AWQS01000028.1, forward strand.
CCTCGGCCAGGGGCGTCCGCGGCGGCTGCGTCGGCCCGGTTCTGGCGGTCGACGACGACCGCGTGGCGCTGCAGGGACCGGCACTGGTTGACCACGGCGGTCTGCAGGTAGCCCAGCACCCGCCCCGAGTCGCGGATGGCGTCCCACCGACGATGCGTGGCGACGAACGCGTCCTGGACCGCGTCCTCGGCGAGAGACTGGTCCCGCACCAGGAGCCAGGCCAGCCGGACCAGCCGGGTCCAGTGAGCGGCATACAGCTGCGTGATCGCGTGGTCGGCGTCGTCCAGGCCCGGCGGCCGTGCGGTAGGCATGCCCAACGTTCTCACGACGTGGTGACGCCCCACGGGACCCTCCGGTTGACCCCAGGGAGTGTGAACCGGGTCACCGTCGGTCCGTCCCCGTAGACTGGGCGCAAATGAACGACGCCGATTCCGTGAGTTCCGACGCCCAGGCCCAGCCAGTCCTCACCCGGGAGATCCCGCCGCCCACCGACATGGTGACGCTCCTCGGGCCGCGGGACGAGTTCCTCCGCACGCTCGAGCGGCAGTTCCCCACGGTCGACACCCACGTCCGCGGCAACGAGATGAGCTTCAGCGGACCGGCCGGGGAGCTCGAGCTCATCGACGAGCTGCTCGACGAGCTGCTCGCCATCATCACGACGGGGCAGCCGCTCAACCGTGACGCGGTCGAGCGGTCGATCGGCATGCTGCGGGGGCAGACGAAGGAGCGCCCGGCCGACGTGCTGACGATGAACATCGTCAGCAGCCGGGGTCGCACGATCCGGCCCAAGACGCTCGGACAGAAGCGCTACGTCGACGCGATCGACGAGCACACGATCGTGTTCGGCATCGGACCGGCCGGCACGGGCAAGACCTACCTCGCCATGGCGAAGGCGGTCGCGGCCCTGCAGGCCAAGCAGGTCAACCGCATCATCCTGACCCGGCCGGCGGTCGAGGCGGGGGAGCGGCTGGGGTTCTTGCCCGGCACGCTCAACGACAAGATCGACCCCTATCTGCGGCCGCTCTACGACGCGCTGCACGACATGATCTCGCCCGAGACGATCCCGCGGCTGATGGCCTCCGGCACGATCGAGGTCGCGCCCCTGGCCTACATGCGTGGCAGAACGCTAAATGATGCGTTCATCATCCTCGACGAGGCCCAGAACACCTCCGGGGAGCAGATGAAGATGTTCCTGACCCGCCTCGGCTTCGGGTCGCGGATGGTCGTGACGGGTGACGTGACGCAGGTGGACCTGCCCGGCGGCACCCGCTCGGGCCTGAACGAGGTGCGGCACATCCTCGAGGGCATCGAGGACGTCCACTTCGCGGAGCTCACGTCGGTCGACGTCGTGCGCCACCGCCTCGTCAGCGAGATCGTCGACGCCTACGACCGCAACGACGCTCGCCTGCGTCGACGACGCAAGCAGGGCGAGCAGGAGGGACGCCGATGAGCGTCGACGTCCTCAACGAGACCGACTTCGCCGTCGACGAGCTCGAGCTGCTGGACTGTGCCCGCTACGTCATGGACCAGATGCGCGTGCACGCCGAGGCCGACCTGTGCATCACCCTCGTCGACGAGGCCGCGATGGAGACCCTGCACGTGCAGTGGATGGACCTTCCCGGCCCGACCGACGTCATGAGCTTCCCGATGGACGAGCTGCGACCGGGCATCGACGGTGAGGAGCCGACCGAGGGCAACCTCGGGGACGTCGTGCTGTGCCCGACCGTCGCCGCACGGCAGGCCCGCGAGGCGGGGCATGCGCCCATCGAGGAGATGCTCCTGCTCACGACGCACGGCATCCTGCACCTGCTCGGCTACGACCACGCCGAGCCGGACGAGGAGCGCGAGATGTTCGAGCTGCAGCGCCAGCTGCTCCTCACCTTCCTCGCCACCCGCAACCGGCCCACCAGCTGACCGCCGCGCATGCTGCCCAAGCTCGTCATCCCGGCCGTGATCAGCATCGTGGTCGCCTTCGCCCTGTCCACCTCCGAGGCGGCGCTCTTCCGGATGTCCCGGGTGCGCGCCCAGGAGCTGTTCGACGAGGGCCGGGCCGGCTCGAAGTCGCTGATGCGGGTCGTGGCCGACACGCCCGTCCACCTGTCGGTCATCGCCTTCCTGCGCGTCGTCGCCGAGGCGACGACGGCTGTCCTGGTCACCCTGGCTGTCGCGACGTGGCTCGAGAGCATCTGGCAGGCGGGCCTGGTGGCCATCGCAATCATGGCCGTGGTGTCCTTCGTCGTCGTCGGGGTCTCGCCGCGCACCCTCGGTCGCCAGCACTTCGACACGGTCGCCCTCTGGAGTGCCCCGGTCGCAGCGGCCCTGCGCACCGTCCTGGGTCCCGTCGCGCGCGGGTTCGTGGCGCTTGGCAACGCCGTGACGCCGGGGCGCAGCTACGCGGACGGCCCCTTCCAGACCGAGGCGGAGCTTCGGGACCTGCTCGACCGGGCCGGGGAGAGCGAGGTCATCGAGGCCGACGAGCGGGAGATGATCCACTCCGTCTTCGAGCTCGGCGACACGGTGGCCCGCGCCGTCATGGTGCCGCGCACCGACATGGTGACCCTCGAGCACACGAAGACGCTGCGTAGCGCGATGTCGCTCTTCCTGCGCAGCGGCTTCTCCAGGATCCCGGTGGTGGGGGAGGACTCCGACGACGTGCGGGGGCTGCTCTACTTCAAGGACGTCGCCCGCCGGCTCAACGCTGCTCCCGAGGACGCCAAGCAGCCGGCGACCGAGGTGATGCGACCCATGCACTTCGTGCCCGAGAGCAAGCCCGTCGACGACCTGCTGCGCGAGATGCAGCAGGAGCAGAACCACTTCGCGATCGTCGTCGACGAGTACGGCGGCACCGCCGGCCTCGTCACCATCGAGGACATCATCGAGGAGATCGTCGGCGAGATCGCCGACGAGCACGACCGTGAGGCGCCCGGTCCCGAGCGGCTCGAGGACGGCACCATCCGCGTGCCGGCGTCGATGGACATCGACGACCTCGCCGAGCTCTTCGACGTGCACATCGACGAGGAGGACGTCGACACGGTGGGTGGCCTGCTGACCAAGGCAATCGGCCGGGTGCCCATCGTCGGCTCGAGCGGTGCAGTCGCCGGCCTCGTCCTCACCGCCGAGCGAATGGCCGGCCGCCGGCACCGGGTGGCCACCGTCATCGTCCAGCGAGCCGATCCCGAGGTGGTCGGGGAGCTCGTCAGCGCCAAGGAGGAAGCCCATGGGCACTGACTCGACGGGCCAGGCCCGTGAAAGCTCGCCTCTCGTGACGGGAGGGGTCCCGTCCGGTCAGCCGACCGGCCAGTCCGCCTACCGGGCCGGGTTCGCGTGCCTCGTAGGACGCCCCAACGCCGGCAAGTCGACCCTGACCAACGCCCTGGTGGGCCAGAAGGTCGCGATCACGTCGTCCAAGCCGCAGACGACCCGGCACACGATCCGGGGCATCGCGACCACGGACCGCGCGCAGTTGATCCTCGTCGACACTCCCGGCCTGCACAAGCCGCGCACCCTGCTCGGAGAACGGCTCAACGACCTCGTGCGTGAGACGCTCCTCGAGGTCGACGTCATCGGCTTCTGCCTGCCTGCGGACCAGCGGATCGGCCCTGGTGACACCTTCATCGCCAAGGACCTGGCCGAGCTGCGCACGGTGCGCCGCCGGCCCGTCGTCGCCCTTGCCACCAAGACCGACCTGGTCGACCGCGAGCGGCTCGCCGAGCACCTCATCGCCATCGACCGGCTCGGCGACTGGGACGCGATCGTGCCGGTGTCCGCGGTCTCGGGCGAGCAGGTCGCCGAGGTGCGCGACATCCTCTCGTCGTACCTGCCCGAGTCGCCGCAGCTGTACCCCGACGGGGTGCTCACCGACGAGCCGGAGGCCGTGATGATCGCCGAGCTCGTCCGCGAGGCCGCGCTCGAAGGCGTCCGGGACGAGCTGCCCCACTCCCTGGCAGTCGTGGTCGAGGAGATGGTCCCGCGTGAGGACCGCCCCGCCGACAGCCCTCTGCTCGACGTGCGGGTCAACGTCTACGTCGAGCGGCCGAGCCAGAAGGCGATCGTCATCGGCCGCGGCGGCTCACGGCTGCGTGAGGTCGGCACCAACGCCAGGCGAGGGATCGAGGCACTGCTGGGCCAGAAGGTCTTCCTCGACCTTCACGTCAAGGTCGCCAAGGACTGGCAGCGCGACCCCAAACAGCTGCAGCGACTCGGCTTCTGACTCGTCACGTCGTCGTGACCGGCCCGCTCAGCTGCTGGCTCGTCGTGACCGTCACGTCGGTGCCGGACATCGCCGCCGTGAACTGGGCGGTGCCGGCGGCCTGCTTGAAGGACACGCTGATCGAGGTGGGGGAGGACTGGCGCTGGGTCACCGACCAGCCCCCCTCGGGGGCGACGTTGGTCAGCTTCAGCTGGGATCCGGAGCTGATGAAGTCCACGGAGCCCGCGGCGCCCACCGGGTAGGAGCCGTCCGCCGCCTTGGCAACGGTCTTCTGCTTCGTGATCTGCATCGTCGAGCCCGACAGCTGGACCTGGAAGGTCCACTTCGTGCCGAGCGGCGCGCCGAAGACCACCTCGATCGCGTCGGGTTGGGTGGTGGGCGGCTGGGCCTGCTGCCAGCCCGATGCGGGTGTCGCGGCCAACAGCTGGAGCTGGCCCTGGCGCACGGCGAACTGGACCTGGCCCGCGTCGCCGACGTCCCAGGTCCCGGTGCGTACCTCGGTGACGCCCGCGGCCTGCGAGCCGGACGAGGGCTGGGTCGACCCGCCGGATCCGCCCGACCCACTCGGGCCCGACGAGGACGGTGTCGTGCTGCCACCGCCACCCCCGCCGCTCTGCTGGGCCGGTCCGCTGCCGGTCGGTGGCTCCGGGACCACCGGTCCGGCCTGGGTCCCCGTCGCGGACGGGGTGCCGATCATCTCGTCACCGAAGCCGAGACCGCACCCACCAAGGAGCGCAGCAACTGCGACTGCCCCGGCCGCGGCGGGCAGCATCCCTTTCAATGTCATCTGTGGCCTTCCTCCAGGTCCGTCCACGCGCGCACGGAGGAGGGCCCGTGACCGTGGGGGCTGCTTCAGGAAGCCAAACCCACGGCGCTGGGAGTTTCCTGCACGTCGGGATGTCGGGTCTGCGCGAGCAGGTCGACCGCCGGCCGTCGCGGCCTGAGCTGCAGGATGACGATGCCGACGAGGATGACCGCCCCACCGGCGATCTGGGCCAGCGTCATCCGCTCCCCGTAGACCGCTGCCACGGCCCCCGCCGTGACGAGCGGCTCGATGCTGGAGAGGATCCCGGCCCGGGACGGCTCGATCCGGACCAGGCCCTGGAGATGCAACGTCATGGCGAGCAACGTGCCGACCGCGATGTAGGCGAGCACCCACCCGTAGACCGCCGGACCGGCTCCCAGGGAGAGCGGGGAGCCGCTCACCAGGGCGACGACGAGGACCGAGGTGAACGCAGAGGTCGTGACGATGGCCATGAGCAGCACGACGTCCGCCTCCGCCGGCAGTGAGGAGGCGACGATCGTGTAGAGCGCGTAGGTGACCGCCGCGGTGAGGGCGAGCCCGACGCCGAGACGGGAGACCGTCGCCAGCCCGCCGAGGCCGACCAGCAGGAGCATCCCGGCCGCTGAGCAGCCGAGCGCGGCCAGTGTCCGACGGGTCGGTGACTGTCGGCGCGTGAGGAAACCGATGACGGTGATGATCGCGGGGTAGGTGTAGACGAGCAGCGTCGCGAGGCCGGCGTCCATGACCGCGATCGCGCCGAAGTAGGTGAGGGCCTGCACCGCGAAGCCGACCGACCCCATCCCGATGGCCGTCAGGACGACGCGACGCGCCAGCCACGCCGGCCGTCGGAGCGAAACCATGCCCCAGAAGGCCAGCGCACCGATGGCGAAGCGCCACACGGTGAGGGTCTGGACGCTGACCCCGAGAACGTAGGCCCCCTTGGCGAACACGACGGACAGTGCATAGCAGGCAGCGGCGGCCATGACGAGGAGCGCGCCGCGCGGATCGGTCCGCGCCACGCCGTACGGGTGACTCACGACCAGAAGGTATGCCGTCCAGCCCCCATCGCGGTATCCTCCCTTTCCTCTGGGATCCATAGGAGAAGCCTTGACCACGCTGCACCAGCTCCGGTGCTTCCTCGCCGCCTATGAGTCGGGCTCGCTCACCGCTGCTGCGACTCGTCTCGGGCACGCCCAGCCGTCCGTGTCCGAGCAGGTGCGCGTCCTCGAGCGGTCCCTGGGCGCCCGGCTGTTCCAGCGGGTCGGTCGCGGCCTGCTCCCCACGGAGGCGGCCCACGAGCTGCGCCCCCATGCCGAGCAGGCCCTCGCCGCGGTGAGCGCCGGACAGCAGGCGGTCCGGTCGGTCAACGAGGTCGAGACGGGGACGATCCGCTTCGGCGTCTTCGGTGCCTCCCGGATCTACCTGTCGGGTGCGGTCGTTCTCGAGGTGCTCCAGCGGCATCCGGGCGTGCGGGTCGAGCTCGTCGGCCGGCACACGACCGACGTGCTCGAGCAGCTGCGTCGGGGCCAGCTCGAGGCGGCCCTCGTCTCGCTGCCGGTCGACGATCCCAACCTCGAGGTCAACCCGCTGATCCGGGACGAGCTCGTCTACGCCAGTGCGCACGCCGACCGCCTGTCCCAGCCAGTCACCGGCCCGCGGCTCGGTGCGGCACCGCTCGTCCTCCCGTGGGCGAGCTGGGCGCAGATCGACACGACCCGGAGCCAGCTCGCCACCATGGTCGAGGCGACCGGTCGGACCCTGCAGACGCGCGTCGAGGTCGAGGACGTCGAGACCGCACTCGAGGTGGCCGAGTCGGGGGAGGCCGACACCGTCCTGGGCCTCGGGATGCTCCACCTGCTCGCCGACCGTCTGTCGCCGGACCTGGGCTGGGTGCCGCTGCGTCCGAAGGTGTTCGACCGGTTCGCGATCGTGCACCGGACCGGGGCCGTCCTGTCGCCGGCGACGGCACTCATGGTCGACGTCGTGTCCGCTCGGATGCGCGCAGTGGCGCGTGGTGCCGACCGGCTCGGGCGGGTCCGCGCGCTGCGCTGAGGCGCAGCAGCCGGTGCAGGCACCGGCTCGGCGCGGTCTCAGGATCCGGGAGCACGGCCGGACCGTTTGGACGTGGCGGCGGAAGCGGCATACCTTTGCTGGCATGCGTTCGGCGCAGCTCCTCCTTCGCTGCCGCGGCGAGGCCTGATCCCCGGCCCTCCTCGTCGCGGAGTTCGCCGTGTCCGGCCGGACACCTCCAGCGACGAGAGAGCAGCGCGATGATTCACCCCCAGCAGCCGAGCGGGATGCCGTTCCGCAAGTACCAGCCGTTCCACGAGCAGATCGTCGTCGACCTGCCCGACCGCACGTGGCCCGACAAACGGATCGAGAAGGCGCCCCGCTGGTGCGCGGTCGACCTGCGCGACGGCAACCAGGCCCTCATCGACCCGATGAACTCCGAGCGCAAGCTGCGGATGTTCAAGATGCTCGTCAAGATGGGCTACAAGGAGATCGAGGTCGGCTTCCCGTCGGCGAGCCAGACCGACTACGACTTCGTCCGTGAGCTCATCGAGGGCGGCCACATCCCCGACGACGTGACGATCCAGGTGCTCACCCAGTGCCGCGACCACCTCGTCGAGCGCACCTACGACGCCATCCGGGGCGCCAAGCAGGCCATCGTGCACTTCTACAACTCGACGTCCGTCCTGCAGCGCCGCGTCGTCTTCGGGCTGGACCAGGACGGCATCATCGACATCGCCGTGCAGGGCGCGCGGCTCTGCAAGAAGCTCGAGGAGCTGATCCCCGAGACGACGATCTACTACGAGTACTCGCCGGAGTCCTACACCGGCACCGAGCTCGACTTCGCGGTGCGGATCTGCAACGAGGTCATCGACGTCATCGACCCGACGCCGGACCACAAGATGATCATCAACCTGCCGGCCACGGTGGAGATGATCACCCCGAACGTCTACGCCGACTCCATCGAGTGGATGGTGCGCCACCTCGACCGGCGTGAGTCGGTCGTCGTCTCGCTCCACCCGCACAACGACCGTGGCGAGGGCGTGGCCGCGGCCGAGCTGGGCTACCTGGCCGGGGCCGACCGCATCGAGGGCTGCCTCTTCGGCAACGGCGAGCGGACCGGCAACGTCGACCTCGTCACGCTCGGCATGAACATGTTCAGCCAGGGCGTCGACCCGCAGATCGACTTCTCCAACATCGACGAGATCCGCCGGACCGTCGAGCACTGCAACCAGCTTCCCGTCGGTGAACGGCACCCCTGGGGTGGCGACCTCGTGTTCACCGCCTTCTCCGGCTCCCACCAGGACGCCATCAAGAAGGGCTTCGAGGCGATGGAGCGCGAGGCCACCGAGAGCGGCAAGGGCATCGACGAGCTCATCTGGGGCGTTCCGTACCTGCCCATCGACCCCCATGATGTGGGGCGCAGCTACGAGGCCGTCGTCCGGGTCAACAGCCAGTCCGGCAAGGGCGGCGTCGCCTACATCATGAAGAGCGAGCACCAGCTGGACCTCCCGCGCCGGCTGCAGATCGAGTTCTCCGGCGTCGTCCAGCACGGTGTCGACCAGGACGGCGGCGAGGTGTCGCCGGCCGAGCTGTGGTCCACGTTCAAGGACGAGTACCTGCCGGACCCCGAGTCGCGGTGGGGCCGCTTCGAGCTGATCAACGTCAACGTCGACTCGCCCGTCGACGGCAACACGACGATCGAGGCCGTCCTGCGGGACGGTGGCTCGGAGGTGACCGTCAAGGGCACGGGCAACGGCCCGATCGCGGCGTTCATCGATGCGGGCAGCCGGATCGAGGGCGCCCCGGTCGATGTCAGGGTCCTCGACTACGCCGAGCACGCGCTCTCCGCCGGTGGCGACTCGCTCGCGGCGGCCTACGTCGAGTGCGCCGTGGGTGACCGGGTGCTCTGGGGCGTCGGGATCGACCCGTCGATCGTCACCGCCTCGCTCAAGGCGATCGTCTCCGCGGTGAACCGGGCCGAGCGCGACGGCGTCGTCGTCGGCGAGCGCTGATCCCGCGGCGACAGCAGAGCCACCTGCCACCCCGTCGAGTGGGTGCGACGTCGCGCGACGTCGCATCCACTCGGCGGGTTGAGACGGTTTGCAGCCGGTGCTGGGGGAAGTCCGAGTTCGCTGTGGCACGATGCGCCGTGTGAGAGAGGCGGTCGGGACGGCGGTGCTCCGCATCGTCGGCGCCGTGACGCTCGTCGGTGGCGTGGCGATGGTCGTCGTGCCGCGGCCGGTCCTCACGCCGCTCAACCACACGATCGTCGTGCCCACCTGCATCGTCGCGCTCGGCCTCGTGTTCCTCCTGCGGCTGCCGCAACGGCTCCGGGCGATGCTGGCCTCGCGGTGGACCGGGCCGGTCCTCGCCGTCCTCGGCGGCGGCGTCGGCGCCTTCGTCGGCGAGCTGCTGCACTTCCCGTACGGCTGGGACGCGAGCGTGGTGATGGGCCTGGCTCGCCGCATCCACGCCGGGTTGCCCGTCACGCCGGGGGAGTACCACTACCTGTCGGAGTACCCGAACAACCTGCCCCTGCTGGCGATCGACCGGGTCGCGGCGGCAGCGGGTGCTCGGTTGGGGGTGACGCCGGACTCGCTCCTCATCGGGCTCAATGCGGTGGCGCTGCTGGCCTCGATCTGGCTGGCGCACAGCGTGGTTCGCCGCTGCGCCGGCCCGGTGCCGGCCGCTGCGGCAGCCCTGCTCATCACCGGATTCGTCGGGCTCTCGCCCTGGATGGCGGTCCCGTACACCGACATCTTCGCCATGCCGTTCACGATCGCTGCCGTCGGCCTCGCCGGTCTCGCCTGGTCCAACCGCGGCGCACGCCGGTGGTGGGCGTGGGGGGCGGCGGTCGTTGCCGGTGCCGCGGCCTACGTCATCAAGACCACCCCGGGCGTCCTCGTCGTCGCCGGGGTCCTCGTCATCCTGCTCAGCCTGCTGCCGAGCAGGCGGCGGGTCGACGACGACGGTCCGACCAAGCCCGCCGGTCGGCGGGTCCTGCGGACGCTCGCCGCCGCCGGCCTCACCGTGCTGGCCTTCGTCGGCAGTGCTGCCGGCATCACGACGGTGGCCCGTCACGCGACGGGAGCAGACCTGAGCCGAGTCCACACCTCTGTGTCGGCCCCGATCATCTGGTGGGTCGCCAACGGGATGATCGAGATCCCGGCCAAGGACTACATCTCCTACGGCGGCTTCAGCCGAACCATGGTCAACGCCATCAAAGGCCGGACCCAGGCCGAGATGAAGGCGTACTCGACCCAGTTCATCAAGGCCCAGTGGGAGACGCGCGGCGTGACGGGGATGGCCGCGTTCTACGCCAACAAGGCCGTCTGGAACTTCAACGACGGGATGTTCTCGGCGTGGGGCGAGGGCGGCGACGCGAAGCGGAAGCCCTACGCCGACACCCCCGTCGCCGCGACGCTCATGGAGTTCAACGGGTTCCACGGTCGTTACTACGAGAGCCGGGCCAGCATCACCGAAGGAGTCTGGGCCGCGGTCGTGCTGGTGGCCGGCTTCGGGCTGCTACGCGCCCCGTTCCGCCGGGACCTGCTCATGCTCGCGCTGTCGGTCCTCGGCATCGGGACCTTCATCCTGATCTTCCAGGGACGGTCCCGCTACCTGCTCACCTTCGCCCCCGTCATCATCGCCCTCTCGTGCGCCGTCCTGCCCTGGGCTCGAGCCGGTCTCGTGCCGTGGACGCGCGAACGGGGCGTCAGGGGCAGGGCGCAGGCGTAGGAAGTCAGTCGATGGCGTTGCCGACCACGGCGTCGACCTGGGCCAGCGCCTGCTCGTCACCGGTGCGGGTGATCTCGCCGATCACGGGACGGTCCCAGAGCCACGCGTCGAGGTCCCCGGCGACGCCGCACACCTCGGCCGCCGCCTCGGCCGGCCCGTCGAGGACGAGGAAGCGCTGCACGTCCCAGGTGTCGCCATCGGCGTCGGTGCCCGTGACGCGGACCGGCGTCACGGTCCAGGTGTGGAACCCGTCGACGAGGGCGATGGTGACCGCCGGGCCGGTGGGGGTGGCGGAGAACCCCGGCTCCGGCTCGAAGCCGCGCATGATCCGCAGTGCCTCGTCGACGCCGTCCGCGGCGAGGCGGCAGTCGACCGGCGCCCGGTCGGCGCCGGCGGTCAGCTCCGCGTCGATCCGGTGGATCAGCGCCTCGTGCGCCTGACGGCGCGCGATGTATGCCGCTGAGTGGTCGTCCGCCCACATCCACAGCTCGGTCTCGGGCGGGGTGTCCGACAGCTGCTGCGCCAACCGGTGGCTGGCCCGGTCGAACAGCTCGAGCAGGGCCGCCCGCTCGGCGGGCCGCTCCGGCTTGGCGGCCTCGACGGCTGCGAGCGCCGTCCGGTGCGTGATCCGCTGCTCGACGATCTCGCCCCAGAACCACTGCACCTCGGTCAGGTGCCACAGCAGGTCGTCGGTGTGCCAGTCGGGACACGTCGGCACCTGCGCCCCGGCGTCCGCCTCGGCGAGCACCGCCCGGAACCGGGCCGACTCCTGGCGGAGGTGGTCGATGAACGGCAGCGAGCCGTCCTCACGGGGCGAGCTGAGCGGCATACCTGCTCCTATCTGACTCCAGCGACGCGAAACTGCACGGAGATGCGGGGCCCGACCGGCTCGGTCGTCTTGGGGATCGCGTGGTCCCAGGTGCGCTGGCACGAACCGCCCATCACGACGAGGTCACCATGGGCGAGCGGGAAGCGCAAGCTCTTTTGGCTCGAGCCCGGGATCGAGCCGCCGTCGCGCGGCCTGAGGGTCAGGGTGCGAGCGGATCCGAGGGACAGGATCGCGATGATGGTGTCGAGGTCCTTGGAGCGGCCGATGCGGTCGCCGTGCCAGGCGACGCTGTCGCGGCCGTCGCGGTAGAGGCACAGGCCGGCCGTCGCGAAGGGCTCGCCGAGCTCGGCGCGGTAGTGGGCGCTGAGGGCGTCGCGAGCCGCGCCGAGCATGGGGTGGGGGAGCCGCTCGCCGGCGCCGTAGAACTTCGTCAGGCGCGGCACGTCGACGATCGAGTCGTACATCTTGCGCCGCTCCGCGTGCCAGGGCACGTCGTGCAGCAGTGCGGCGAAGAGGTCGTCCCCGGCGGCGAGCCAGCCGGGGCGCACCTCGACCCAGGCGCCCATGCCGATCACCGTGCGCCGCAGGCCCGGGGCCAGGTCGCACAGCGTCATCTCGTCGGTGAGGTCGAGCAAGGAGCCTTGGAGAGCGACGTCCATGGCGTCGAGCCTACCCCACGGATCGAACAGATGTTCCATCACGCTGCGGACAGCTCCGGGCGTGCCCCGTGCTGATGGCGTGCCGCACCGGAGGACAATGGCACCATGCCGCTCTATCGTGACGAGGCCATCGTGCTGCGCACCCACAAGCTGGGCGAGGCCGATCGCATCATCACGATGCTGACGCGCGGCCGCGGTCGGGTGCGGGCCGTCGCCAAGGGGGTGCGGCGCACGAAGTCACGCTTCGGCTCGCGGCTCGAGCCGGGGATGGTCGTCGACGTCCAGTGCTACGAGGGGCGCAACCTCGACACGGTGACGCAGGTGGAGACCCTCGCTCCGTACGGCGACGCCATCGCCCGGGACTACACCAGCTACACGGCGGCCACGGCGATGCTCGAGACGGCGCTCCAGCTCGCGGAGGACCTCGAGCCGCAGACGCAGCAGTTCCTGCTGCTCGCGGGTGCGCTGCGCTCGCTGGCCGAGCGCAACCACGACCCCGGCCTCGTCCTCGACGCCTACCTCGTGCGGGCGGTCGCCGTGGCCGGCTGGGCACCGAGCTTCCACGACTGCGCCAAGTGTGGGGCACCCGGTCCGCACCGTGCGTTCAACGTGCAGGCGGGCGGAGCAGTCTGCTCCGTATGCCGCCCACCGGGCTCGAGCGCCCCAGCCCCCGAGACCTTCGGGCTGCTCTCGGCGCTGCTGTCGGGCGACTGGGAGGTCGCGGCCGCGAGTGACCCACGCCATCGACGGCAGGCGAGTGGCCTCGTGGCGGCGTTCGTCCAGTGGCATCTCGAGCGAGGCGTCCGCTCGCTGCGTCTCGTCGACCGCGGCTGAGGCTCGTGCACGCACCCCGTAGTCTGAGGCGCCGATCGGTGTCCCGTCGAGCGACCGGAGAACGATGACCCAGCCCTTTGCCCATCCGAGCGGTGCCCGGCCACCGGTGATTCCGGCCGAGATCCTGCCGCGCCACGTCGCGATCGTCATGGACGGCAACGGCCGCTGGGCCAACGCCCGGGGACTGCCGCGGACCAAGGGCCACGAGGCGGGAGAGTCGTCGCTGCTCGACGTCGTCGCCGGGGCGATCGAGGTCGGCGTGACGCACCTGTCCGCCTACGCCTTCTCCACGGAGAACTGGCGCCGCTCGCCGGAGGAGGTCCGCTTCCTCATGGGCTTCAACCGTGACGTCATCCGCCGCCGGCGCGACCAGCTGCACGAGTGGGGAGTGCGGATGCGCTGGGTCGGCCGGACCCCGCGGCTGTGGCGCTCGGTCATCAAGGAGCTCGAGGTCGCCCAGGAGCTGACCAAACACAACGCCGGGCTCACCCTCTACTTCTGTGTCAACTACGGCGGCCGGGCCGAGATCGCCGATGCGGTCCGACGGATAGCGGACGAGGTGAAGGCCGGCCGGCTGCGCCCGGGGTCGATCGACGAGCGGACCATCAAGCGGCACCTCGACGAGCCGGACATGCCGGACGTCGACCTGTTCGTCCGCTCGTCGGGTGAGCAGCGCACGAGCAACTTCCTGCTGTGGCAGTCCGCCTACGCCGAGATGGTCTTCCAGAACCGGCTCTGGCCCGACTACGACCGGCGCGACCTGTGGGCCGCCATCGAGGAGTACGCCGCTCGCGACCGCCGCTACGGCGGGGCCGTCGACGCCGTGCCGCAGCCCTAGTCAGGCCTCGCTCACCGGGGAGGCGCCGCCGCATACTGGGTACGAGGGAGGGGCGGACCGGAGCGGTGGGCCACCGCGTCGGCAGCGAGCAGACCTGGCTCCAGCGAGGAGGCGAGATGGCGGTCGAGCACCGGGTCCCGGACCACGAGCACCCGGGACGCATGGGTCTCGTCGTCGCGGGCGGCATCGCCGCGATGGCGCTGTTTGTGCTCAACGTGACGCTCGCCGTGCTGGCCATGCTCGTGCTCGGCGGCACGGCCGGCGGGCTGGCCCTGTTCCGGGGCCACACCACCAAGAGCCTGAGCCGGTTCTTCATCGGCACGATGCTCGGAATGGTGCTCTACCTGATCCTCGCCTGGTACGGCACCGCGACGTCGTCCCCGGTGCTCCAGTCGGGCAGCTGAGCCTGAGGGCGGGTCAGGACGCGGAGGCGCCCCGCGCGCAGTCGGCGCACGTGCCGAAGATCTCGAGGGTGTGCGTCACGTCGATGAACCCGTGCTCGGCCGCCACCCGGTCGGTCCAGGTCTCCACCGCGGGCCCCTCGACCTCGACGGTGCGGCCGCAGGTGCGGCAGACGAGGTGGTGGTGGTGACCCGGCTCGCAGGCGCGGTAGACCGCCTCACCGTCGTCGGTGCGCAGCACGTCGACCTGACCGGCGTCGGCCATGGCCTGCAGTGCCCGGTACACCGTGGCCAGCCCGACGGTCTCACCCGCCTCACGGAGCCGGCCGTGGAGCGCCTGGGCCGAGGCGAAGTCGGCACTCTGCCCGAGGATGTCCGCCACGGCCTGCTGCTGGCGGGTCGGCCGTCGCGAGGCTCGTCCCGTCGTCATGCTCGCACCTCCTCGTCCTGCCCGCTCGTGCGCGGGGACCCGGCTCCGTGCTCGTCGTAGTGGCCCTGGTGGGCCGCGTGCCGGTGGCCCCCGTGCAGGTAGTCGACGTGGTCGCCGTGGGGGATCGCCTCGTGCCCGCACTCGGGGCCGTGCTCGTGGTCGTGGCCCTCGGCGATCGAGTGCCTGCGCTGGCGGATGCGGCGGGCCACCCCCGTCCCGATCGCCGTGACGATGTAGACCAGCACAGCGAGCACGACGATCGTGCCGCCCGACGGCGTGTCGAGGGGGTAGGAGATGAACACCCCGCCGACCGCCGAGGCCAGCCCGACGGCGATCGCCCAGCGCAGCCCGGTCGTGAAGCTGCGGGCGAGGAGCTGGCCGGCGGCGTTGGGCACGATCATCAGGGCACTGATGAGGAGCAGCCCGACGACGCGCATCGCGACGACGACGGTCGTCGCCGTCAGGACCGCGAGGATGATGTTGAGCGGCAGGACCGGCAGCCCCACGGCGCGCGCATACTCCTCGTCGTTGGCCACGGCGAAGAACCGCGGCCACAACACCCAGACGGTCGCCATGATGACGAGCGCGAGGGCCAGGAAGATCCAGACGTCGGACGTGCGCGTCGTCAGGATGGAGCCGAACAGGTAGCTCATCAGGTTGGCCGGGGTGCCCTCCGGGGCCTTGCTGATGATGACGACCCCGGCCGCGATCCCGCCGTAGAAGATAACGCCGAGTGCCACGTCGGCGTTGGTCCGGCCGCGAGCGCGGAGCAGCTCGATGGCGACGGCGGCCACGACGGCCGCGACGAGCGCGGTCAGCACCGGGCCCCGGCCCGTGACGAGGCCGACGGCGACACCGGCCAGGGCGACGTGCCCCATCCCGTCACCGATGAGGGACAGTCGCCGCTGCACGAGGAAGATGCCGACCATCGGCGCGACGAGGCCGACGAGCAGGGCGGCGATGAGGGCGCGCTGCATGAAGTCGGTCGTGAGGATCTCATGCATGGCCGTCTCCTGACGGGTCGACCGGGCCGCGTGGCAGGACCGGGGTCGCCTCCTCGTCCGCGAGCTCGCTGTCGTGGTGGTGGGCGTCGTGGTCGTGGTGGACGGCGGCGCGAGTCGCTTCGTACTGGTGCGGAGTGCCGTCGAACGTCACATGGCCCGCGTCGACGACGACGATCCGGGTGAGGATGCGCTCGAGGGCGCCGAGCTCGTGGGTGACGATCACCATCGTGACGCCGCGCTCGACGAGGCGCGCCAGGACGTCTGCGAGAACGTGCTGGCTGGCGGCGTCGACCCCGGCGGTCGGCTCGTCCATCACGAGCACGTCCGCCTGCCCGGCGAGTGCCCGCGCGATGAGGACGCGCCGCTGCTGCCCCCCGGACAGGGTCGTCACCTCGGTCGCGGCGCGGTCGCCGAGGCCGACGAGCTCGAGGGCTCGCGCGACGACCTGGCGGTCGGTCGCCTTGAGGCGCCCGAGCCAGCCGAGCCGGGGAAGCCGGCCCGTGGCGACGATCTCTTCCGCTGTGGCGAGGATCGACGCGGAGAGGGTATGCCGCTGGGGGACGTATCCGACCCGGGCGCGGTCGCGCGTGACGTCGGCATCCTCGTCGAAGAGGCGGATGGTGCCGGCCAGGTGCTCGTTGAGCCCGAGGATGCCCTTCATGAGGGTCGACTTGCCGGCGCCGTTCGGGCCGAGGACCGCGACGATCTCGCCGCGTCGGACGGTGAGGTCAACGTCCGTGACGACGGCGTGCTCGCCGTAGCCGAACGCCGCGCCGTGCAGCTCGATGACGGGTCCCGCTGCCCTCGGGACCCCGGTGTCGGGCGTGGTGGGGGTCGTCGTCCTCATCGGCACTGCTGCCCCTTCTCGAGCGTGGCGAGGTTGGCGCGCATGACCTCGAAGTAGTCCGTGCCGGCCGACGCCTTGGTGATGCCCTCGAGCGGGTCGAGCGTCGCGACGACCGCGCCGGTCTCGGTCGCGATGACGTCGGCGAAGTGCGGCTCGACGAGGGTCTCCTGGTAGACCGTCGTGACCCCGTGCGCCTTCACGAGGTCCGCGATCGCGGCGAGGGCGGCGGCGGAGGGCTCCGCCTCGGGCGAGATGCCGGTGATGCCGTGCTGGGTCAGCCCGTAGCGCTGGGCGAGGTAGCCGAAGGCCGCGTGGCTCGTCACGAGGTCCGGGATGCGGCAGTGTGCGAGCCCGGCTCGGAACTGCGCGTCGAGGGCGTCGAGCCGGTCGACGAACGCCCTCGTCCGGGCGGTGTAGTCGGCGGCGTGTGCCGGGTCCTCCCGGCTCAGGCGCTCACCGATGGCCTCCGCCACCGTCGCGTAGCGCTCGGGGTCGAGCCAGAAGTGCGGGTCGACGGCGTGGGCGTGACCGTCCCCGGCGGCGTGGGCCTGGTCGTCCTGGGCGCCGGTGAGCGTCAGGTCGGCGAGGGGGGTGACGTCGAGGACCTTGCTCGCGTCGAGCAGGTCCATCGCCTGGTCGACGGCCGGCTGGAACCCGCTCTCGTAGACGAGCAGGTCGGCCTTGCGCAGCCCGACGACCTCCTTGGCGCTGAGCTCGACGTCGTGCGGCTCGGCTCCCGGGCGGGTGAGGGACGTGACGAGTGCGTGTGGCCCGGCGATCTGCTGGGTGGCGAACTGGAGGGGGTAGAAGGCCGTCGCGACGGACAGGGCCCGAGCGCCACCGGAGGCGCCGCTGCTCGCCGTGGGACCGCTCGCACCTGTGCAGGAGGCGAGCGTCGCGACGGCGACGAGGGCGAGGGCCGCGAAAGCGGCGCGGGGTGGGGGCACAACGAGAATCATTCTCAGAATGATAATCGTTGTCAACTCGGTGGGTGGCGGCCACCCTCGGGCTCAGCCGCGCGGCAGCAGCCTCACGACCGCGACGGCGATGACGAGTGCCAGCACGGCGAAGCGCATCAGCCGCTCGGGCAGGTTCAGCCGCTGCCAGGTCAGGAAGATGAGCCAGCCGATGAAGAGCGCGATGACAACGAACGCGAGGCCGGCCCACGGGGACGGCGCGAAGATGCCCACGGCGAGCAGCGCGAGCAGCACGAGCAGGGCGGCGGGCTTCGGGACGCGGTTCATCCGCTCGAGCCACGGGACGGAGGCGTGCTCGAGGCGGGCTCGGAAGCTGAGTGACACACCACGAGGGTAGGCGACGGCGTGGCCCGGGTGGACGTCGGGCACGTCGTCCGCGACCCGGCGGCTACCCTTCCGCCCATGGCCAAGCACAGCTCGCCCGTCGACACCGTCGTCAGCCTCTGCAAGCGTCGGGGCTTCGTCTTCCCGTGCGGCGAGATCTACGGCGGCACCCGTTCGGCCTGGGACTACGGGCCGCTCGGCGTCGAGCTCAAGGAGAACATCAAGCGGCAGTGGTGGCGCTCGGTCGTGACCGCCCGGGACGACGTGGTCGGCCTCGACAGCTCGATCATCCTGCCCCGCGAGGTGTGGGTCGCCTCCGGTCACGTCGGCACCTTCACCGACCCGCTCGTCGAGTGCCTCAGCTGTCACAAGCGGCGCCGACAGGACCATCTGCAGGAGGCGCTGTTCGACAAGCTGGGCACGAAAGCGGCCGAGGCCGGCTGGTCGAGCCCCGACGACATCCCCATGTCCGAGATCGGCTGCCCGGACTGCGGCACCAAGGGCCAGTGGACCGAGCCGCGCGACTTCCAGATGATGCTCAAGACCCACCTCGGGGTCATCGAGGACGAGAGCGGCCTGCACTACCTGCGCCCCGAGACGGCCCAGGGCATCTTCGTCAACTTCGCCAACGTCGTCGGTGCCGCGCGCAAGAAGCCGCCCTTCGGCATCGCCCAGGTGGGCAAGAGCTTCCGCAACGAGATCACCCCCGGCAACTTCATCTTCCGCACCCGCGAGTTCGAGCAGATGGAGATGGAGTTCTTCGTCAGGCCCGGCGAGGACGAGGAGTGGCACCAGTACTGGATCGACGAGCGCACGCGCTGGTACACCGACCTCGGCATCCGGCCCGAGAACCTGCGCCACTTCGAGCACCCGAAGGAGAAGCTGTCCCACTACTCGAAGCGGACCGTCGACATCGAGTACCGGTTCAACTTCGCCGGCAGCGAGTGGGGCGAGCTCGAGGGCGTCGCGAACCGGACCGACTTCGACCTGACCCAGCACTCGCAGCACTCGGGCCACGACCTCAGCTACTTCGACCAGGCCTCGGGTGAGCGGTACGTGCCCTATGTCATCGAGCCGGCGGCCGGCCTGTCCCGGTCCCTGATGACCTTCCTGGTCGACGCGTACGCCGAGGACGAGGCCCCCAACACCAAGGGCGGGGTCGACAAGCGGACGCTCCTGCGTCTCGACCCCCGCCTCGCCCCGGTCAAGGCAGCGGTGCTGCCGTTGTCGCGCAACGCCGACCTGTCGCCGAAGGCCCGCGACCTCGCCGCGCGGCTGCGCCGCAGCTGGAACGTCGACTTCGACGACGCCGGCGCGATCGGCAAGCGCTACCGGCGCCAGGACGAGATCGGCACGCCCTTCTGCATCACGGTCGACTTCGACACCCTCGAGGACCACGCGGTGACGGTGCGGGAGCGCGACACGATGGCCCAGGAGCGCATCTCGCTCGACAAGGTCGAGGGGTGGCTCGCCCAGCGGCTCGTCGGCTGCTGACGCCCGCCCACCTCACAACGCACCCGCGTATGCCGCTCGGCGCCGCCCGCTGAGCGGCATACTCACGCTGTGGTCTCCGCAGCGGTGCTCGACGCGACGCCGGGCGACCGTGCCCGGGCCGCCGGAGACGCTCTCGGTGACCGCGACCTGGTCGCGTGGTGCGCGGCGCTGCTCGGGCGGCGCGCCCGGTGGGGGTCGCCGCAGTGGCCGGACCCGGGCTGGCTCGCGGGTCGCACCGCGCACGGCTGGGGCGCGCCCGAGCGGCTCACGGGGGAGCGGGACTACTGGGCGCGGGTCTGGGCGGCGCGAACCCTGCTCTACGTCTGGGACGAGTCTGCGATGCTGGATGTCGTCGCGGGCCTGGGCGACCCGGCGTGGCGGGTGCGTGAGATGTGCGCGAAGGTGTGCGTCCGATGGGCCGTCGACGAGGCCGCCGACGGGTGCGCCCGGCTGCTGGACGACGACACCCCGCGGGTGAGGGTCGCCGCACTCCGCGTGCTCGGTGCCTCCGCCGAGGGTGAGCACGTGCCGGCGGTGCGGGCCGCCCTGGGCGACCCGGACGAGACGGTGCGTGCCGCTGCGGAGCGGGCGCTGCGCCGGCTCGCGGACCGACTCGACAGGCCCCTGG
>NZ_AWQS01000029.1 GCF_000576575.1 Intrasporangium chromatireducens Q5-1
GCCGACACAAGGAAGGTAAACCAGTGAGCGGCGTGCAGCGCCTCGGTCGGATCGTAGGACCCGCCGTGCGCCTCGAGGGCGGACGGGCTCAGGAAGGCCGGCCGCCGCGGCGGGCGCCGCTCCTCGTTGCTCATCCCCGCAGGCTAACCTCTGTGGTCGCGTGTCCGGTCGCTAGAGCGTCGGCGGGCGCCGGGCGTCTCCGCCGACGCGTCAGGGGCGGGAACCTCGCCGACGGCGCCCTGCCCGTCGGGCACCGGCCACGCCTCGATCACCTCACGCTCCTCGGCGACCGCGGCGAGGATCTGGAACAGGGTCTCCTGAGCCGGCTCCGGGCCGCGCTCGACCGTGGCCACCCGGTCGGCGACGTAGAGGGCCAGCTGCGCGAGCCGGAGGTTGTGGTTGTTCGAGATCCCGCGGAGCAGCGAGAAGGCGGTATCGGCGTCGACCCCGTAGGCGAGCATGAGCGCACCCTTGACCTGGTCGATGACGCCGCGCGTCCGGAGCGTCTCCTCGAGGGCGGTGGTGACACCGGCTCGCACGTCGTTGCCGAGCTGGACCGTCACGTCGACGAAGTAGAGGTGCACCATGACGCAGCGGTCATTGGCACGGATCGGCTCCCCCACGGCGATGACGTCGCGGACGCGCTGCCCGGCATCGACGATCCGGTGGCGCACCGTGAAGGGCCGGCCCGCCGCCCAGGCGGGAGCGCACACGGCCCGCACGGTCTGCCGGTCGTCGGGGTGGATGTGGGTTTCCATGACGGCCAGAGTGGGCACCACCTCACCGACGGCGAACCCGTACAGCGCGTACATCTGCGGGGACCACCACAGGATGTCGGCGACGGCGTCATACCGGCACGCCGCGACGGGTGGTGCACTGGCCTCGCTGAAGTGCCGAGCCGAGTCCTTGAACTGCGACATGCCGAGGTTCTCCTGCTCCATGGCGAGCGGCCATGACACCTGACGTCTGGGGAGACGGAACACAAGCAGGCTGGTGGCTCAACCAGGCCTCAGGATAGCGGTCGCCGCTTCGATCTCGAAGCAGGTGCGTCTGTCCCTCAGTCGCTCGAAGGACGCTGCCCACCGACCGGCGCATTGGCGACGCCGTGAGCGGGTACGGGCCCAGCAGACCGGGCGCTTCGCGCCATGACGAGCAGGAGGCGTGATGGGCACACTGTCGGCGGCATGGCTCGGGGCGACGACGTCGACGGCGGCGCCCATGGCGGACACACCGAACTATGCGGGCAACGGCCAGCTCGTCGTGGCGTGCATCGTCGGCATCCTCGCCGTGGTCGTCCTCATCACGGTCGTCAAGCTGCACCCGTTCCTGTCCCTCATGCTCGGCTCCGCCGTGCTCGGGGCCATCGCCACGATGCCGCCGGGCGACATCGTCACGAGCTTCACCAACGGGTTCGGCTCGACGACCGGTTCGGTCGGCCTTCTGATCGCGCTGGGGGCGATGATCGGCAAGATGCTCGAGGACTCGGGCGGCGCGTCGAAGATCGTCGCGACGATGGTGGGCAGTGTCGGACGGGGCGGCCTGCCGTGGATCATGGCCCTCATCGCGGGCGTCCTCGGTCTGCCGCTGTTCTTCGAGGTCGGCGTCGTCCTGCTCGTGCCCGTGGTCATCCTGGTCGCGAGCCGGACCGGCCTGTCGCTCATGAAGGTCGGCATCCCCGCGCTCGCCGGCCTGTCGGTGCTCCATGGCCTGGTGCCGCCACACCCGGGCCCGTTGACCGCCATCGGGCTGCTCAAGGCGGACCTCGGGCGGACCCTCATCTTCGGGATCATCATCGCGATCCCCACCGTCATCATCGCCGGCCCCGTCCTCGCGCAGCTCGTCGACCGGTGGGTGCCCAAGCACGCCGACACCGCGGCGCTCGTGACAGCCGGGGCAGGTCCACGCAACGCACTCGGCGGCCGTGCCGGAACGGGCACCGAGGACAGCGAGGACACCAAGGCTTCGGAGCGGCACCTCGGCGATCTCGAGGACGAGGCGGTCGAGCCCGGCCGGCGCCCGGTCCGGTTCGGCACCGCGATCCTCGCCATCACGCTGCCCGTGCTCCTGATGCTCGCGGACGCCATCACGAAGATCGTCGTCAGCGACAAGAACGCGCCGTCGCGCAAGATCTTCGACCTGCTGGGCAACCCGACGGTGGCCCTGCTCATCGCGGTCCTCTTCTGCTACTTCTTCCTCGGCCTGGGCTCCGGCATGGGGCGTGAGCGGTCGAGCAACACGCTGGGCGCGAGCCTGCCGCCGGTCGCAGGCATCATCCTCATCGTCGCCGCGGGCGGCGGCTTCAAGCAGACCCTCGTCGACGCCGGAGTGGGCAACGTCATCCGCGACTGGGCGACCGGCGTGCACTTCTCCGCTCTGCTGCTCGGCTGGCTCGTCGCGGTGCTGATCCGCCTGGGCACCGGCTCGGCGACCGTCGCCACCATCACTGCGGCGGGCATCGTCGGACCGCTCGCCTCGACGTTGTCGACGAACCACCTGGCCCTGCTCGTGCTCGCTGTCGGCTGCGGCTCCCTCTTCTTCAGCCATGTCAACGACGCCGGCTTCTGGCTCGTCAAGGAGTACTTCGGCCTCTCGGTCTGGGAGACGATCAAGTCGTGGTCGGTCATGGAGACCGTCATCTCGGTCGTCGGCTTCGCCCTCGTGCTCCTCGCCAGCGTCTTCTTCTGACGCTGTCCCCAGCCCGCGTCGCGCGAGCGGGTATGCCGCGTCGCTGACCTTGCGAGCGAGTCCGGCTCCCCGGGCCGTATGCCGCCCACCTGGGTCCCGGACGGCAGCATGGTGAGTGGGGCGGCTGGCACGTTGCGACAATGTCGCCATGGTCGAGCAGAGCCTCTGGACACGAAAGATCACGGCCGACCCCGGCCACTCCGACTGGTACGTCGAGCGCTTCCGCGCCATGGCTCGTGCCGGTGAGGACCTCGCCGGCGAGGCACGGCTCGTCGACGCACTCGTCCCCCGGCACGCGCGGATCCTCGACGCCGGCTGCGGCCAGGGCCGAACCGGGGCCCACCTGCACTCGGTTGGACACGACGTCGTGGGCGTCGACGGCGACGCCCGGCTCATCGCCGCGGCCGAGCAGGACCACCCGGGGCCGCGGTGGCTGGTCGGAGATCTCGCCGAGCTCGACCTGCCCACACGGGGCATCAACGAGCCGTTCGACGCCGTCGTCAGCGCCGGCAACGTGATGGCCTTCCTGGCGCCGAGCACTCGGCGGCCCGTGCTGCAGCGGCTGCATGCACATCTCGTCCCGGGCGGGCGGGCAGCCATCGGCTTCGGTGCCGGGCGGGGCTACGAGTTCAGTGCCTTCCTCGACGATGCTGCCCACGCCGGCTTCGCGACCGACCTGCTGCTGTCCGCCTGGGACCTGCGTCCGTTCACGGACGACTCGACCTTCCTCGTCGCCCTACTGCGGCGACCCTGACCCGGCGGCGAGGCCGGCGGCGGCCCGGCCGAGAGACGTGGCCAGCAGGGCGGCGCCGGTCCCGATGTCGTGACCCAGCCGCAGCACCTGCGCGGGGGCGCGGTCCTGCTCAGCGCCGCCGACGGCGATGAGCAGGTCCGGACGCGCTCGACGCACGGCTGCCACGACCGCCGCAACCTGCTCGACGTCGTCCGGCGTGGGCACGGCGAGCACGAGCGCGGCGGGCCCCCGCTCCCGGGCGGCGCTGACCCAGTCGGCGACGGGCAGGTCGGCGCCGAGGTAGTCCGTCGCGAGCCCGCGGCGTCGGGCGGCCACTGCGAACGCGAGCAGTCCCAGCTCGTGCCGGCCGCCCGGGCCGAGACCGACGAGCACGGGCGGCCCGGAGGCGAAGCTCGCCGCAGCCTCGTAGCCGGCTGCGAGTCGCCGCTGCACCGCGTTGGAGACGAAGTGCTCGCCCGCGACGCTGATCCGGCCCGCCGCCCAGGCCGCCCCGAGCCCACCCATCGCCGGCATCAGGTGCTGGTCGACCACGGCCTCGAAGGATCCGACGGCGAACATCTCGTCGAGGGCCGCAGCGAGGGCCTCGGCATCGAGGGCCGCGCCGGCCTCGACGAGCACCTCGGCGAACGCCGCGGACGATGGCTGCGCGCGCGGGGAGTCCTCGACGCCCAGCGGCACAGCGGGGCGGGGCCGCTTGTCCTGCGCGGCCTCGGCCTCGAGCCGGCGGGTCGCCTCCCCCGCCGCGAGGCTCGGCGTCCAGCCGTCGTTGACGAGCTGGGCCATCAGGGCGAGGGCCCGGACATCCTTCTCGTCGTAGAGCCGGTAGCCGCCGTCGCTTCGCGTCGGTGCGACGATGCCATAGCGGCGCTCCCAGGCGCGCAGCGTCGCGGCGCTGATCCCGACCTGCTCGGCAGCCCGCTTGATGGTGTACATCGACCGACAGCCTAGGCGGCGAGCCGGTCGAGGCACTGGTAGAGGCCACGCTCGGCCTCGTCACCGAGTCGGCGGAACGCCGGCGACAGCAGTGGCGCGACGAGCCGAGCGGGGCCCTTGAAGGAGAAGGCCGCCCGGTAGGTCACTCGGGTGCCCCCGGTGGGCGTCCGCACGAACGTCATCGTGTCGTCGGCGACGACGGTGCGGTTCTCCCCCCGCAGGTGGATGACGCTGCCCGGAACGAGCTGCTCGACGACATAGGTCAGCTCGGTCTCCCGGCCGAGGAACCGGGACCTGTTGTGGTACCGCGTGCCGACTCCGCCGTCCCCGGCGACGCGGCTCGTCCGCACGGTTCCCGGATCCCACTCGGTCGTCGTCGTGAAGTCGGCCAGATACCCGAAGACCGCCTCGAGCGGGGCGGCGGTCGTGACGGTGCGCTCGATGTGCATACCTTCTCCAAACCTTTGACAAACCTTGTACGGACATTCTAGGGTCGAAACCGTCGCCGCAGCAATCTGGAGGATCGAGATGGCAGAACGAACCCGGCCCACCGTCGCCGTGATCGGGGCAGGAGTGTCCGGCCTCACCGCCGCGCACCTGCTCAACCGCACCCACGACGTGACCGTCTACGAGGCCGAGGACCGACTCGGAGGGCACGCGCACACCCACGAGGTGACGAGCACGGCCGGAGCACCCCTGCGCATCGACAGCGGGTTCATCGTGATGAACGACCGGACCTACCCCCACCTGCTGCGGCTCTTCGAGGAGCTCGAGGTGCAGACCCGGCCCACCGAGATGAGCATGAGCATCACCTGCGAGCAGTGCGGTCTGTCCTACGCCGGCGGCCGTGGCCTCGGCGGCATCCTCGCCCAGCCCCGCCGGCTCGCGGACCCCCGCTTCGTCAGCCTGCTCCGACAGGTCCCCCGCTTCCATCGCGAGGCCCGACGGCTGCTAGAGACGGGCGGCGGTGACCCGACCTGGTCGGAGTTCCTCGAGCACGGCGGCTACACCGACTACTTCATCAGCCACTTCGCGATCCCCCTCGTGGCGTGCGTCTGGTCGTGTGGCGACCAGGACGCCGGCGCCTATCCCGCGCGCCACCTCTTCCGGTTCCTCGACCACCACGGGATGCTGCGCATCACGGGGTCCCCGACGTGGCGGACCGTCGTCGGCGGATCGCGCAGCTATGTGGAGCGCCTCACCGAGCGCCTGCCGGACGTGCGCACCGGCGTGGCCGTGTCCGCCGTGGAGCGGCATGACGACGCGGTCGACGTGCGGACCGCGGCCGGAACGGCACGCTTCGACCGGGTCGTCATCGCGACCCACGCGGACCAGGCCCTCGACCTCCTCGCCGACGCGACCCCGGACGAGAAGTCGGACCTCGCGTCGATCACCTATTCCCGCAACGAGACCTGGCTGCACCGCGACGCGTCCCTGCTGCCCGACCTGCCGCGTGCCCGCGCGTCGTGGAACTACCGCCTCCCCAGCTGTGTGGGCGGGGCCGAGCGCGTCGTCGTCAGCTACTGGATGAACCGGCTCCAGGGCCTGGCCGACGAGCACGAGCACGTCGTCACGCTCGGGGCGACCGAGCGCATCCACCCGGCGACCGTCACCGCCCGGATGAGCTACACCCACCCCGTCTTCACCGCCAGGGCCGTGGCGGCCGCCGAGCGCCTGCGTGCAGCCGGCGGCGACCGGCTGGCCTTCGCCGGGGCGCATCTCGGCTGGGGCTTCCACGAGGACGGCTGCCGCTCGGGCGTTGCCGCGGCCCGCAAGTTCGGGGTCGCGTGGTGACCGTGCCGGCGCCACCCCAGGTGCCC
This sequence comes from Intrasporangium chromatireducens Q5-1, assembly GCF_000576575.1. Taxonomy (GTDB): domain Bacteria; phylum Actinomycetota; class Actinomycetes; order Actinomycetales; family Dermatophilaceae; genus Intrasporangium_A; species Intrasporangium_A chromatireducens. Next base: position 6,193 of record NZ_AWQS01000029.1, read on the forward strand.
GCCCTCGTCGTGGGCGAGGTGACCCACACCCGCCGCGTCCCCGTGCGGCACGCGTTCCGCCACCGGTCCTACCAGTGGCTCGTCGACCTCGACGACCTCCCGGAACCGCCCGCCCTGCTGCGCCCGCTCGCGCGGTTCACGGCCGCCGACCACCTCGACGGGGGCCGGCTCGGCGGCGGCATCCGCGGAGACCTCGTCCGGTTCCTCGCCGGGCGCGGCATCGCGGTCGAGCCGGACGACCGGCTCCTCATGCTCGCGAACGCCCGGGTACTCGGACACGTCTTCGACCCACTGACGGTGTTCTGGTGCCTGGGCCGCGGGGGCGACCTGCGAGCGGCCGTCTTCGAGGTGCACAACACCTACGGCGAGCGCCACGCCTACCTGCTCGAGGTCGACGAGACGGGCCGCGCCGCCACCGACAAGCAGTTCTACGTCTCCCCCTTCAACGACGTGTCCGGCCGCTATGACATCCGCCTCCGGCTGGAGCGCCGGCGCGTCAGCGTCGTCGTCGGCCTCGACCGCGCCGGCGAGCGGGTGCTCACCGCCACGAGCCGGGGCACGCCCGAGCCGGCGACGACCCGGGCGCTGCTGCGCGTCGCCCTGACCCATCCCCTGATGACCCAGCGCGTGAGCGCACTGATCCGCTTCCACGGCATCCGGCTGTGGCGCCGCCTTCCCGTCCTGCCCCGTCCGCCCCACCCCAAGGAGGCCGTGCGATGACCACGCACACCCCCACCATCTCCCGTCCCGTCCCCGCGCCCGTCGTGCCGTCATCCAGTGCCACGCGTCTCGGCGCGCGGGCCCTGGCCGCCCGCACCCTCTTCCGGATGGCCGCCCGACGGGTGCCGGTCGACATCGCCCTGCCCGACGGGACCCTTTTGCCCGCCGCGCCCGGCCCACGGCGCACGGGTGCGGCGCCCGGCGGGCACGGCTCACCGGCCCGGCCCCGGATCGAGCTGGTCCGGCCCGAGGCCTTCTACCGACGGTTGGCGCGCGAGCCGAAGGTCGGCATCGGCGAGGGCTACACGTCGGGCGAGTGGCGGGCGGCCCCGGGCACGGACCTGGCTGATGCCCTCACGCCCTACGCAGAGCGCGTCGAAGCGGTGCTGCCCGGCTGGCTGCTCCGGCTCCGGCGATTCGTGGACCAGCCGATCCCGGGCACCCAGCGCGGCGCCCGAGCCCACACCCAGGCGAACATCGCCGCCCACTACGACCTGAGCAACGAGCTGTTCGCGGCGTTCCTCGACCCCACCCTGACCTACAGCTCGGCGCTGTTCGACCCGGACCTGCCGCTCCCGGAGCAGGACCTGGCCGACGCCCAGCAGCGCAAGGTGCAGGCCGTCCTCGACCTGGCCGGAGCCCGTCGAGGCACCCGCCTGCTCGAGATCGGGACCGGCTGGGGCACCCTCGCGATGGAGGCCGCTCGCCGGGGGGCGGACGTCACGACCGTCACCCTCTCCGTCGAGCAGGCCGACCTGGCGCGCAAGCGCATCGCCGAGGCGGGGCTCGGCGACCGGGTCGAGGTCGTCGTGCAGGACTACCGGGACGTCACCGGCCGCTATGACGCCGTCGTCAGCGTCGAGATGATCGAGGCCGTCGGCGAGCAGTACTGGCCGGAGTACTTCGCCACGCTGGCCCGACTGGTGCGACCCGGCGGCAGCATCGCCCTGCAGTCGATCCTCATGTCACACGACCGCTACCTCGCGACTCGTAACTCCTACGGGTGGATCCAGAAGCACATCTTCCCCGGCGGCATCATTCCCTCTCCCACCGCGATCCGCCAGCACGCGGCCGCGGCCGGGCTGCGCGTGGCGAGCGAGCACTCCTTCGGCCCCGACTACGCCGAGACGTTGCACCGCTGGCGCGACACCTTCCTCGCTGTCTGGCCATCGATCCGCTCGGAGCAGTTCGACGAGACCTTCCGCCTGACCTGGGAGTTCTACCTGGCCTACTGCGAGGCGGGCTTCCGGGCCGGCTACCTCGACGTCGCGCAGTTCCGGCTGGAGACCACCACGACCGGAGTCGCCCGGTGATTAGGCATGCGAAGACCCTTGCGGGGCAGCGGTGCTGGGTCGTGGGCGCCTCGAGCGGGATCGGTGCGGCCGTCGCGAACGAGCTCGTCGCCCGCGGTGCGCGCGTCGCCATCAGCGCCCGCCGTGAGGACCGGCTGGCCGACGTGTCGGCCGGCCGCATGCTCGTCGCCCCGTGCGACGTCACCGACCCCGACCAGGTGACGGCTGCGGCCACGGAGGTCCACCAGCGCCTCGGCGGACCCGACATCGTCGTGTGGAGCGCCGGCACGTGGCAGCAGTTCGACGCCGCGCGGTGGGATCGCGAGGGCTTCGCCCGCCACGTCGAGGTCAACCTGCTCGGCCTGAACAACCTCCTCGCCGCAACGGTGCCCCCGATGGTCGAGGCCCGTTCCGGCCACCTCGTCGGCGTGGCCTCCGTCGCGGGCTACCGCGGGCTGGCGGGCGCGGAGGCGTACGGCGCGACGAAGGCCGCGCAGCTGCACCTGCTCGAGTCCCTGCGCGCCGGGCTGGCCGGCCACGGCGTCCGCGTGACGACAGTTGCGCCCGGTTTCGTGCGTACGGAGATGACAAGTGGGAACACGTTCCCCATGCCGTTCCTCATCGAGCCCGACCAGGCGGCCCGGGCCATCGCCGACGGGCTCGAACGCGGCGACCACGAGATCGTCTTCCCGCTGCCGATGGCCGTGCTGATGAAGATCGCCTCGGTGCTGCCGGTGCGGGTCTGGGACGCGGTCGCGTCTCGCCTCGCCCGGTCCGGAGGGTCATGACGACGAGCATCCTGTGGTTTCGCCGCGACCTGCGTCTCGGCGACCACCCCGCTCTGCTCGCGGCGGCGGCCGCGGCCGACGAGGTCGTGCCGCTCTTCGTTCTCGACCCGGCGCTGCTCCGCTCCGCAGGGGCGCGTGCCGGTCGCCTCCGGGCCTCGCTCACGGCACTGCGAGACGACCTCGACGGGGCGCTCGTCATCCGCACGGGTGACCCGGCCGAGGTGGTGCCCGACCTCGCCGCCGAGGTGGGCGCCGACGAGGTCCACGTCACCGTGGAGACGACGCCCTATGGGCGACGCCGCGACGAGCGCGTCGCAGCACGGCTCGGCGCAGTCGGTGCGCGGCTCGTCCCGACCGGCAGCCCGTATGCCGCTGGGCCGGGGACGGTCCGGACGGCTCAGGGCGGCCCCTACCGGGTCTTCACCCCGTTCTCCCGGGCGTGGCGCGCGCAGGGCTGGCCGGCACCGGCCAACCCGGCGGACGTCGCGTGGCGCACCGGCGTGCCGGGTGAGCCCCTCGACGGACCGGACGAGCCGGACGACGCCGGCGAGCGGGCTGCGTTGAAGCGGTGGAAGGCGTTCCTCGAGACGGAGCTCACGTCATACGGCATCGACCGGGACCGGCCCGACCTCGACGCGACGAGCCGGATGTCCGTCCCCCTCAAGTACGGGGAGGTGCACCCGCGCACCCTGCTCGCGGACCTCGCGCCGCGACGCTCCCCCGCGACGGCCACGAGCGTCGACCGGTTCGTCACCGAGCTCGCGTGGCGCGAGTTCTACGCCGACGTGCTGTGGCACGACCCGGAATCAGCCTGGCACGACTGGCGCGACGAGCTGCGTGGGATGCCCTACGACGACGAGCCGGGGCTCGTCGAAGCCTGGCGGGCGGGACGGACGGGCTACCCCTTCGTCGACGCGGGCATGCGCCAGCTGCTCGCCGAGGGCTGGATGCACAACCGGCTGCGCATGGTGACCGCCAGCTTCCTCGTCAAGGACCTGCACACGTGGTGGCCGGTCGGAGCGCGGCACTTCCTCGAGCACCTGCTCGACGGCGACCTCGCCTCGAACAACCACGGCTGGCAGTGGGTCGCGGGGACCGGGACGGACGCCGCGCCGTACTTCCGCGTGTTCAACCCGGTGACGCAGGGACTGCGGTTCGACCCCGATGGCGACTACGTGCGCCGGTGGGTCCCGGAGCTGCGCCACCTGTCCGGCGCCGCCGTCCACGAGCCGTGGCGCCACGACGACGGGTACGACCGCGGCTACGCGGAGCGGGTCGTCGACCACGCCGACGAACGACGGGACGCGCTCGCCCGCCTCGCCGTCGTCAAGGGACGTCCCCGGTGATCTCGCCCGTCACCGAGCTGCGCCGCTTCCTCGAGGCGGCGCTCGTCCGGCCGGTGGCGGTCGACGCGCCCCGTCCCACTCCGCGTGCCGTCCGGCGCAGACGGCTCGTCGCGGGGGTCACCCTGCTGGTCGGCGGGATCGGTCTGGCCCTGACCCTGCGGGTCCGGCCGGGCGACCCGGCCTTCTTCCGGCTCGGCTTCGCCCTCGCCGCTGTCTGGACCGTCGGCGCCCTCCTCTCCGGCCCGCTGCACCTCGGCTCCGGGCAGACGCGGGCAGGGCGGCGGTCGCGACCGGTAGTGCAGTCGCTGGTGCTGGCCGCACTGCTGCTCGTGGTCTTTCTCGCCGGCGCACTCGTCGTGGCACGCGTGCCGGTGCTGCGCGACCCCGTGCTGTCCCTGCTCGACCACGCGGACACCGGCCCCCTCCCGCTGGTCGTCGCCCTCACGGTCGTCAACGGGGTGGCCGAAGAGCTCTTCTTCCGCGGCGCGCTCCAGTCGGCGCTGCCCCCGCACGCGGCGATCGCCGGGACGACCGCCCTCTACACCCTGGCGACCGTCGGCAGCGGGGTCCCGCTGCTCGTCCTGGCGGCCCTGGCCCTCGGGCTCGTCACCGCCCTGCAGCGGCGGGTCACCGGCGGCATCCTCGGCCCCGCCATCACGCACGTCACGTGGTCGACCGGGATGCTCCTGCTCCTCCATCCGATCCTCAACCTCGCAAGGTGATAGCCATGACGAACGACCCCCGACCAGGTCCCGCACCGACGACCGGGCCCGACCTGAACGGCAGGACGCCCACAGGCGTTGCGACGGAGGAGACGGCCCCGGGGGCGGCGCCCGGGGGCCCCGGCGGGCGCGGGACCGCCCTCGTCACGGGCGCCACCGGCTACATCGGCGGTCGGCTCGTGCCCGCGCTGCTGCGGGACGGCTGGCGGGTGCGCGTGCTGGCACGGAAGGCGTCGCGGATCGAGGCCAAGCCGTGGCATGACCGGGTCGAGATCGTCGAGGGCGATGCCGGGTCACCGGCCGACCTGGACCGCGCCATGGCGGGCGTGACGGTGGCGTACTTCCTGATCCACTCGATGGGCGACGGCGACGACTTCGCCGAGCACGACCGGTCCCTGGCCAGCAACTTCGGCCGGGCGGCCCGCGACGCCGGCGTGCGCCGCATCGTCTACCTCGGCGGCCTGCACCCCCGCGGTGAGGACCTGTCCGAACACCTCGCGTCCCGCGAGGAGGTGGGCCGCATCCTGCTCGGCTCGGGGGTGCCGACCGCGGTCCTGCAGGCAGCCGTCGTGCTCGGCACCGGGTCCGCGTCCTTCGACATGCTGCGCCACCTCGCCTCCCGCCTGCCGGTCATGATCGCCCCGAAGTGGCTGCGCAACCGGGTCCAGCCGATCGCCATCGCGGACGCGATCCACTACCTGGTCGGCGCGGCGCGCCTGCCCGACTCGGTGAGCCGGACGTTCGACATCGGCGGCCCCGAGGTGATGACCTATGAGGAGATGCTGCGGCGCTACGCCGAGCTGACCGGCCACGGCCGACGTCTCATCGCCACCGTGCCCGTGCTCACCCCACGGCTGGCCAGCCTCTGGATCGGCCTGGTCACGCCCTTGGACACCGGTCTGGCCCGAACGCTCATCGACAGCGTCGTGCACGAAGTCGTCTGCACGGAGAACGACATCCGAGAGCTCGTCGGCGCCCCGCCGGGCGGTCTCACGACGTTCGCCGAGGCCGTCGGCGCGTCGGCCCAGGACGCGGTCCCCGACCGCGGACCGCGGAACCTCGCGGTCACCTCGGCGGCGACCGCGGCCGCCGCCGTCGCCGGCTCGGTGGCCACGACGACCGGCGCGGTCTGGTACCGGTCGCTCGACCTGCCGCCGTGGCAGCCGCCGCAGCTGGCCTTCCCGGTCGTGTGGACCGCCCTCTACGCGGACATCGCGACGACCTCCGCCGCGGTGCTGACCGACCTCGAGCGACAGGGCAGGGTCGAGGAGGCGAGGGCCTACCGGCGGGCCCTCTTCGTGAACCTGTCCCTGAACGCCGGCTGGAGCGTGGTCTTCTGGCGGTTCCGCCGCCCCTGGGTGGCGGCGGTCGAGAGCGCCCTGCTGACCGCGAGCTCGGCGGACTTGGCGCGCCGGGCGGGCGCGTCGAGCAGTGCCCGGCGCGCCAGGTTGGTGCCGTATGCCGCGTGGACCGCCTTCGCGACGGCACTCACGACGAGCATCGCCCGCCGCAACTAGTGCTGCGCCTACCCGCTCTCGTCGCCGGCGGAGTCGGCGGGCGGGTAGTCCTCGGCGTCGTCGCCGGTGACGGGGAGCTGTTGCTCCAGCCAGTCGGCCTCCGAGGCCTCCGGCTCGGGTGTCGCGCCCACCCCCGCCAGCTCGGCGGTCTCGCCGTCCGGGTCGTCCGACACCGGTTCCTGCTGCTCGACGAGGTCGTGCTCCGCCGCCTCGTGCTCGAACGTCGAGTCGGTCATGACAGGCCCTCCTTCTCTTCGCGCAGTTGTGCGTTCTCTGCCTCCAGATGGAGCACCATCGCGATGCCCGCGAGGTTGAGTCCTGCGTCCAGCAGTTGCCCAATGCGGCGCAGCCGTACCAAGTCGTTGGCGCTGTAGCGCCGGGTGCCGCCGGGCGTGCGGTCGGGCAGGAGCAGGTCGCGGGTCTCGTAGAACCGCAGCGACTGCTCGCTCATCCCGACCAGCTCGGCGGCGACCGAGATGCCATAGACGCCGCGGTCCGCATCGGGCGTCGCCGTCGCCGCGGGCGACAGGTCGATGGTCGACTCTTGCACTCGCTTCCTTCCCGTGCTATATCAAACCTATGACCGTCACTGTAGATCAGTGAGGGTCGCGCTGATACATCGCCTCTGCAGATTCGAAAGGAGAGAGAGGTGGTTGCGATGCTGATGCGCCCCAACCCCTTCCGCGAGTTCGACCGTCTCGCCGAGCAGGTCTTCGGCGTGACCGGGACCCTCGCCCGCCCTGCGGCCATGCCGATGGACGCCTGGCGCGACGGCGACACCTTCCTCGTCGAGCTCGACCTACCGGGGGTGCGCCCCGACTCCATCGACGTCGACGTCGAACGCAACGTCGTCACCGTCAGGGCCGAGCGGCCCACCGAGGACAACCGCGAGATGATCGCGGCGGAACGGCCGCGCGGCGTCTTCAGCCGACAGCTGTTCCTCGGCGACAACCTCGACACGAGCAACATCGAGGCCAGCTACGACGCAGGTGTCCTCACCCTCCGGGTGCCGGTCGCGGAGCAGGCGAAGCCCCGACGGGTCAGCGTCGTCACCAAGGACAAGGAGCACCGCCAGGCGATCAGCGCCTGAGAGCGGGGTGGTGGCCATGCCGAGCACTGGCACAGCAGACGAGGCCGCGGAGCGAGTTGCTCTCGAGGAGGAGTTCTGGGACGTCGTGCTCTCCGACGAGGAGTGGCTCCGTGCCGAGTTCGACGACGTGGTCTGCTCCATCGCCGACGCCACACCCCCGACCGCGGCTCCTCGCCCGCGCAAGCCACTCGGGTGGCCGCAGCGGGCCACGGACGATCGGCCGACAGCGGGCCAGAGACCACCCCGGACGGTGGCCCGGCTCGCCGTGGCCCGTCAGCGCGGACCGCCCGAGCGCCCATCGCGACAATCGAACCCGACCTGAGACCGGGAGGTGATGTCCCCGCCCTTCGAGTCCCTCACCAGCGGCCACCGACTGCCCCGCACCGCTTTGCTCCAGCGCGCGCTCTGCGTCACCCATCGGGTCGAATGCGGCGCCCAGCGTCTTGACGACGCAGTTGTTCTCGCGGGCCCAGCCGGTGGCCGCTCCCATGCCCGGCGCGGAAAGTGGCACGTGCCCGACCCGGCTCACGACTTCGCCTCCGAGTCGGCGAACTGGCCGGCGACGACGACGTCCGTGGAGGAGTGCGCGACGACGGACAGCGCGATGGTGGCCCCGACCAGATGGAAGAGGTGATCACCCTCGGGGATCCCGGCGCTGAGGACGAGCAGGCCGTAGACGACGGACGCAAAGCCCTTGGGCCCGAACCACATCGCGGCAACCTGCTCCTTGAGCGGGAACCGCGAGCCGAGGAACGAGAGGTACAGCGCCGCCGGGCGGGCAACAACGAGGGCGAGAACGGCGAACAGCCAGCCCTCCCAGCCGACGTCGCGGAAGAGGAAGGTCGGCGTGAGGAGGGCGCCGAAGACGAGGATTCCGACGAGCTTGAGCTGCTCCGCAACCAGCTCTCCCACGCGCTCGAACTCCTTCTTGAACCGTGGCGAGAGCGAGGCCACCGTCGCACCGGCCGTGAAGGCAGCCAGGAAGAGGTTGGCCTGCGTCGTCAGGCACAGGCCGAGAACCACCAGCCCGGTCGCGGCCGGGAGCAAGGGCTGCAAGGACTCCGTCGCTGCGAGCAGGGGCACTCGCTCGAGCAGGATGACCACGCTGGGCACCACGATGCCGATCGCCACCCCGAGCAGCAGCTCCTCAGCCAGCTGCCAGCCGCCACTTCCCTGCGCCCCCGCCGCCGACAGGAGGAGCAGGACGATCGGAAGCGCCAGGCCATCGTTGAGCCCGGACTCGACGTTGAGCAGATGCCTCAGGCGCGCCGGAACCTCGCCCCTGCCGACGATCGCGGCGGCGAAGACGGGGTCGGTCGGTGAGAGGACAGCACCGAGCAGGAACGCCTCGAGCCACGGCAGCCCCACCAGCCAGTGAGCGACAAAGGCGGTGAGCAGGAGGGTGATGGGCAGTCCGAGGAGCAGGGCGCGGCCGGGGAGCCGCCACGCCCTGCGCAGCTCGCCGAGGCCGGCCTTCATGCCGTCGCTGTAGAGCACGGAGAACAGCGCCAGCTCGGCGAGAACGGACACCGCCGCGTCACCCTGCTGCACGTGCAGGACGTCGAGCACGCCCGGGCCGAGGACGAAGCCGCCGACGAGGAAGATCACGGTGCTCGACAGGATCGTCCGATGCGCGATCTCGGAGAGCAGCACCCCGATCACGAGCAGGACGGCGAAACAGAGCACGAGGACGGGGATGTCCACATTGGCCTTTCGCGGAGGTCGGTCAGCTGGACGTACTGGGGACAGGCGGTGCTTACCCCGACCACGGCCCAGCGACGCGGTCGGCGCCCCAAGCGGCCCCCACCCGCTGAGGTCTGCCATCACCCCTTGGGTAGCCGCCCCGGTCTCCGGTTCCCTGCCGTTGCGCCCCGCGCCCCGGTGTAGAGGCTGCAGCCGCTCACCACCCGAGGCGGCCTGCGGCATCGACCTCCGCCAAGGGCTCCCCCGCAGCCAGCGCGAAGGCCTCGAGGGCGGAGATCAGGGCGTCGCGTTGTCCCTCCGGCATCCGCCGGACGATGGCTGCGATGGCGCCCCGGCGGCGGCGGGTGACCGTGGAGACAATACGTGCGCCCTCCGCGGTGAGGTCCACCCGCACCTCTCTGCGGTCCTCCGGGTTCTCTCGACGACTGACGAGTCCGAGTCCCAGCAGCCGGTCGACCTGCCGCTGGGCCGTCGAGGAGTTGACCTCGAGCAGGCGGCTCAGCCGCACCAGCGTCATCGCGCCGTGGCCGGCAAGGACTACAAGCGTGCGGAACTGGGTGACGGTGACGGTCTCCTCGACCTCCGCCAGGGAGCGTGCCGACACCCCGACGAGGGTTCGCGACGCGGTGAGGAGCGAGGTCACCAGAGCGTCCGCATCGCCCTCGGAGGCGCTCCCCGGGGGGAGACGCCGACCACGCGTGTTGTCCGGCATGATGCAATGGTTGCATACTGCAAGTGATGCGCGCCGGAGACCTGTCTGCCCCCGTTGCGGCCATACTCGGCCGGATCGCCGCCTCGACCACCCGGGAACCTCTCGGCCCACGCGCTCATGGCCGCGCTGGGGGGCTGCTCGCCGTGGCCCTGCTCATCGGTGCCGGTGCAGGCGGTTTCGCGATCCTCTTCCGGTGGTTGATCACCACCTTCACGGTGCTCTTCACGGGGCACACCGACTATGCGGCCACACCTGGCGCCGCCAACCCTCACCTCCCGGCGCTGGGTCGCTGGTTCGTGGTGCTTGCCCCTGTCGTGGCTGGTCTGATCTATGGGCCGCTGGTGCACTTCTTCGCCCGCGAGGCGCGCGGGCACGGCGTCCCGGAGGTCATGTATGCCGTGGCCCGCCGCGGCGGCCGCATCGCTCCTCGGGTGGCGGCGGTCAAGGCGCTGGCATCGGCTCTCTGCATCGGTGGAGGAGGATCCGTGGGGCGGGAAGGCCCGATCGTCCAGATCGGCTCCGCCCTCGGATCGACAGTGGGCATCGTCGCTCGCGCGCCGGAGGGCCGGATGAGGCTTTTCGTCGCCTGCGGTGCAGCCGGTGGGATCGCCGCGACCTTCAACGCTCCGCTCGCCGGCGTGTTCTTCGCCCTCGAGCTGATTCTCGCGGACTTCACGACGAGCGCCTTCGGTCTCGTCGTCATCTCGGCTGTGACCTCCGCGGCCATCGGCCGGATGGCCTTCGGCAACGCCTCATTCCTGCACCTGCCGGCCTTCACCGTCACCCATCCCGGCGAGTACCTCCTCTATGCCGTCCTCGGCGTCCTCTCCGGAGTGGTGGGCGTCGCCTTCACCAAGGTGCTCTACCTCATCGAGGACGGGTGCGACTCGGTATGGCGAGGCCCGGAGTGGCTCCGACCGGCTGTTGGCGGCCTCGCCCTCGGGCTGCTCTTACTCGTCCTGCCGCAGATGTACGGCGTGGGGTATCCCGTCCTCGGCAAGGCCGTTGGCGGCGGCTACGCGCTCTGGTTCCTCCTGCTCCTGCTGGTCGGCAAGATGGTCGCGACGTCGCTGACGATCGGCATCGGCGGGTCTGGCGGGGTCTTCGCGCCCAGCCTCTTCATCGGCGCCATGCTCGGATCCGCCTACGGTTATCTCGCCCAGGAGCTGCTCCCCAACGTGGCCGGCGCAGCCGGAGCGTACGGACTGATCGGCATGGGGGCGGTCTTCGCCGGCGCGGCTCGGGCGCCCATCACCGCCGTGATCATCCTGTTCGAGCTGACCGGGGAGTACTCCATCATCCTGCCGCTCATGGCGGCCATCGTCGTCGCGACCGCCGTCAGCCACCGCCTCGGAGAGGACTCGATCTACACGCTGAAACTGCGGCGGCGCGGGATCGACCTCTCGGTTCCGGTGACCCCCGCGCAGAAGCTCCGGGTCGCAACCGCGATGGTCCCGCTCCCCAGTCCGCTGCGGGCGAGCGCCAGCCTCGCTGCCGCGGCAGCGCAGCTGAGCAGGGCGGCATACGGCGTCCTGCCCGTCACCGATGACGACGGGCGGTTCCGAGGGATCCTCACCGCCCGCGCCGTCGCGGATGCGCTGGCAGAAGGTCACGAGAGCACCGACCGAGCCGCCATCATCACCGAGCTGCCCGCCAGGATCCGCAGCGACGACACCTTGGAGACTGCCTTGCAGGCGCTGACCCTCACCGGGTGCGGGGCCATCCCCGTCTTCCCGGCCGACGGCTCCGATCAGCCGGCCGGGTGGATCACCTACCCGACCGCTCTGGCGGCGCTGTGAGGGCGCCGCGGGTCGCCCTCGCCGGGTGGTGCGTGGCCACGCTGGCTCTGGCGCTCGCGCTCGGCGGGTGCACCACAGACGTGCAGCAGCCACCTTCGCCGACGGCGCCGGGCGCCGACGTGGGCACCCGGCTCGACGCCGCCCTGCCGGCTCGCATCCTCGATCTGCCCTTCACGACCAGCGACGGACGAACGATCACCCTGCGCAGCTTTGCTGGGAGGCTCGTCGCGGTGTCCGACGCGATGACGCTGTGCCAGGAGACCTGCCCCATGGACACCGCCACCTTCGTGCAGACCGACCGGGCCGAGCAGCAGGCGGGCCGGGGAGGGGACGAGGTGTTCCTCTCGATCACCGTCGACCCACGCCGCGACGTCCCGAAGCAGCTTGCGGCGTATCGGCGGCTCTATGCGCCGCCTCCGGCCAACTGGCTGGCCCTCACCGGCTCCCAGAGCACCGTCGACACCCTGTGGAACTATCTGGGTGTCTACCGCCACCGGGTTCCCGAACCTGCAGGCCAGATAGTGCGGAACTGGCGCACCGGCGTCCCCCTGACCTACGACGTCCAGCACTCGGACGAGGTCTTCTTCCTCGACCGGCGTGGCCATGAACGGTTCGTGCTGGAAGGACCGCCCTATGCCGCGTCACAGTCGGTCCCCGCTACGTTGCAGAAGTTCCTGAACGCCCAAGGACGTGCCAACCTCGCCGCGCCGGCCGCCACGAACTGGACCGAGGCCCAAGCCCGCGCGGTACTCGACTGGCTCCATACGACGACGGGGTAAATGGCTTACGGCCAACAGAGCCCGGTGCACCGCGGGAGAATCCGGGCCCGCTCAGCCAACAGCGGATGGGAGGTGGACCGATGGTGCGGCTGCTATGGATCAGCCCTCAGGAGGCGCTCTCGGTCGTCATCGCGACCACGGGCATGTACGTGGCCATGGTCCTCATGGTCCGGCTGCTCGGACCGCGGATCCTTGCCCGCCTGTCCAGCTTCGACATGGCCGCGGTCATTGCCTTCGGTGCCGTCATCGGCCGTGCCGCGCTGGGTGATACTCCACGGTTCGGTGGCGGCCTGGTGGCCCTGGGCACCCTCGTCGCGCTGCAGGTGGTCGCCGGCCGACTGCGTCGGGTCCGCTGGGGAGACCGGGCGCTGATGCGGCACGCCGTCCTGCTCATGGCGGGTTCGGTTGTGGTGGAGGAGAACCTGCACCGGTCACACATCACGGCGAGCGACCTGCAAACCGCACTGCGGGAGGCCGGCGTTCGACGACCGAGCGAGGTCGCCGCAGTCGTCTTCGAACCCACCGGAAAGTTCAGCGTGATGCGACGCGGCGCGCCCATCGACCCGATGCTGTTGAGCGGCGTCGTCGGGGCCGCGCTCGTTCCCGCTCGCTTCCTGGGCGCTCCCGAAGCCGAGGCACGGGGCATGCAGGCCGACTAGCGGAAGGCACCGGGACGTCTGCTGACGGTGCGAGGCCGATGCTGGCCACGGGAGTGAAGCGCTGCCTCAGCTCTCTCCATCCGTCTGCGTCAGCTCGAGGCGAATACGGTCGCCATCTTGTCGGTCGACTTCAAGCCACTCCCGGTGAGGACGACAACGGTCGTCTGGTCGGCCGCAACCGTGCCATCCGTGATGAAACGGTCGAGTGCGGCCGCGGCCACGGCACTCGTGGGTTCGGCAAACAGGCCGCGTCGCGTGAGCCGGCGGACGGCTGAGCGGATCTCGTCGTCGGACACCGCCACGGCGGCGCCACCGGAACGCGGGACTGCGGCGACGGCCTCCGGGAGTCGGACGGGGCTCGCGATCGACGCCCCCTCCGCGATGGTGGCGACCCGTGGGCCGCGCGACGCCGGGTCGACACCGTTGACCGTGTCGACGATCGTGGCCCAGTGCTCCGGCTGCCCGACGAGCAGTCGCGGACGACGGGCGATGAGGCCAGCGGACATCAGCTCGGTGAACGCGATGTCACAGGCGAGGATGTTGCTGCCGGCGCCGGCGACGAGGACGACGTTGTCCGGCGCGGTGAAGTCGAGCATCTCCCACATCTCGTAGGCGATCGTCTTCGCACCTTGGAGAAACATCGGGTGCCAGTTGTGGCTGGCGTAGGGGATCCGGGCCGACTGGCGCACGGCCTCGGCGGCCACCTCGTCACGGGTGCCCCCGACGAGCTCGACCTCCGCACCGAACGCCTCGATCTGCAAGATCTTCGCGGCCGAGGTCGCCTCCGGCGCAATGATCTTCGCTGCGATCCCGGCTGCTGCGGCATACGCGGCGACGGCGGAGCCACCGTTGCCCGAGCTGTCCTCAAGGACGCGGCGAGCGCCCTGGGACCGGAGGTAGGAGACCATGACGGACACGCCCCGGTCCTTGAAGCTCGACGTGGGGTTGAACCACTCGAGCTTGAAGTGCACCCGCCGCCCGGACCAGTCGAGCGGCACCATGGGCGTCCACCCCTCGCCCAGGCTCACCCGGTGTGCGCCAGCGACGGGCAGGGCGCCCGCGTAGCGCCACAGCGACCGCTCCGAGGTGTCGATCGTGTCCGGCGTGGGGGCCGCCATGGGCGACAGCATGAGCGGGGAACCGTCCTCGCCGCGCCACCGGTCCACGGTCAGCGGATAGCGGGCGCCGGACCGGTCGCTCGCGCAGACCGGTTCAGTGCGGGCGCGGTCAGTCTGTGGCGTCATGACGCTACCCTCCGATCGTGAGGTTCCGGCGTGGAGCGGTCGCGGCGCGGCAGCGCACCGACGACCGTCCGGATCCTAGCCCGCGCAGGTCAGGGGCGAGGGTTCTCCTCAGCCTGTCGCGCCACGGGTCGACGCCGCCTCCGACGTCAGCCACCCGAGGCCCGACGTGTCATTCGCAGGCGATCCCGTCTCGGTCGCGGTCGAGCTTGAAGGAGTAGCCGGGCTGACCGGCGTAGATGGGCGCGGCGCCCGCCGCCCGGACGGCCGAGCAGTTGGCGTAGTAGACACTTGCAGCCGCGTCGGCAGCGGCCTTGGCCTTCGCCGCCTTGGCGGCGGCCTTGGCTTTGGCTGCGTCGGCGGCGGCCTTGGCTTTGGCTGCGTCGGCGGCGGCCTTGGCTTTCGCTGCGTCGGCGGCGGCCTTGGCTTTGGCTGCGTCGGCGGCGGCCTTGGCTTTCGCTGCCTCATCAGCGGCCTTCGCCTTGGCCTCGGCGGCCTTGGCGGCAGCAGCCACGGCCAGCGCGTCGGTGTCCGCGGCGGAGGTCGCAGGCGCCGCGGGCTGGGTCTCGCTGGCCACCTTCGCGTCGACCAGGCGGACCTGGTCAGTTCCGACGGTGGGACTGCTTCCGCAAGCTGTCAGGCTGACGAGGACGGCGGCAATAGCGCATGCTGCGCGAACGGTGGACTTCATGAGCTCCCCTGGTGACGTGTATGGCCATGACCGTACGGTCACTCGTGACAAATGACTGGAAAACGGCGGAAAAGGGACCACTGTCTGAGAATCGGGTGTGAGTCAGCTGGCGGCTCGCTGCATCTTCTCCGGCGGTCCGTTGCGCTCCCGGGGACACGGGTACTGGGCCAAGGTGAGATCCGACAAGGGCGAGCAGCTCTACCCGCCGCATGTGCTGCGCGAGTATGCGCTCTTGGGGGACGGCGAGCGCGGCGTGCTCGTCGGGCCGCGGGGCGACTACAGCTGGATGTGCGCGCCGCAGTGGCAGGACGACGCCGTCTTCTCATCGTTGATCGGAGGACCGGGCACCTACGCCGTCACCCCCACCCAGCCCTTGTTCGTGTGGGGCGGCCGGTACGAGGACGGGACCCTCATCTGGCACAGCAGGTGGGTCTCGACCGACGCCATCACCGAGTGCCGGGAGGCCCTCGCTTTCCCCGGCGACCCCCGTCGGGCCGTCATCCTGCGCAGGATCATGGCGCTGTCCGGCAGGACACGCGTGCGCGTTCTGCTCGACGTGCGAGCCGGATTCGGCAAGCACCGGATGGCGCAGCTGCACCGCGACGACAACGGCACGTGGAGCGGCCGGTCCGGGGCCGTGCACTTTCGGTGGAGCGGTGCGCTCGAAGCGAAGGTCAACGAGGACGGCATGCTCGAGCAGGTCATCGAGCTCGACCCCGGCGAGCACCACGACCTGGTCCTGGAGGTCAGCGGTGAACCCTGCCGGGGTGAACCTCCGGACGCGCACCTGTGCTGGACGGCGACGGAGTACGCCTGGCACCAGGCCGTGCCCACCCTCGACATGACAATCGCCCCTGACGACGCGCGACAGTCCTACGCCGTGTTGCGCGGGATGACCAGCGGAACGGGAGCGATGGTGGCCGCGCCCACCATGTCGATGCCGGAGCGGGCCGACACCGGCCGCAACTACGACTACCGCTACGCCTGGATCCGGGACCAGTGCTACACCGGAGAGGCAGTCGGTGCCTGCGGGGCGCACCCCCTCCTCGACAACGCCGTCACGTTCGTGACCGAGCGCGTACTCGCGGACGGACCCCGGATCAAGCCGGCGTACACCATCGACGGGGGCACCGTGCCGGACGAGCGCGACGTCGGGCTCCCGGGCTACCCGGGAGGCTCGGCGAAGGCCGGCAACTGGGTCAATGACCAGTTCCAGCTCGACAACTGCGGCGAGGCCCTGCTGCTGTTCGCCATGGCCGCCGGGCATGACCACCTCGACATCGACGGCTGGCACGCGGCCCAGACCATGGTCGACACGATCCGTGACCGCTATCTGGAGCCGGACTATGGCATCTGGGAGCTCTATCCCGCGCGCTGGGCGCACTCACGGCTGATCTGCGCCGCCGGCCTCAAGGCCATGGCCGTCCACGCACCGCCGAGCGACGGCTCGGAGTGGACGGCGCTTGCGGACCGCATCATCGCCGACTGCTCGAACGAGTGCCTGCACGAGCAAGGACGTTGGAAACGCGCTCCTGACGACGACCGGGTCGACGCCTCCCTGCTGCTTGCGTCGATCCGTGGGGCGGTGCCCCCGGCAGACCCCCGTACCGTGCAGACCTGGGAGGCGGTCCGCCGCGACCTTGGCCGGCAGGGTTACGTCTACCGGTTCAGCCAGGACCCCCGCCCGCTCGCGGATGCGGAGGGCGCCTTCCTGCTCTGCGGGTTCGACATGGCCATCGCGACGCACCAGCAGGGCAAGCCCGTCGAGGCTGCTCGCTGGTTCGAGCGCAACCGGGCGGCATGCGGCTCACCGGGCCTGTTCACCGAGGAGTACGACGTCGAGCAGCGCCAGCTGCGGGGCAACTTCCCGCAGGCCTTTGTGCACGCCGTGATGATCGAGGCCGCGCAGAAGCTCGCTCAACCACCAGGAGAGGTCACACCATGACGCACCCCCAGCACCAGACCGTCGTCGTCACCGGGTCCACCGGCGGGATCGGACGGGCAACCGCGCGCGCCTTCGGGGAGCGGGGTGCATCCGTTGCCCTGCTCGCCCGCGGACGTGCCGGCCTCGAGGCGGCGCAACGCGACGTCGAACATGCGGGCGGTAAGGCACTCGCGATCCCCACGGACACAGCCGACCACGAGCAGGTGGAGGCCGCGGCTGCCCGGGTCGAGGAGGAGCTCGGCCCGATCGACGTCTGGGTCAACGTCGCATTCACCTCGGTCTTCTCGCCGTTCTGGGAGATCTCCCCGGAGGAGTTCACGAGAGTGACCGAGGTCAGCTATCTCGGCTTCGTCTACGGCACCATGTCCGCCCTGCGCCGGATGAAGCCGCGGGACCACGGCACGATCGTGCAGGTCGGCTCGGCCCTGGCCTACCGCGGCATCCCGTTGCAGACGGCCTACTGCGGCGCCAAGCACGCGATCCAGGGTTTCAACGAGGCGCTGCGCTGCGAGCTGCTGC
Source organism: Intrasporangium chromatireducens Q5-1 (assembly GCF_000576575.1). Taxonomy (GTDB): domain Bacteria; phylum Actinomycetota; class Actinomycetes; order Actinomycetales; family Dermatophilaceae; genus Intrasporangium_A; species Intrasporangium_A chromatireducens. The sequence continues at coordinate 23,717 of NZ_AWQS01000029.1, forward strand.
ATGAGCGCAGCAACGTCCACGTGACGATGGTGCAGATGCCGGGTGTCAACACGCCGCAATTCCGCTGGGTGCTGTCGCGACTGCCGAACAAGGCCCAGCCGGTTCCGCCGATCTACCAACCGGAGATCCCGGCCAATGCGGTGTTGTATGCCGCTGACCACCCGGAACGCCGCGAGTACTGGGTGGGCGGCAGCACCGTGGGCACCCTCATAGCGAACAAGTTCGCAGCGGGCCTGCTCGACCGCTACCTCGCAAGGACCGGGTTCAGCTCACAACAGACGGACGAGAAGTGTGACCCCGACCAGCCGGCCAACCTGTGGGAGCCGGCCGACTCCGACCGCGACTTCGGTGCGCACGGCGTGTTCGACAGCCGCTCCACGAGTCGTTCCTACCAACTGTGGGCCTCGCAGCACCACGGCCTGCTCGGTGCGATCGGGGCGGGTGTCGCGGGCGTGGCCGCAGCGGGCCTCGTCGCAGGCCGGGCTCGACGATGAGGTCAGGTCCGCTGGAAGGCGGGAGAGCGGCATACGGACTCGTTCTGCTCTGGCGCCCGGGCATGTTGCCCAAGCTCCTCGGAGCGCGCCTCGTCCTGCAGGGGGCGGTCACCCTGCTCGCCTCCGACGCGGACCGGTCCGGCCGCCGCGCGCTGCACGAGCTCGGCGCCGTCGTGGACGCGCTGCACTCCGTGAGCATGGTCGGTCTCGCGATCGTGTCGAGCCGGCGACGGCGTGAGGGCACCGAGCAAGCGCTCGTCGCCGCCGGCTTCGCAGCCGGCGAGGCACTCGTCGTCCGCTCCTTGAGCTGATGCCGAACACCGACTGATCGCGCGGACGCTCCTCACCCACAGGCGTGCTGGCGGATGCTGGCGCCGCCATTTCCACCTGCCCAGTGCAGCAGTCCTTCACGCCTCAGCGGGACATGTCATCGACCATCAGTGAGCATCGTCGTGAGCCGTGTCCACGGCAGCACTGCAGTTGCCGCTGGAGTTAGCAGCGGGCGCGTAGAGTGGCCGCCCTGCGAGTCAGGTGCTCCCGCTCCTGCAGGTTGGGCGTGCGCGAGCCGGCGTCCGCATAGAACTGGGCGGCAGCGGCATACTCTCCGGCCCGCTCGAGCAGGAAGGCGCGCGCAGCGAGGTAGCGGTGGTGCTCCCCCAGGGTCTCCGTCAGGTCGTCGAGCTCGGCGAGCGCAGCGTCGGGACCGAGGACGTGGGCCATGGCCACGGTCCGGCTGAGACGTGCGATCGGGTTGGAGGTGAGCGCGACCAGCTCGTCATACCACTCGAGGATCTGCGGCCAGTCCGTCTCGGCGGCCGTCGCCGCGTCGTCCTGCAGCGCGGCGATGGCGGCCTGCAGCTGGTACTCGCCCCGGCGGTTCTGCTGCAGCGCGCCCTGTAGGAGGCGGACGCCCTCGGCGATCTCCGCGCTATCCCACAGGGTCCGGTCCTGCCATGCTCGACGCTCGGGGGACAGCGTCCGCCACCGCGCCAACCGCGGCATGAGCATGCATCCCACAATGGGATTCATTGCGGTATGATAGTCGCCATGACGACACAGATTGCTGTTCGCCTTCCCGATGAGATGGTGGCATTCCTGGACCGCACCGTCGCGGGCGGGAAGGCCGCCAGCCGAGCCGCAGTGGTCGCATCCGCGCTGGAGCGCGAGATGCGGCGACAGGCTGCTGAGCAGGATGCGCACGTTCTGCGGCAGCGGGGTGCCGCAGACGACCTCGACGACCTTGTGAAGTGGACGGGCAGCCATGTTGAGGTCGAGGACTGATCGGTGCGGGAGATCTGCCTGGTACGACTGGACAAGACCCGGCCGGCGCTCATCCTGACCAGAGACGCCGCCCGAGGCGCCATGACCAAAGTGACGGTGGCTCCGATCACGACCACGATCAAGGGGTTGTCAAGCGAGGTCCGTGTGGGGCCGGAGAACGGGCTCGACCACGAGTGCTCCGTCGCTCTGGACAACGTCGTCACCGTTTCGGTGGACCTTCTCGGGCGTACCGTCGGATACCTCAGCGTCGAGCAGGAGGCCGCCCTTGCGCGGGCTGTGGTCCTGGCCTATGACTTGCAGGTGCCGCTCCTCGAGTGACGCTCGCGAAGCCTGCACCGCGGCAAAGTCGGACGAGCGTAGCCGTCCTCAGCGCGGCAGTTGCGGACGTCCTGCGAATCTCCCGATGAGCGTCTGCGACTACGTGGCGTTGCCGATGCCGGCTCCTCTGTGCCGACGGCGGCCCGCCTCAGTTGATGATCTCGCCGCCTTCCTTCGAGAGAAGCACCGAGAGCCGCTCCCGCCACAGTTGCCGCTGTTCCGGTGTCAGCCGCGTCCACTCGGGGATCTCGCCAATGATCCGCAGCGGGGCGCTGGTGCGGTAAGACCGCGTGGGATTACCGGGGAACTTCTTGTCCGTCACGTTCGGGTCGTTCTCGTATGCCCCGGTCGGCTCGACTGCGTAAACCCTGGGGCATGCGGCGCCCCCTGACAGTTCTGCGGCGATCTCGGCGGCTAAGCCGGCGCCGTCGATCAGAGCGGTGAAGTACACGTGGTTCATCACGATCTCGGGACGGTAGTTCGACCGGTGGCCAGCCGTGAGCAACTCACCTACGCCTAGCTCCGCGATCGTCCCGTGGATGAACGGACCGCCATCGAGCGGTTCGGCCACCTGAAATCCTCCTGGCTAGGGGTGGAGGCGCGAGTTTGTCACGCCGCCGGGGCCTTGCCGCAAGCCCCCGCCCGCGGAATATCCTGGAGCTGGCAAGGGTGCTCCACGCGGCAAAGTCGGACGAGCGTAGCCGTCCTCCACGCGGCAAAGTCGGACGAGCGTAGCCGTCCTCCACGCGGCAAAGTCGGACGTCCTGAAGGGCGCGCGTCGAACGCTCTTGGCGCTCGGGGGCTTCTAGTGTTGGACGAACACGAACTTCGGAGGACGCATGGCGCCAGGACCCGAGAAACGTCTGCCTGGGCAGAGCAACGCGGAGTACGGCGGCCGCCCGGACCCTAATGCCGAGTTCCTGGTCACTCAGTCCTTGCACAGCAGTTGGGACTTGTCCTGGATCATAAGGGCAAGCAAGGCGGTGTTCCGCTGGTCGGGCCGCCGCAACCGCCCCAAGTAGGCAAGTCTTCGCTATCCGTGGAGCGACCGCTCTGCGGCATAGTCGGACGAGCGTAGCCGTCCTCCACGCGGCATGAGTGCGCGTCAAGCAAATGTCGACGATGGCGCGAAGTCAACGTAGAGTTGACGTCGTGGAGGTTGTGCGCTCGGCCCTGAGGCACGGGATCGACGCCGCCGACATCGAGCACGCATGGACCAACGCCATCCGGCTCGTGGAATATGAATACGACGGCGAGGACCGCCTCCTCGTAATCGGCCCTGACCAACATGGCCGAATGCTGGAACTGGTCGCGGTGCCTGCCGGTCAGCCCACCCGCATAATCCACGCCGACAGGCTCCGACCGTAGTTCTTCGACTATCTGAGATGAGGTGAATGACATGGCAAACCTGAAGACCAACCACGACCGCACTGGCTTGGACCACCTCGACCCCTCCACTCATCCGGCGCGCGACGCCGCGTCCTTCCGCCGCATCCTTGCGGCAAAGAACGGTCTCGCGGTCGCAGAGCAGGAGCTGCGCGACGCGGTCCGAGCCGCCCGTCAGGCGGGCGACTCCTGGACCGTCATTGGTGCCGCGCTCGACATCACGCGGCAAGCCGCGCAGCAGAGATTCGGAGACCACTGACAGCGGCAGTTCCGGACGTCCCTTGCTCGACGCCGCGGGGGAGCGCGCCGCGAGATTAACTTGATCGCGTGGCGACCTTCCGCACCGTGCTTGAGGCGACCGGCGGCAATAACGTCGGCATCCTTGTGCCCGAGTCAGTAGTGCTGGCTTTCGACCGCGGGAAGCGAGTGCCCGTCATTGTGACGATCGATGGCGGCTACACGTTCAAGACGACCATCGGGGTGATGGGAGGTCGCTACCTCGTCTCGTTCAACGCGGCGACCCGGAAGCAGACGGGCCGCGGCGCGGGCGACGAGGTCGAGGTGGAACTCTTGGCCGACCCCGAGCGCTGAGGGTCAGTTGGCTCTGCTCGCGCACCGAACGCGGCAAAAGAGTGCGTTCGACTATGAGCGTGCCCGACTGCATCGTCGGATGAGCCTCCGGCGCGCGCGGCACGTCGCGGTGTCGTGCGCCGGGGCCAGCCAAGCGTCCGGTCGGGCCACGCTGCCCGAGCCTCCCCCGACCAGCCTCAGGACTGCACCTCGAGGTGCTGGTGCCAGGACTGCGTGCAGTAGTCGGTGACCCACCCCATCGCCGAGTAGAGGCCGTCGGCACCGGTCGGTGAGTCGGCGTCCACCTCGAGGCCGACGCGGTTGCGTCCCTGGCCGGCGGTCTCGGCGATGACCCGGTTCAGCAGCGCCTTGGCCACGCCGCGACCGCGCGCCCGGCGGTGCACGCCGATGTAGTCGATGTAGCTGCCCTCGATGCCGTCGGCATCGGGCGGCAGCACCGTGGAGACGACCGCGCCGGCGGGCAGCTCGCCGTCGTCGGTCTGCACCGTGGCCAGCCACCAGTGGTCCCAGCGGTGGCCGGGGTCCTCCCGCAGGCGCATGACGAACTCCGGGAAACTCTCGCGGTAACTGCTGAAGTGGTCCTGGAACGACTCCTCGAGCACCCGATGCACGGCCTGCAGGTCGGCAGCCACGGGGAGCCCGTCGTCGTGCTCCTCGACGGGGCGCACCCTGACGCCCTCGCGCGGGCCTGGCAGGCGCGTGGCCTCATCGGGCGTGACCCTCCGGGTCATCTGCAGCCACGTGCGCGTGCGCTCGTACCCGGCAGCCGTGAGCCAGGCCTGCTGGCGCGGGTCGTCGGCGTAGGCACCAGAGTCGAGCAGGGTCGAGCGCAAGCCACGCATCGCGGCGATGTCGAGGGCGTGCCGGCGCCCCGAGGCGAACAGCGCAGCCGCCAGTGCCGTCGCGTCCCCGTCAGGGAGCGTGGGCGCCACCGTCACCTCGAGCACGGTTCGCCCGGCTGCACGGTCGTGCACCGACAGCCAGGCGACGAGTGCACCCGCGGGGTCGTGCACGAGGGCCTGCCGACGCGTCCACGACCCGACCCCGGCGAGCTGCCCGAGCACGGCGTCGGGGTCGACACGCGAGGACCCCTTGGCGGCGCGCTGGTGCTCGGCGAGCAGCGCGGTCACCGCCGGTGTGTCGTCGGCGTGGGGTACTCGCGCGGTCCACGGGCGGGGCAGGTCGAGGGTCACTGGCAGCTCACGCATGGGCCCACTCTCACATCCCCTCGGCGCCGAACCGGCAGCGTCTGGCCCTAGGCGTGAGCGCCCGAGCGCCTGCTCGAAAGCGCCGGGACCAGCGTCCGCACGTCTGCCGAACGGTCAGCGGCAGATGAGTGCGTTGCCGTCTCAGGGCTTCGAGGCGCGAAAGAGCTGAGGTAGGACTTCGACGAGTGTCTCCAGCGCGGGGTCCAGCGGCATCGAACCGATCTCGTCGATGGACTGCGCAGCCTCGTCCAGACCAAGCGCGCGGAGTGTTCTCGCCAGCGGCTCGCCCTCCAGAAGGACCTGTACGCCCGGTTCGTACTGATCGATGACCAGATCGACGCAGCATCCAAGGCCTCGTGGCTGGGCATTGGCCTGGGGCAGCCGCGGGAACCGGTCGCTGAGTTCGTCATGGCCGGCGCAGTAGATCACTTCTGTGTCGCCGCCTTGCCCCGCCATGAAGCCCTCGCGCGTCAACAAACCGTCGAGCGCGGCGGTCGTTGAAGCGGCGAAGTCCATCTGTGCATTGTCCCAGGAGCCGTCGAGTCCTGAGCTGATCGCGGCAGATGCGTGCGTTCACTCGTGTCCCGTGACCTCGGCGATCAACTCCGCGAACAGCCGCCAGGTGGGCGTATCAGCACCGGCGGCGCGGCGATCAGCCTCTTGATCGTCTTCCACGCCGACTCGTGCGTGGGGCGAAGGCTCATCGGCCCATCAAGCTGCACTCTCCCTGCGCGGTAGGTCCGAGTGCTGCCACGGGTGCCCTCCCCGTTCGGACAGCGTTCGTGGGTCAGGCGCTGCTGTCGCCGCTGAAGGCCACACCATCGACCATCACCAAGCAGTCCTCGTCGATGAACTGGGTCGTGGAGGTCATTCGCGCGGGGAAGCCGGCCGGTGGGAAGCGCTCGGCGAAGTACCGCTCCATGCTCGGCAGGTCGTTGATGTCCTTGAGCCAGACGTGCAGCTTGACCAAGTGACTCAGCGCTAGGCCGTGGCCGTCGAGAGTCCGTGACAGGTGGTCCAGCGTGCCCGCCATCTGTTCTGTGAAGTCGTTACCGAAGCCGCGATGCAGTCCCAGGAAAACGAAGCCTCCTGCGGCGACAGCCGAGGAGTAACTGTATGGCGTCGGAGTTCGGACGATTTCTGACACGGCTCTTCTTAGGTCGGGCGCACGCTCACGTAGGGACTTTCGAACACCTGTCCGAGACCCTAGCGCAGGAGGGAAGCACTCAGGCTCACCACCGGAAGCCTGCAGATGCCCTCTGGAGCCAGGCCGATGCGAAGATCCGAGCGGGCTTTCCCGCCGCCGCGGTGATCGGATTCGGGCGGTGACGTGAACGCACGGCTTTCGGCATGACAGGAGGATCACGACCCGGCAATCGCGATGCCCGCTGCCCCGGTCCCCGGCGGCTACGCGGCGCGTGATGAGCCTGCATGCGGCCCGTCCGGGTCCGGGGGGCAGGCGACGAGGTGAGTCGGAGGGGGCGGCGCATCGGCCCGCCGGAGAGGGTCCGGCATACTGTGAGCCGGAGGTTGGT
>NZ_AWQS01000030.1 GCF_000576575.1 Intrasporangium chromatireducens Q5-1
CGCCGCGCGGCTGCGCCGGCACCCGGACGGACGGAGCGGCTGGCAGCGCCCGGTCGGTCGGGCCGGTCGCGTGCCCTATCGCGGCGAGCGAGTCGTAGGCGATGAAGTACGTCGGCCGGCCCTGCATGTGCGCATACATCCGGCCGATGTACTCGCCGAGGATGCCGACGCAGAGCAGCTGGATCGCACTGAAGCCGGCGACGATCGCGACCGTCGACGTCCAGCCGGGCACGGTGTGGCCCTGCGCCCGGACGACCAGGGTGTAGAGGACGAAGAGCGCCGCGATGACGGCGCCGCCGATCCCGGCGAACGTCGCGACCCGCAGCGGTGCGGCCGAGAAGCCGGTGAGCGAGTCGAGCGACAGCCTGACCATCTTGAGGAGGGGGTACTTGGAGGTGCCGGCGGCTCGCTCCTCGCGCTTGTACTCGACCGTGTCGGAGGGGAAGCCGAGCGCCGGGACGATGAAGCGCAGCACGCGGTTGTGGTCGGGCAGGCCATTGATCGCGTCGATCGTCGCCCGGGACATCAGCCGGAAGTCGCCGGCGTCCGCGTGGGCCGACGTCTTCGAGATCGCCCCGATGAGCGCGTAGAACGCCCGAGCGCTCATCCGCTTGAACCGCGTGTCCGTCGAGCGGTCGTTGCGTACTCCGTAGACGACGTCGACCCCGTCGCGCTTGGCGAGCTCGAGCATCTGCGGGATGACCTCGGGCGGGTCCTGCAGGTCGGCGTCGAGCGTCACGACGTAGTCGCCGCGGGCGCTGACGAGACCGGCCGAGATGGCCGCCTGGTGCCCGGCGTTCGCCCGCAGTCGCACGACGCGCAGTGACGGCCACTCCCGGTGGTAGCGCTGCAGGAGGGCCGCGGTCAGGTCGGTGCTGCCGTCGTCGACGGCCACGACCTCGTAGCCGGCGTCCAGGCCGTCGAGCAGGGGACGGAGCCGCTCGACGAGGAGGGGGAGTACCTCCTCCTCGTTGTACATCGGGATCACGACGGACAGCTCGGGGACCATGCCCCAAGCCTACGGTCCCCGCTCGCGCCCGCCTGTCAGCGCGCTGGACGGTTGCTGTGGCCGCCGGCCGCCCAGGCCGTATGCCGCTCACCTCAGGACCGCTCGACTGAGCCCTCCCCGGGTGCCGCCCGCCAGGCCCCGCAGCGCACCGGCGACGCGTGCGGGGTGCGGTGACCGAATCAGGCACGCCGGGCGCTAGGCTGGTGAGCATGTCTGATCGTGTCCTGTCTGTTGCTCAAGCCGCCGGGGAGGCAGCGCACGAGCTGCCGATGCCCGACATCGCGTTCTTCTTCGTGGCCTTCGGCCTGTTCCTCGTCGCGCTCGGCATCACGTGGAGCTTCCGCAACACGGCCTACAAGCTGCAGGCCCCGCGCGGATCCCAGACCGACGTCCACCACGAGGCGATCGAGCCGCCGCAGGCACACCACTGAGCATGCGCCTCGGCGTGATGGGTGGCACGTTCGACCCGATCCACCACGGCCACCTCGTCGCCGCCAGCGAGGTCCAGTCCCGCTTCGACCTCGATGAAGTCGTCTTCGTCCCCACCGGCCAGCCCTGGCAGAAGGCGGACCGGCGCGTCACCCCGGCGGAGCACCGCTACCTGATGACGGTCGTCGCGACCGCCTCCAACCCGAGGTTCACCGTGAGCCGCGTCGACATCGACCGACCCGGCCCGACGTACACGATCGACACCCTGCGTGACCTTAAGGCGGAGCGTCCCGACGCCGAGCTGTTCTTCATCACCGGCGCGGACGCCCTGGCCGAGATCCTCTCGTGGAAGGACGCCGAGCGGATGTGGGACCTCGCCCACTTCATCGGGGTCACCCGGCCGGGGCACGAGCTCTCCGGCAAGGGCCTGCCCGAGGACCGCGTCACCCTCCAGGTCGTCCCGGCCATGGCGATCAGCTCGACCGACTGCCGCAGCCGGGTCGCGGATGGTCAGCCGGTCTGGTACCTCGTGCCGGACGGCGTCGTGCAGTACATCAACAAGTACCACCTCTACTCGGACCGCCAGGCGACCTGGCCCCGGGTCGACCCCACCCCGAAGCCACCCCGCCAGCGCCAGGAAGTTCTGTGACCGCACCCGACCAGTCCCTTCGACTCGCCAAGGTGGCCGCCCTCGCGGCCGAGGACAAGCTCGCGGAGCACGTGGTCGCGATCGACGTGAGCGACCAGCTGCCGCTGACCGATGTGTTCGTCATCGCCTCGGCGCCGACCGAGCGCCAGGTCGGGGCCATCGTCGACGAGGTCGAGGACAAGCTGCGCGAGCAGGGGGCCAAGCCGATCCGCCGCGAGGGGGAGCGCGAGGGCCGCTGGGTGCTCATCGACTTCGGGGACATCGTCGTGCACGTGCAGCACGAGGAGGAGCGCGAGTTCTATGCGCTCGAGCGGCTCTGGAAGGACTGCCCCGAGGTCGACCTCGACACCGTCGATGCCGGGTCCGCGCCGAAGTCCGACTCGTGAGCGCCGGTGCCGCGCGGCCGCGACGGATCGTCGTCATGCGGCACGCCCAGACCATCGACAACGTGGCCCGGATCTGGCAGGGCCACCGCGACAGCCAGCTCTCCGAGACCGGTCGCTCCCAGGTCGTGGAGGCCGCGCCGCACCTCGCGGCGTACGAGCCGACCCTGCTCGTCTCGAGCGACCTCGGGCGGGCCGCCTCGACGGCCGACCCGATCGCCGAGCTGACCGGTCTGGAGGTCCGGCTCGATGCCCGCTTCCGCGAGATCGACGTGGGCGAGTGGCAGGGGATGCACACCGACGAGGTGCGCGAGAAGTACCCGGACGTCATCGAGGCGCTGGACCGGGGCGAGGACGTGCCCAAGGGGCGCACGGGCGAGACTCGGGCCGACGTCGCAGAGCGCGTCGCCGCAGGGCTCGAGGACGTCCTGCGCGACCTGATGCCGGGTGAGACCGCCGTCATCGTCACCCACGGTGCGTCCGGGAAGCTGGCCGCGAGCGAGCTCGTCGGCCTCGACCAGGACCTGGCCGACCGGGTCTTCCGCGGGCTCGACAACTGCCACTGGATCGAGCTCGTCGAGGACCGCGGCCGGTTCTCGGGGGTGGCCCGCTGGCGGATCGCCGGCTGGAACCTCGGTCCCTGGCGCACCTGAGGGGTGGGCACACCCCCGATTTGGGGTCCGCCGCGGCTATTGGCTACAGTTGCGCAGTCGCTTCACTGAGGCGGCACCTGACGAAGGACCTGCGAGCGATCGCACGGGGCTGTGGCGCAGCTGGTAGCGCACCTCCATGGCATGGAGGGGGTCAGGGGTTCGAGTCCCCTCAGCTCCACCGACAGAGGCCGGAACCACGCGGTTCCGGCCTCTTCCACGTCCTCGGCCCCCGGGCGCGCCGCCAGTCAGCGCGGGCGGTGGGTGATGACGTAGAGGTCGCTCGTGCGCCAGTCCGCGACCGGGTGCTCCCCGCTCGAGCGGTGCAGCCGCCGCGTCGTCACCCCGGCGAGGGGGCGGTCCAGCGTGGACCGCGGTCGTGAGAGTGACCGGACCGCGGCGAGGTCGCCTGCGGTCGTGGCGAGCTCCGGCTGCTCGAGCGTCCGCGGGTCGAACTCCAGCGTGCTGGTGATGACCTTGAGGTGATCGGTCACGGACGTCGTTCCGGCACGCCACAGCTCGTCGGAGAGCTGCCCGGTCAGGGCCACCTGGATGGCCTCGCCCGGGCCCAGCCCGACGGAGCCGGCGGGGAACGCGTCGGTGAACACCCCGTACGCCTCGGTGAGATCGACGAGCGCGCACCACAGCGGAACGGACGTCGTGTTGCGGAGGGCCACGCTGAAGGCGGGAGCCAGCTCGGCGGCATACGTGATCTCGAGGCACCCGTCGATGCTGACCGAGCCGGTCGTGCCGGTCAGCTGCACTGTGACCGCGTCCGGGGCCAGTTGGGTGGCGGGGTTGCGCAGGGCACTGAGGCGCAGCCACCGCGCCACCCGCTCGAGGGCGGTGATGGTGCGGGGGCCCCGGTCCGGGCCGGTGAAAACGCCCACGACCGGCCGCGGGAGCCGGGGCCGAAGCACCTCGAAGCCGTCACGTTCGGCCCGCACGAGCACATCGGCGCCCGCGGCGGCGTCGACGAACGTGATGAGGGTTTGGTCCGCGGAGTCGAGCGCGAGCGCCGCGGAGACCTCGCCGACCACGCCGATTCGCAACGGCGGCAATGGTATCGACGTGACGACGGCGCGGTAGACCCGTGCCGGGTCGAGGTCTGGCACCAGTCGCACGAGGGCGCGGTCGGGCAGGACTCGGCACACCTCGGCGGTTGCGAGGGGCACCGCGTCGGTCGCCCCGTCGAGGGCATGGACGGCGAGCTCGGTCGTGTCCTCGCCGGTCGGCTCCGGCACTCCGTGGACGGCGCCGACGTCGATGCTCCACCCGTCGGCCGAGTGGGCGAGGGTCAGCTGCCGCGGGCGAGGGCAGATGGTGCCCCCGAGGAAGGTGCGGTCGAGGTCGCCCGCGTCGCTCGTCTCGAGCTGGGGGTGCTGCTCCGGGACCAGCTCGCGGATCCGGGCCGCGACGAAGCGGTGCACGTCGCGGTAGGTCGGCTGCCCGTCGCTCTCCCGAAGGGCCCGGCCCAGGACGGCCGAGAGCGCGCCGCGCGGCCGGCCGTCGAGCAGCGTCTCCTTCGCCGTCTCGGAGGAGCGGCAGGCGGCCAGCAGGACGTGCCCGGTGCCCGGCTTGTGGCCGATTCCGTATGCCGCTGGGCCCGCTCCCGGGAGGAAGGTGGCCCACGGGCGGGGGCGGGGGTCGCTGGGGGCGAGCCGGATCCGGGTGGTCCGCGAGACGTCCCGGGTGCCGTCTCCCGAGTGACAGCAGTCGAGGACGACGAGCAGGTGGGCTGCCCGGCTCGTGACGGGCCGCAGCAGGGCCGCGAGCTCCCTGTCGGCGAGGTCCCACGACCCCGGGCTCCGGCTGTCGACGAGGACGATCGTCTCGCCCAGCCGGTCCGGCTCCTGCGGCCAGGCCTCGGGTGGCGCGGCCTGCTGCGACCCGTGTCCGCTGTAGCAGAGCAGCGCCACGTCGTCCGGCCCGGCCGCGCCGAGGTGCTCCTCGATGGCGGTGACGACGGCTGCCCGGGTCGCGGCGGCGTCGGTGAGGACGAGCAGGTCGAGGGCGTCGGCGGGTACCCGGCCGCGCAGGGTCGCCTCCATCTCGAGGACGTCGTTGACGCAGCCGCCGAGAGGCGGGACCGGCGGCGGGTAGGCGTCGATCCCGACGAGCAGGGCGCGCAGGGTGGGCATCGCCGACGCTCAGTTGCTGAGCACGAGGCTCTGCCACGTCCCGGGGTGGGGTTGGTTCCGGCCCGTGCGGTCGGCGTTGCTGCTGACCATGAAGCCGAGGTCCGTGCCACTGCGGTTCCCGTCGCTGATGTTGGCGTTGAAGCCGAAGACGTCTCCCGGCGCGGGGGGTCGGGTCAGGTCCAGGACCGACCAGGGGACGCGCGCCTCGATCGCGTACCCCGTCGGCAGCACGGCGCCCTCGGCCTGGATCCGTCCCTCCGCGTTGCCGGCCACGAACTGGACGGTGCCGGTGGAGGGGTCCGTCCGGGCCGGGTTGGTCGATGGCAGGGCGCCGCCCGCGCTGAGGCCGACCATGACGTGGAAGTCCCTGCCGGCACGGAGCCCGGCCGCCGGCCCGAGCGAGCGTGCGTCGGGCCCGAACTCGAACGAGATCCCGTCACCCTGCCAGTACGTGCTCGGGGGCCGCCGGTCGACGAAGACGAGGTTGATGTCCTTGACCGTCGCCTGGACATAGAGCGCGTCGCGGTCCCAGGCGACCTTCCACGTGCCGACGGGCGGCACGTCGTTCCGGTCAGCCTGCGCGGCGACGACGTCCCCGATCTGCAGGGGCGGCACGGCTGCCCAGTCGTCGAAGTTGCGGTCGATGACCGGGGCGGTGGCGACGTGGGTGGCGGTGAGGGCGTTCTCGACGGTGTCGTGGCCCAGCAGGCGCAGCCCGAGGAAGCCACCGAGCACCGCGACGCCCAGCACGCCGGCGCCGACCATGACGCCGTGGCCGTGGCGCTTGTCGGGCTGCACTGTCGACGCGAACTGCTGCACGCTCGATGGGGATTGCTGCACGCTCGATGGGGATTGCTGCACGCTCGATGGATCGGGGCGGCCCTTGACCCGGTCGAGCAGCTGCGTCACGTCGGCGTAGTCGGGCTTCTCGGCCGCCAGCTGCTCGAGGATCGGCAGGGCCGTCCCCGTCGACTGTGAGACGAGGGCGTCCTGCGCCGCGGAGTAGAGCGACTCCCAGCGGGTCTGTGGCGCCGGCTCGGTCGCGGCGTCCGGCGCCGCCATGTCGAAGGGTTGGCCGGACCCGGACCGGAGCAGCACCGGCGTGCCCCACTCGGAGGCCTGGTCCGAGGTCGCCATCGCCTTGCGGACCTCACAGATCGCCGCGTCGATGGGCAGGCCGCGGCTGAGGAAGTAGTAGAACTCGTGGCTGAAGACGAGCGCCGCCCGGTCGGAGATCGCCGTCTGCATCGCCACGACGGCGGGCAGCCCCTGCCGCACGAGCATCTGCGCGACTCCGGAGAAGGCGTTGCGTCCGCTCGTGCGGGCACCCTCGCAGGCGTTGAGGACGACGAGCTGGAGATAGGGCGCGTCGTGGAGCAGGGTGGCGAGCCGGGGCCCGGCGACGAGGTCGGCGGTGCCGTCCGCCCGCTCGAGGGCGAGCAGCCCCTCGTCGTCCTCGCGGTCGAAGGAGCCGTGCCCGATGAAGTGGAAGACGTGGTACGGGTCGAGCAGGGCCCGCTGCAAGGTCGTGAGCGTGGCGTCGGAGACGACCTCCACCTCGAGGCGTCCACTGCGCACGAGGTCGGCGGTCGTCGCGAGCAGCAGCTGCTTCTCCCGCTCCACGTCGAGCGAGGGCAGGTCCGTCGGGCTCGAGACCATGACGAGGATCCGCATCGGCGCGACGACGGGCACGACCGGAGGCTGGTCGAGCGCGTCGAGAACCCGCACGACCGGCGTCTGTCGCGACAGGGTGAGGAACCGGCCGAGGCGCGCGTCGTAGAGGTACTCCCACGGCACGCCCTCGAGGTCGGCGGCGCCGTCGAGCCGCAGCCGCAGGCGCAGGTCGCGCCCCTGACGCTTGGCGATGGAGAGAGACTCACGGAAGAGCCGGTCGACCTCGTCGGCCAGGAGCGCCTCACCGAGCCGGCGGCCGTAGTCCTCCACGTCGCGGACCAGGCCGTCGGCCGGGACCAGCCGACGCGTCGCCACGCTGGGTGGTCCGACGGCGGTGATGAACTGCGCCAGCTCGACGGGCCAGAACGGCAGCGTGAACGGGCGCTGCGCCGTGCCCGCCGGTGAGGCGACGACGTGGGTGGCGAGACCCCCGTCCGCACGCACGAGTGCCACGTCGAAGTCGAGATAGTCGCGCTCCATGACGACCCCCTCGTCAGGTGGGCCGAGGGTGTGGGCCCGGTCGTTGGGAGGAGCGTACTCGCGGCCCGCTGATACATCGAGGGGTTCGGGAGCACCGGGTAGCCTCGCGACATGGCGGCGTGGCTCGAGGTGGTCGGATGGCTCGGTGTGGCCGTGCTGCTCCTCGCCCTGACGCAGCCCCAGGTCCTGCGCCTGCGCCTCGTCGCGCTCGGCGGCTGCGTCCTGCTCGCGCTCTACGGCGGTCTCGGACAGGTGTGGCCCGTGCTCGGGCTCGGTGTCGCGCTCCTGGCCGTCAACCTGTGGCAGGTCGTGCGGCTCAAACGGGCCCAGCACGACGCGGGGGCGTTCGAGGTCCTCGGGGTGGACGGCGACGACGAGTACCTGCGCCACGTCCTGCGCGTGCACGAGGGCGACATCCGGCAGTTCAACCCCGGCTTCGTGCACGACCCGTTCAGCGACGACATCTCCTACCTCGTCCTCAAGGGCGACGAGACGGTCGGGGTCGTGCTGATGCGGGACGCCGGACAGCGCACGGCGGAGCTCGTCCTCGACTACGTCACGCCGCGCTACCGCGACCTCTCACCGGGCGAGTTCATCTTCGGCCCGGAGGGGCCGTTCCGACGGCGGGGCTTCCGGCGCGTGGTCATCCCGCAGGACATGGTCGAGCCGTACTACGAGCGGCTCGGCTTCCGGCGCGACGGCGACACCTTCGTGCTCTGACCCGCGATCGCGTGACGAAGGTCCCGGGTGACCCGACGCGCCCGGCGGGATGCTGAGGGTGGCCGAGCATGGCCGTGACCGAAGGAGATGGGACGCCATGACTGCCAACCTGCACCCACTCGAGGAACCCAGGCGCGAGGCCGTCGGGCAGCCCGTGGCCGAGCCGCCCGTGAGCACCGCCGGTGCGCCGGTCGACCCGACGGTGGACCGCGCCGGTGAGGCGCTGCGCGAGCGGGCCGTGGAGCGGCTGCGCAAGAAGGCCGACTTCCGGATGCACCTGCTCACCTTCGTCATGTTCAACGGGATGTTCGTCCTCATCTGGGCCATGACCGGGCGCCACTTCTTCTGGCCGGTCATCCCACTGGGGATCTGGGGGATCGGCCTGATCGCCCACGCGGTCGATACCTTCGGCCGGAACGTCCCCACCGAGGACGACATCCTCGAGGAGATGGACCGGCTGCGCCGCTGACCGGGGGGCTCGCCCGCCTCGCGCGCGGGGACGGACGCGCGGGGCGAGGTGAGCGGCATACCGCTCAGAGGATGAAGCGGAACAGCGGGCTGTCCGGTGGCACCCGCTCGACGTGCGGAGGAGCCGCCTCCATCCGCGCGAGCAGCTCGGGCAGGGTCGCGGGCGAGCCGAGCTCGACGCCGACGAGGGCCGGCCCGGTCTCGCGGTTGTTGTGCTTGACGTACTCGAACAGCGTGATGTCGTCGTCGGGTCCGAGGACCTCGTCGAGGAACCGGCGCAGGGCACCGGGCTCCTGCGGGAACTCGACCAGGAAGTAGTGCTTGCGACCCTCGTGCACGAGGGCGCGCTCGACGACCTCGGCATAGCGGGTCACGTCGTTGTTGCCTCCGGAGACGATCGCGATGACCTTCTCACCGGGCCGGATGCCCAGCTCGGGCAGGGCCGCCGTGGCCAGGGCGCCGGCGGGCTCGGCGATGATGCCGTCGGTCTGGTAGAGCGCCAGCATCTCGACGCAGACCGCGCCCTCGCTGACCGTGACGACCTCACAGCCGCTGTCACGGACGA
Source organism: Intrasporangium chromatireducens Q5-1 (assembly GCF_000576575.1). Lineage (GTDB taxonomy): Bacteria > Actinomycetota > Actinomycetes > Actinomycetales > Dermatophilaceae > Intrasporangium_A > Intrasporangium_A chromatireducens. The sequence continues at coordinate 9,169 of NZ_AWQS01000030.1, forward strand.
TCGGGAAGGTGACGGCGCCCGCCCGTGACACCGCAGCGCCATCGACGAACGGGTCGACGCGCGGGAGGTCCACCGGGTGGCCCGCGTCCAGGGCGGCCACCATGCTCGCCGCGCCGGCCGGCTCCACGCCGACGATGCGGGTGCGGGGGTGGCGCTCCGCGAGCCACGTGATGGTCCCGGCGAGGAGGCCGCCACCGCCGACCGGGACGACGACGACGTCGGGCTGCTCGCCGAGCTGCTCGACGGCCTCCCGGATGACGGTGCCCTGGCCCGCGACCGTGCGCGGCTCGTCGAAGGCGTGCACGAGCGTGGCGCCGCTCCGCTCGGCATCTCCGTAGGCCGCTGCCGCCGCGTCGTCGTAGAGGTCGCCGCCCACGACCACCTCCACCCACTCGCGGCCGAGGTCCTGCACACGCTGGCGCTTCTGGCGGGGAGTGGTGCGGGGCAGGTAGACACGGGCCCGCACCCCGAGCATCGCGCAGGCGTGGGCGACGCCCTGCGCGTGGTTGCCGGCGCTGGCGCAGACGACGCCGGCGGCGCGATCCTCCGGGCGCAGGCTCGCGATGAAGTTGGAGGCGCCGCGGACCTTGTAGGAGCGGACGGTCTGGACATCCTCGCGCTTGAGGTGGACCTCGGCACCGAGCAGCTCGGACAGGCGGCGGTTGTGCCGCAGCGGGGTGACCCGGGTCGTCGCGCCCAGGCGGGCAGCGGCCGCGTCGACGTCCGCGGCGGTCGGCCCGGTCAGGCCACCGGGTGGCACTTGCTCATGAACCGCTCGCGGTCCACGACGGCTCGGTGGACCTCACCGCTCGCGAGGGTCTCACCGTCGGGGTCGGTCACCGTCACGAAGCAGACGAGCCGGCGGCCGTCACTGATCGGCTCGGCGCACGAGACCGAGACCTCCGCGCCGACCGGTGTTCCCTTGACGTGCTCGATCTTGACGAAGGTGCCGACCGTGGTGCGGTCCTCGTCGGTCTGCGGCCGGCACACCTCGAAGGCCGCCGACTCGCACCAGGTGATCAGACGAGGGGTCGCGAGCACCTCGAGGTCGCCGCTGCCGACGGCGGTTGCCGTGTCGGCGGGCGTGACCGTGTGCTGGAACGTGCGCATGGGCATGCGGTCGAGTGTGGCAGACCCGCACCGAAGGTCCACCCCGTCCCACGTGATGGGCGCCTGGCCTGAAATCCTTGGGCCGTGTCCACGCACGTCTGGCTGCTCTCGGTGGCCCTCGGCATCACCGCGCTGCTCAACTGGAGCGCCGTGCTGCGCGGCGACCACGTCGTCGAGCGCATCACCAAGCCGACCTTCATGCTGCTGCTCGGCGGGCTCGCCTGGTCGCTCTTCACCGACTCCCCGCCCGTCGACGCTCCGCACCTGACGCCGCTGCTCGTCGCCCTCGGCCTGTCGCTCGTCGGGGACCTGCTGCTGCTCACCGCGACGGAGGTGCGGTTCCGGCTCGGGCTGCTCGCCTTCCTCGCCGCCCATGTCGCCTTCGTGTGGACCCTGCTCACGGTGCCGGGCCCGAGCGGCTTCCCCTGGCTCGTGCTGCCCGCCGTGCTCGTTGTGTTCCTCATGCACGGGCGGTTCGGCCGACACGTGGTGCGGCATGCCGGTCGGGACCGGTTCGCGGTGCTCGTCTACGTGCTCGCGCTCGCCACCCTGCTCGTCGTCGCGGCCGTAAAGGGCGACTGGGTCGTCATCGCCGGGTGCTTCCTGTTCCTCGTGTCCGACACGATCCTCGGGCACGACCGGTTCGTCCACGAGCGCCGGTGGGCCCCCGTGACGGTGATGGTGACCTACCACGCCGCCCAGCTCCTCATCGTGCTCGGCCTGCTCCGCTAGCCGTGTCGGGGGAGCCGACGGGCTGCGCTAACCTTGGCTGCATGGCTGGCCTGCTGCTCCTTCCGCAGCCGCGTTGACGAAAGTCGGGGCGACCCGGCATCAACGCGGCTTCCCCTCCTTGGCGAGGGGTCTTTTTTTGCCCGACCGACGGGGTCCCGTCCCCATGCACCGCCGGCGAGGCCCGGGCGGAGCGACCAGCCACGACGCGACGAAGGTGATGACATGAGCGATCGCACGACGACGAGCAACGAGACACCGTTCCGCTACACCGCCCAGATGGCCCAGGACATCGAGCTGTCCTGGCAGGACCGCTGGGAGGAGGAGGGCACGTTCAACGCACCCAACCCGGCCGGTCCCTGGGCCGAGCCGGACAAGGTGGCCGCCCGCGGCGAGAAGCTCTGTGTCCTCGACATGTTCCCCTACCCGTCCGGGGTGGGCCTGCACGTCGGTCACCCCCTCGGCTACATCGCGACCGACGTCTACAGCCGCTTCCACCGGATGCTCGGCCGCAACGTCCTGCACGCCCTCGGCTACGACGCGTTCGGCCTGCCCGCCGAGCAGTACGCCGTCCAGACCGGCCAGCACCCTCGGAAGACGACCGAGGAGAACATGACGAACATGCGGCGCCAGCTGCGCCGCCTCGGCCTCGGCTTCGACAACCGGCGCACGTTCGCGACGATCGACCCGGAGTACTACCGCTGGACGCAGTGGATCTTCCTGCAGATCTTCAATTCCTGGTATGACGCTGACGCCGTTCGCCCGGACGGTGGCCTCGGCCGCGCCCGTCCGATCGCAGAGCTGGTGGCCCAGTTCGAGTCGGGGGAGCGGCCGCTGCCGGGCGGGGACACCAGGGCCTGGGCTCAGTTGAGTGACGCCGAACAGGCCAAGGTGCTCGAGGGCTACCGGCTCGCCTACACGTCCGAGGCACCGGTCAACTGGTGCCCCGGGCTCGGGACCGTGCTGTCCAACGAGGAGGTCACCAACGAGGGCCGCTCGGAGCGCGGCAACTTTCCTGTCTTCCGCCGCAACCTGTCCCAGTGGATGATGCGGATCACCGCCTACGCCGACCGGCTCGCCGACGACCTGGACCGGGTCGACTGGCCCGAGAAGGTCAAGGTGATGCAGCGCAACTGGATCGGCCGCTCCGCCGGGGCCCGGGTCGCCTTCCCGGTGACGCTCGCTGCCGGTGAACGGGCCGGCTCGACGACGGACATCGAGGTCTTCACGACCCGTCCCGACACGCTGTTCGGTGCGACGTTCATGGTCCTCGCGCCGGAGCACCCGCTCGTCGACTCCCTTGTCCCCGAGGGCGGTTGGCCCGACGGTACGCACGATGACTGGAAGGGGGCCGACGCGGAGGCGAGCGCGACCCCGCAGGCGGCGGTGGCGGCATACCGCCTGGCCGCCTCGCGCAAGTCCGACGTCGAGCGACAGACGGAGGGCAAGGACAAGACGGGCGTCTTCACGGGGTCGTTCGCGACGAACCCCGTGACGGGACAGCCGATCCCGGTCTTCGTCGCCGACTACGTCCTGATGGGCTACGGCACCGGCGCGATCATGGCCGTGCCCGGGCACGACGAGCGCGACTTCGAGTACGCGACCAAGTTCTCCATCCCAGTCGTGCGCGTCGTCGCTCCCTCGCTCGACGAGGCCGACGCGCCGCTCGCGGACGCGTACGTCGGCGACGGGGTCATCGTCAACTCCGCCTCGGACGTCGCCGACCTCAACGGTTTGGGCGTCGAGGAGGCCAAGGCGCGCATCATCGCCGAGCTCGAGGAGCGCGAGATCGCCGAGGGCACCATCAACTACCGGATCCGTGACTGGCTCTTCAGCCGGCAGCGCTACTGGGGCGAGCCGTTCCCGATCGTCTACGACGAGGACGGTGTCGTCCACGCGCTCCCCGAGGAGCAGCTGCCGCTCACCCTGCCGGACGTGCCGGACTACTCTCCCAAGACCTTCGACCCCGACGACGCCAACAGCTCCCCGGAGCCGCCGCTCTCCCGGGTGCCGGAGTGGGTCGAGGTCGAGCTCGACCTCGGCGACGGGAGGGGCCGGCGCAGGTTCCGGCGCGAGACGAACACGATGCCCAACTGGGCCGGGTCGTGCTGGTACTACCTGCGTTACCTCGACCCGGCCAACGACACGGCCATCGTCGACCCCGGCAACGAGCGCTACTGGATGGGCACCTGGCCGACGCCGGTCGCCGGCGCGCCCGCTGGGACCAAGGACCCGGGCGGTGTCGACCTCTACGTCGGCGGTGTCGAGCACGCCGTGCTCCACCTGCTCTACGCCCGGTTCTGGCACAAGGTGCTGCACGACCTGGGCTACCTCGAGAGCGAGGAGCCGTTCCGCAAGTACTTCTCGCAGGGTTACATCCAGGCCTACGCCTACACCGACGCACGGGGACAGTACGTGCCGGCGGCCGAGGTCGAGGAGCACCCGGGTGGCCCGGGCGAGGAGCCGACGTTCACGTGGGGCGGGCAGCAGGTCTTCCGGGAGTACGGCAAGATCGGCAAGTCGCTGAAGAACTCCGTCAGCCCGGACGAGATGTACGACGCCTACGGCGCCGACACCTTCCGGGTCTACGAGATGTCGATGGGCCCGCTCGAGGTGTCCAAGCCGTGGGAGACCCGGGCCGTCGTCGGTGCCCAGCGCTTCCTGCAGCGCCTGTGGCGCAACGTCGTCGACGAGGCGACCGGTGAGGTCGTCGTCACCGACGACGCACCAGACCAGGCGCTCACGACGCAGCTGCACCGCACGATTCAGGGCGTGCGCGACGACTTCGAGGACCTGCGGTTCAACACCGCCATCGCCAAGCTCATCGAGCTCAACAACTCCGTGACGAAGCTCGGCGTCGCGCCGCGTGAGGTCGTCGAGGCGATGGTCCTGATGATCGCGCCGGTCGCGCCCCACATCGCCGAAGAGCTGTGGTCCCGGCTGGGCCACTCGGGCGGCGTGGCCTACGCACCCTTCCCCGAGGCCGACCCGAGCAAGATCGTCGAGGAGCAGGTCACCTGCGTCATCCAGATCAAGGGCAAGGTCCGCGACCGCGTCGAGGTGGCTCCCGACATCTCCGAGGACGAGCTGCGCGAGCTGGTCCTGGCCCGCGACAAGGTCAGGGCCGCGACGCAGGACGGGATCCGCACCGTCATCGTCCGCGCGCCGAAGCTCGTCAACGTCGTCCCCATGTGACGCTTGGGAACAGGCAGCCCCCTGCGGTTCGATGTATTGGCGCGCCGCAGGGGCCGCCGTAATACATCGAACCGGGTGGGGCGCCGGAAGGAGCGGGAGTGAGCGTTCGGATCGTCACGGACTCGACGGCATACCTGCCCACCGACCTCGTGCGCGCCCACACCATCGAGGTCGTGCCGCTCCACGTCGTCGTCGGCGGCGTGGAGCGGGTCGAGGGCGCCGACATCACGCCCCAGGAGGTCGCCGCGGCGCTGCGTGAGTACACCATCGTCACGACGTCGCGGCCGGCGCCCGAGGTCTTCCTCGACACGTACCGGCGCCTCGCCGACGAGGGAGCGACCGGCATCGTCTCGGTGCACCTGTCCGGTCAGATGTCGGGCACCGTGGAGGCGGCGCGGATCGCGGCCGCCGACGCACCCGTGCCCGTCGAGGTCATCGACTCCGAGACGATCGGGATGGCCATGGGGTATGCCGCTGTCACCGGCGCGCAGGTCGCCGCGGCGGGTGCCGGGCTGGCGGAGGTACGTGCGGCAATCGAGCGACGGCTCGGGCCGTCGGGGATCCTCTTCTACGTCCACACCCTCGAGCACCTGCGCCGAGGCGGACGGATCGGCGCCGCGTCGGCGCTGCTCGGCTCGGCACTCGCGATCAAGCCGATCCTCGCCGTCCGGGGCGGACGGATCGTGCCCGTCGAGAAGGTGCGCACCGCGGCCCGGGCGATCGCCCGGATCGAGGCGCTCGTCGTCGAGCACGTCCGGCGGGACGGGGTGGCCGTCGACCTGGCCGTGCACCACCTCGATGCGGCCGAGCGCGCCGAGCAGGTCGCGGAGCACCTGCGGGCGAGCGTGCCCGAGGCCCGGGACCTGCGGGTGGTCGAGCTCGGCGCGGTCGTCGGCGCGCATGTCGGGCCGAGCACTCTGGCGATCGCCGTGTCGCCGCGGCCGGACGAGCCGGCGCACGAGGGCTCCCAGGGGGAGGCGGGAGTCGGGCGACGAGGCAGTCTTGCGGGGCAGGGCCGTTCCGATGGGCAGGGCCGTTCCGATGGGCAGGACGTCGGGGGGAATGCGACGGTCGAGGACGACTCGTGAGCACCGGCTGGGTGGCCGTCGTCTGGGTCGCGTCGATCGTCGTCGCCTTCGTCGTCGGCTCGGTCAACCCCGCGACGATGATCGCCAAGGTCCTCGGCAAGGACCTGGCGACGGCCGGCTCGGGCAACCCGGGCGCCACCAACGCCGGTCGCGTCCTCGGCCGCAAGTGGGGTGTGGTCGTCGGGGTGCTCGACGTCCTCAAGGGCCTGCTGCCGGTCCTCGTCGCTGGACACCTCTTCGGCGCGCACCTGGCCTATGCCGTCGGCCTCGCCGCGGTACTCGGACACATCTACTCGCCCTTCCTGCGAGGCCGTGGCGGCAAGGGGGTCGCCACGACGCTCGGCGCCATCCTCGGGGTCCATCCCTGGGTGGCGCTCCTCGTGCTCGCCGTCTTCGCCGTCGCCGTCGTGCTGACCCGGTGGGTCGCCGTCGGCTCGATGTGCGCCGCGCTGGGGCTGCTCGTCGCCGGGGGTCTCGTCATCGCCGGCCGGGCACCGGGAGACGCGTGGACGGCCGCCTGGCTCGTCGTCCTCGGGCTGTTCGTGCTGTGGCGGCACCGCACCAACATCGTCGGCTGGTGGCGCCAGCGCCGCCTGCACTGAGCGCGGACCGCACCGACGCCGAGAACCGGAGTGAGCGGCATACCCCCGCGTTCGGGAGTCACGATTGGGCGACGTTCGCCCGCATAACTGGGTATCTCCTGTGCACCGTGGTAGGGATGAGACAAGGCGGGAACGACGGTGCCCCTGCTTCGCTGCGCTCAGCGGGGGTTGCGAGGGAACTCCGGGAGGTCACGTGGCGGAAGTCAGGTTGGACGGCGTCGGGAAGGTCTATGCCGATGGCACTCGCGCCGTCACCGACCTGAACCTCGCGATCGCCGAGGGCGAGTTCCTCGTGCTGGTGGGCCCGTCCGGGTGCGGCAAGACGACGGCGCTGCGAATGGTCGCCGGTCTCGAGGAGATCAGCGAGGGCACGGTCACGATCGGTGACCGGGTCGTCAACCGCGTCCCGTCGCGCGACCGTGACGTCGCCATGGTGTTCCAGAGCTACGCGCTCTACCCCCACCTCAGCGTCCGTGACAACATCGCGTTCGGTCTGCAGCTGCGCAAGATGCCCAAGGACGAGATCAACCGGCGGGTGCAGCGGGCAGCCGACATCCTCGGGCTCACCGACCACCTCGACCGCAAGCCGCGCAACCTCTCCGGTGGGCAGCGGCAGCGGGTCGCGATGGGCCGAGCCATCGTCCGAGAGCCACAGGCGTTCCTCATGGACGAGCCACTGTCCAACCTCGACGCCAAGCTGCGCGTCCAGATGCGTGCCGAGATCGCCCGGCTGCAAAGGGATCTCGGCGTGACGACGATCTATGTCACCCACGACCAGACCGAGGCGATGACGCTCGGCGACCGGGTCGCGGTGATGAGCAAGGGCATCCTGCAGCAGGTCGACCACCCGCAGTCGCTCTACGACCATCCCGCCAACCTCTTCGTCGCAGGCTTCATCGGGTCGCCCGCGATGAACCTCATGCGCGGGCGGCTCGAGCGGGACGGCGGCCTGGCCCTGGTCCTCGGCGACCAACGCCTCGAAGTGCCCGACACGGCGCTGCGCGACCACCCGGGGCTCGAGGACCACCTCGGCCGCGACCTCGCCGTGGGCATCCGGCCCGAGGACATGGACGACGCCGACCTCAGCGACGGTTCGCACAACGTGCTGACGTCCCGGGCCGAGCTCGTCGAGGCGATGGGATCGGACGTCATGGTCCATTTCACCGTCGACGCGCCCCGGGTCGACCCGGGGGACAGTGACGACACCGAGCTCGAGGTCGAGGCCGCGCCCGGCCTCGTCGGCGGCGACGGCGGTCGCACGATCGTCATCGCCCGGTGCAACCCCCGCACCACGGCGCAGGTCGGCGAGCCGGTGCGCATCGCCGTCGACACGAGCCGACTGCACTACTTCGACCCGGCGAGCGGACAGGCGATCGGCTACCGCGCCCCCGAGTCGACCGAGACCGACACCAGGAAGGAAGCATGATGAGAAGAGCACTGCGCGTGACCGTGGTCATGACGGGACTCGCCCTCGCTGCGGCCGGCTGCGGCTCTGGAGGCAACAACACCAACACGCCACCAGGATCGGGCGCGACCGGAGGTGCGTCCGGGGGCTCGACGGGCGGCTCGACGGGGGGCGGCACCGTCGCGCTGCCCAAGCTGGACGGGCAGACCCTCGAGGTCGCGGCCGTCTGGACCGGCGACGAGCAGAAGAACTTCCTGCAGGTCGTCAAACCCTTCGAGGAACAGACCGGGGCGACGATCAAGTACACCTCCACCGGCGACCAGATCGCGAGCGTCCTCACTCCGCGGGTCAAGGGCGGCAGCCCGCCCGACGTCGCCTTCCTGCCGCAGCCCGGGCTCATGGCCCAGTTCGCCCAGAGCGGCGCGCTGAAGCCGGTCACCAACGAGGTCTCGAGCGCCGTCGACCAGAACTACGCGCCGGTGTGGAAGGACCTCGGGACGATCGACGGCAAGCTCTACGGCGTCTGGTTCAAGGCGTCGAACAAGTCGACGGTCTGGTACAACGTCAAGTCGTTCAGCGACGCGGGGGTGCAACCGCCCAAGACGTGGGACGAGTTCATCAAGGCGGCCCAGACGCTGTCCGACGCCGGCCAGGAGCCGGTCGCCATCGGCGGTGCGGACGGCTGGACCCTCACCGACTGGTTCGAGAACGTCTACCTGAGCCAGGCCGGCCCGGACATGTACGACAAGCTCACCAAGCACGAGATCAAGTGGACCGACGACTCGGTCAAGAAGGCCCTCGAGACCCTCGCCCAGCTCTGGGGTGACCCGAAGCTGCTCGCCGGCGGGACGAGCGGCTCCCTGCAGACCGACTTCCCGACGTCGGTGACCAAGGTCTTCTCCAACCCGCCGAAGGCGGCCATGGTCTACGAGGGCGACTTCGTCGCCGGCGTCATCACCAGCTCGACGAAGGCCAAGCTCGGCACCGACGCGAAGTTCTTCCCGTTCCCGGCCGTCGGCGACAAGCCCGCCGTGGTCGGTGGCGGTGACGTCGCCGTCGCGTTCAAGGACAACCCGGGTGCAATGGCCCTGCTCCAGTACCTCGCCTCGCCGCAGGCGGCAGAGATCTGGGTCAAGGCCGGCGGCTTCACGTCGCCGAACAAGAACGTGTCGTTCGACGCCTACCCCGACCAGATCTCCAGCGACGTCGCCAAGTCGCTCATCGACGCGGGCGACTCGTTCCGGTTCGACATGTCGGACCAGGCGCCGTCGGCGTTCGGCGGCACCAAGGGCGCCGGGGAGTGGAAGGACCTCGCGGACTTCCTGCGCAACCCGAAGGACGTCCAGGGCGCCATGCAGGCGCTCGAGGCGGACGCCGCCAAGGCCTACGGCAAGTGACGGTTCCCCTCCGGAGCTCCGGTCGTCCCGGGTCTCCTCCGCCGACTGAGTCGGAGGAGGAGACCCGGGGCAGCACCGGTGAGCGCGGTCGCCCGGCGACGGCGGCAGCCTTCCTGCTGCCCGCCTCCATCGTGCTGGCCGTGCTCATGCTCTATCCGATCGCGTACTCCTTCGTCAGGAGCCTGTTCGACGCGAGCGGCAACACCTTCGTCGGGCTCGGCAACTACGTCACGATGTTCACCGATCCCGAGACGTTCCAGGCGATCCGCAACAACGTCATCTGGGTCGTCGTCGCGCCGACCGTCGTGACGGCGCTCGGGCTCATCTTCGCCGTGCTGACCGAGCGGGTCCGCTGGCGCACGGCCTTCAAACTGGTCATCTTCATGCCGATGGCGATCTCGTTCCTCGCCGCCGGGATCATCTTCCGGCTCGTCTACGAACAGGACCCGGGCAAGGGCGTGGCCAACGCCGTCGTCGTCGGCGTGCACGACCTGTTCAGCAGCTCCTCGGAGTACCCGGGCGCGCGGCCCCGGGACCCGAAGGCGCTCGTCGCCGGGCCGGACGGGTTCCAGACCGCGTCCTCCGTCAGCCCGGGTCGCTCCGTGTCCGTGCCGCTCATCGGCTTCGCCCCCGACGGTATGCCGAAGACCGCGGCGCCGGCCAGGCCGGCGCCGGGCAGCGCCGCCGCGAACAGCATCGACGGCGTCGTCTGGCTCGACTTCGCCAAGGGCGGTGGCGGCACCGCGGGCCAGATCGACCCCAACGAGAAGGGCATGCCCGGGCTCACCGTGCAGGCGGTGCAGAACGGCAGCGTCGTCGACAAGACAACGACCGGGGACGACGGCCGGTTCGCGTTCACCAACCTCAAGCCCGGCGCATACACGATCCGGCTGCCCGCCTCGAACTTCGCCCAGCCCTTCGGTGGGGTGACGTGGCTCGGGCCCAACCTCGTGACGCCTGCGATCATCGCGGCCTACGTGTGGATGTGGGCCGGCTTCGCGATGGTCCTCATCGCAGCGGGTCTCTCGGCGATCCCGCGCGACGCCCTCGAGGCGGCCCGCGTCGACGGGGCCACCGAGTGGCAGGTGTTCCGGCGCGTCACGATGCCGCTGCTGTCGCCGGTGCTCCTCGTCGTCTTCGTCACCCTCGTGATCAACGTGCTGAAGATCTTCGACCTCGTCTACATCATGGCGCCGGGCTCGGTGCAGCCGGAGGCCAACGTGCTGGCCCTGCAGATGTGGCTGGTGTCCTTCGGCGGCGGCAACAACCAGGGCCTCGGCAGCGCCCTCGGGGTGTTCCTGTTCGTGCTCGTGCTGCCGGCAATGCTGTTCAACATCAGGCGGTTCCGTCGGGAGGAGGACCAGTGAGCGCAGTTCCTGACGTGAACCACGTGGAGTCCGCGGGGTCTGCCGACTCTCCGGACTCTCGCGACGCGGCGGGCGGCGGTGGCTCGATCCAGCGGGGCCCCGTGGGTCGGCTCGTCAGTGCGGTCGGCAGCGGCGTGGTGCAGCTGTTCCTCGTCATTGTCGCGATCTTCTGGCTCGTGCCCAGCTTCGGGCTGCTCATTGCATCCTTCCGTCCGGAGTCCGACAACAGCACGAGCGGGTGGTGGACCGCCCTCACCAAACCGGCCCAGCTCACGCTGGAGAACTACCAGAACCTGCTCCAGAACGGCGCGATCACGCACTCGTTCCTCAACACCGTCTACATCACCGTGCCGGCGACGCTGCTCGTGATCATCCTCGCCTCCCTCGCGGCCTACGCCTTCGCCTGGCTCGACTTCCCCGGACGCGACTGGCTGTTCATCCTCGTCGTCGGGTTGCTCGTCGTGCCGATCCAGGTCGCCCTGATCCCCGTCGCCCAGCTCTACGGCACCCTTGGGATCTTCGGGACCCGCCTGTCGGTCATCCTCTTCCACGTCGCCTTCGGGCTGCCCTTCGCGGTGTTCCTGCTGCGCAACTTCTTCGCCGGGATCCCGCGCGACCTGCTCGAGGCAGCGCGGATGGACGGCGCCAGCGAATGGACCATCTTCCGCAAGGTGATCCTGCCACTGGGCCTGCCAGCCATCGCCTCGCTCGGCATCTTCCAGTTCCTCTGGGTCTGGAACGACCTGCTCATCGCGCTGGTGTTCGCCTCGTCAGACGCGGCGCCGCTGACGGTGGCGCTGCAGTCGCAGGTGCGCCAGTTCGGCGCGAACATCGACCTGCTCTCGAGCGGCGCGTTCCTGTCCCTCATCGTCCCGCTCATCGTCTTCTTCTCGTTCCAGCGCTACTTCGTCCAAGGCGTGATGGCCGGCTCGGTCAAGTAGCGGTGGCCCGTGCGAGTCGGCTCAGGGCTGTTTCCTGCGCTGTTCAGCGGCGATCCGGTGGCGAGGATCTCGGACACGGCCCCGGGCGGTCGATGAACGCCCGGCCGCACCGTTACCCTCCGTCCCCATGAGCACGTCAGAAGAGCTGACGATCCGTCAGGCGGTCCCAGCTGATGCAGAGGCGCTGGCCCGCCTGCACGTCGACGTATGGGAGGACGCCTACAGCTCGCTCATGCCGGTCAGCATCTTCGAGTCACGACGGGCGACCATCCCAGAACGGATCGAGGGCTGGCGCCGCAACCTCACCGCGTCTGCAGCCTCGACCCTCGTCGCCGCGGATTCGCACGGGCTGGTGGGATTCGCCAGCGTGGGCCCGCCGCGGGAAGAGGACGTGAATGTCGAAGACGAGCTGTGGGCCCTGTATGTGCGGGCCGCCCGATGGGGAACGGGCGTCGGCCACGCGCTGCTCAGCCGCTCGCTCGGGGACCGACCTGCGTATCTGTGGGTCCTGCGTGGGAACGATCGAGCCATTGCCTTCTACCGCAAGCATCGGTTCGTCGAGGACGGCACGGAGCGGTCGGACGAGTACGGCACGGAACTGCGCATGGTCCGTTGACGTCCCTGCCGACCGGAGACGGGGGCCGGCTGCAGGGGACTCCCTTCTGGTTCGAGGTATCTACCGGTCAGTGGTGTCCGGAGAACACCTCGACCCAGGACGCCCGTGTCAGAAGACGATGGTGCGGCGGCCGGACAGGAAGATCCGGCTCTCGGCGTGTGCGCGCACGGCGTTCGACAGGACCCGCCGCTCGACGTCTCGGCCGATTGCGACCAGACGGGACGGCGTCTCGGCGTGCGTCACCCGCACGACGTCCTGCTCGATGATGGGTCCCTCGTCGAGGTCTGCTGTCACGTAATGTGCTGACGCACCAACGAGTTTCACGCCCCGGTCGTGCGCCTGGTGGTAGGGCTTGGCGCCCTTGAAGCCCGGCAGGAACGAGTGGTGGATGTTGATGGCGCGACCGGCCAGCTGCTCACAGAGCCAGTCCGACAGGATCTGCATGTAGCGCGCCAGGACGACGAGCTGCACGTCCTCGGCCTCGACCAGCTTCATCAGCTCGGTCTCGGCGTCGCGCTTCGTGTCAGCTGTGACCGGGATGAGCGTGAACGGCAGTCCGTAGTACTCGACGAGGGCCCGGCAGTCCTCGTGGTTCGACACGACGCCGACGATGTCGATCGGTAGGTCACCGGACTTCCAGCGATAGAGCAGGTCGAGCAGGCAGTGGTCGAACTTGCTCACCAGGATCAGCGTCCGGCAGCGCTCGTCCTCGGGCCGCACCGCGAGGTGCTGGTGCTCGATGGCGTCGCTCGAGTCAATGGCGGTCAGGACGGTCGCGACGTCGTCGGACTCGGCGTCGAAGACCGTCCGCATGAAGAAGAGGTTCGTGTCCTCGTCGCTGAACTGCTGGTTCTCGACGATGTTCGCGTCCACCTTGAGCAGTGCGTCGGAGACCGCCGCGACGATGCCGGGGCGGTCGTCGCAGGTGAGCGTCATGATGTGCCGGGCCATTGGAGCAGTGTGAACCACGGCCTCCACGGCGCCGAAATCGACACGCGTGCCGTCTCACGCTCCATGTGGCGCTGTCCACATCCCGGGCACGCCGTCGACGTCGTCCCCAGCGGCCTGCCGACGTGCAGCGGGCACGGGACGGGCTTCCTAGCGTCATCGGTATGCCGCTCAGCTCCGCCCCGCGGCCGCCCCGGCCCTCGCGCGTGGCGGCGATCCTCGGCGACCGCGGGGACCGCGAGGACCGCGGCGACCGTGGCGATCCCGATGGTGAGGCGAGCGCCTCCGCTCGTGCTCCGTCGGGGCCGATCGACCCCGAGGCGCTCGATACCCGACTCCGACGGGCTCGGCGGCCGGGCCTCGTCACGGTGCCCGAGCAGCTGCGACTCGGCCGGCTCGCCGTCTCCACGAGCGCGATCGTCGCGGTCCTTGCGCTCGTCCTCGCGGTGGGGTGCGCCTTCGTCATCAGGATTCTCTGGGCTGAACGGGCCAGCGTGCCGCGGGCCGACGGTGAGCGGCCGCCGGCCGCGGCCACCCCGGGGGTGACGGTCTCGGGCAGGGCGACGGCTCCCGCTCGTCCCGCGGGTGACCCCGGCAGGGTGGCCACCGCGACTGCCTCGGCGGGTGGCGCGGCCGAGGTGGTCGTGCACGTCGTCGGGCAGGTGAAGAAGCCGGGCCTGGTGCGGCTCCCGACCGGTGCGCGGGTCGCTGACGCACTGGCGGCAGCGGGCGGCGCGACGAAGGGTGCCGACCTGACGGCGCTCAACCTGGCCCGGCCTGTCACCGACGGTGAGCAGGTCCACGTGCCGCGGCCCGGTGAGAAGCCGCCGGCAGGAGCCGGAGGCACCAGCGGGGAGCCCGGGCCGGGTGGCGCCGGTGCAGGAACGGGGAGCGGTGCGGGCGGCGGCGCAGGAACGGGACCGGTGAACCTCAACACCGCCGACCTCTCGGCCCTCGACTCCCTGCCCGGTGTTGGGCCGGTTCTGGCCCAGCGGATCCTCGACTGGCGCACCGAGCACGGCCGGTTCAGCTCCGTCGAGGAACTGGGGGAGGTGAGCGGCATCGGCGACAAGCTGCTGGCCCAGCTCAGACCGAAGGTGACGCTGTGACGGGCCGGGCCCAGCGGGTCATCGTCAAGCGAGACCGGCGCCTCGACCTGCGGCTGCTCCTCCCCGTGCTGGTCGTGTGGCCGCTGGTCGCCTTCGTCGCCCTGCTCGTGCCGGTCGTCGTCGTGGTGCTCGCGGCAGGGGCCGCCGGGGGAGGAGCCCTCGCTGTGCTGGCCGCGGGCCGGTCGGGTCGGTCTGGCCGGTCGGGCCGGTCGGGCCGAGCCGGGCCCTGGCGAAGGCTGCTCGGGCTGACGCTGGCAGCCCTCGCGCTCGCCCTTGCCGCGACGGCCGGGCACCGCACGCTGCGAGCCGTCGGGCCGGTCGGGGAGCTGGCCCGGAACCGCACGGTCGTGACGGTCCACGCACAGCTGGCCACCGACGCGCGCGAGGTGGTGAGCGGCATACGGGACGAGGCGGGAGCCCGGCCGCGGGTCGTGGTGCGGGTCCTCGCGACCGAGGTCAGCGCGCGGGGCGCCGTGAGCGTGGTGCGCACCCCGTTGCTCGTCATCGCCGACGCCGACTGGGCGGGACTCGAGTGGCACGACGAGGTCCGTTTCACCGGGCGGCTGGGGGCGGCCGAGCCGGGCGACGACGTGGTGGCCCTCGTGAGCCCGAGAGGGCCACCGACGGTGACCGGCAGGGCCGGTGGGCTGTTCGCCGCCGCGGCTGCGGTGCGGGAGCGGTTCCGCGCGGCGACCGACCACCTGTCCGCCGACGCCCGAGGGCTCGTGCCGGCCCTCGTCATCGGGGACACGTCGCGGACCCCGCCGGACCTGACCCAGGCGATGCTCGACACCGGCTTGAGTCATCTGAGCGCCGTTTCCGGCTCGAACGTCACCCTCGTGCTCGCCGCCGCGATGGGGCTGTGCGCGGTGCTCGGCATCCCGCGCAGACGGCGTCCCTGGGTCGCGCTCGGCGTGCTGGCAGCCTTCGTCGTCCTCGCCCGCCCGGAGCCGAGTGTCGTCCGGGCGGCGGTGATGGGCTCGGTCGGTCTGCTGGGACTCTCGACCTCGCGCCGGCAGGCCGGCGTGCCGGCGCTGGCCGCGGCGATCCTCGGGCTGATGGTCTGGGACCCGTGGCTGGCGCGGTCCTACGGCTTCGCGTTGTCGAGTGTGGCGACGCTCGGGCTGCTCGTCTTCGCCCAGCCGTGGGGCCGGACGTTCGGGCGACGGCTGCCGAGGCGCCTGCGCGGCCTCGGGCCGGTCCTCGCCGTCCCCGTCGCCGCGCAGGCGGTCTGCGCCCCGATCATCGTGCCCCTCCAGGGCAGCGTCTCGCTCATCGCCGTCGTTGCGAACCTCCTCGCTGCGCCCATGGTCGCGCCGACCACGATCGTCGGTGTCGCGGTAGCCCTGCTGTCGACCGTCTGGGTGGCCGCCGCGGGGTGGGTCTCGTGGGGCGCCGCCCTCCCGGCCCAGGGGATCGCGTGGGTGGCGCGACGTTGTGCGGCAGTGTCGTGGGGAGCCGTGTCGTGGGATGAGTCCGCTTGGGGCGCAATCCTGTTGGCGCTGCTGACCATCGTCGTGATCCTCGTGGCACCCTGGGTCTGGCACCGTTCGAGAACGTGGCCCCTGCTCGCCCTCGCCGTGGTGGTCGTGACGGGCGCATTCGTCGCGCCGACGAGCATCGTGGCGTGGCCGCCGCCCGGCTGGGCCCTCGTCGTCTGCGACGTCGGCGAGGGCGACGGGCTCGTCGTCGCCAACGGCCCGGGCCACGCCGTGGTCATCGACACGGGCACAGAGCCGGCCGTCATCGACTCGTGCCTGCGCCGGCTCGGCATCGGCGTCGTCGACCTCGTCGTGCTGACCCACTTCCACGCGGACCACGCCGGGGGGCTGGCCGGGGTCCTCGACGAGCGGAGGGTGACCGAGATCCGGGTCTCGCCGGTGAAGGAGCCGCTGCCGGAGTCACAGCGCGTGACCCAGCTGGCCGCGGCGGCCGGCGTGCCGGTGGCCGAGCTTCGTGCCGGGCAGTCGTGGGCGGTCGGCCGGGTGAGCGCCGACGTGTGGTGGCCGGGGCGCCCGATCACCGAGGGCTCGGTCCCCAACAACGGCTCGATCGTCATGACGGTCCACGTGGATGGGGTCGCGATCCTGCTGACGGGCGACATGGAGCGCGAGGCCGCGGCCGAGGTGGTGCGGGCCGCGCGGACGGACCCGGGTCGGTGGGGGAGCGTCGACGTGCTGAAGGTCGCTCACCACGGGTCGAGCAACCGGGACGACCGCCTCCTCGACAGCATCTCGGGGCGGGTCGCCCTGATCTCGGTCGGCGCGGACAACGACTACGGGCACCCGGCTCCCTCGGTCCTGCAGGCGCTCGGCCAGCGTGGGTTCGCCGTGCACCGAACGGATCTCGAGGGGGCGCTCGCCGTCGTGGTCGGAGCCGACGGCGCGATCGGGGTTCGCTCCGGTTGACCCCGCCGGGGAGGGTTAGGGTGCTGGGGTGCGTGGTGAGTACAAGGTGCCCGGTGGAAAGCTCGTCGTCGTCGACCTCGAGACGCGGGATGGTCGGCTGGCCGACGTGCGCCTGTCCGGCGACTTCTTCCTCGAGCCCGACGAGGCGCTCGAGGACATCAACGCCGCCCTGGAGGGCCTGCCGGTCGAGGCCTCCGTCACGAAGCTCGCCGAGGCGATCGACGGCGCCCTCGACGACGACGTCGCACTGATCGGGTTCTCCTCGAGTGCCGTCGGCATCGCCGTGCGCCGGGCGCTGGGCAAGGCGACCGGCTGGGCGGACCACACGTTCGAGGTCATCCCCGCCGTCACGATGGACCCGCTCATGCACGTCGCCCTCGACGAGGTGATCCCCGAGCAGGTCGCGTCGGGGCAGCGCGGGCCAACCCTGCGATTCTGGGACTGGGACTCGCCCCTCGTCGTCATCGGCACCTTCCAGTCCGTGCGCAACGAGATCGACCCGGAGGGTGCCGAGCGCTACGGGATCGGCATCGCCCGGCGGATCTCCGGCGGCGGTGCGATGTTCATGGAGCCGGGCAACTGCATCACCTACTCGCTCGTCGTCCCGAGCTCCCTTGTCGAGGGGCTCAGCTTCGAGCAGTCCTACCGGTTCCTCGACGACTGGGTGCTCGGTGCGCTGCGCGAGCTCGGCATCAACGCCGACTACGTCCCGCTCAACGACATCGTCTCCGACAAGGGCAAGATCGCCGGGGCGGCCCAGAAGCGCTTCGCCAACGGGGTCATGCTCCACCACGTGACAATGTCCTACGACATCGACGCGGACAAGATGCTGCAGGTGCTGCGCATCGGGCGCGAGAAGCTCTCGGACAAGGGCACGAAAAGCGCCAACAAGCGTGTCGACCCACTGCGCTCGCAGACCCAGATGGCCCGGATGGACATCATCGAAGCGTTCATCAAGCACTTCGAGGGTCGCTACGACACGGAGCAGAGCAGCTACACCGATGCCGAGCTGGCCCAGGCCGAGGAGCTGGTGGCGACGAAGTTCGCGACCGACGCCTGGACCAACCGCGTGCCCTGACCCCCTGCTGGTTCGAGGTAATTACCGGACGGTGGTGTCCGCGGATTACCTCGACCGCCCTGACCCCCTGTTGGTTCGAGGTAATTACCGGACGGTGGTGTCCGCGGATTACCTCGACCCGGGGAGGGGAGAGGGGGCGGGGGAGGTACGGCACTCAGGTCGTGCCGACCGCAGCAGCACGGCGGAGGTCGCCGGCCGCCTCGAGCCCGCCGCCCCCGGTCCCGTCGCCCGCCACCCCGGCCGTGCCCCAGCGGCAAGCCGCACCGACACCACCGAAGTACATGTGCGGGCCGGGGTACGCGTTGCCCTCGAGGCCGAGTGCCGCAACCGCCTCGTCGATGGCCGGTGCATCCTCGTAGTCGACGCGCACGGGGAGGTCCGCCCGGACGGTGACGTGCACCCGCGGCGCGGAGATCGCGTCGACGAGTCCCTCACCGTGCAGGCAGACGCGCCCGAGCACCTGCATGAGGGCCGTCGTGATTCGGTCGGCGCCGGGGGACCCGATGGCCAGAGCCGTGCCGTCCGGACGCCGGGCCGTTGTCGGCGCCATGTTGGACGCGAGCCGGGTCCCGGGAGCGAGGTTGTGCAGCCCGAGCCGGTTCAGTTCCGGCTCACCGAGGCAGTTGTTGAGCAGGAGCCCGGTCCCGGGGATCGCGACGCCGGCGCCGTACCCGGCGGAGAAGGTGATGGCGCACGCGGTGCCGTCGCTGTCGACGGTCGACACGTGGGCGGTCGAGGCCGACGTCGGCAGACCGGCCAGCCCGTGGCGCTTGACCTCCGCGAGCAGGCGCAACCCGTCGCGTTCGAGGTCACGGGACACGTCGTGGACCTGGTGCCGATAGGTGAGGACGGCCCGCTGGATCTCGATGAGGTCGCGCCACGACCATGAGCCGCGGCGGACCAGCTCGCCGAGCAGGACGGCGAGCATCGGGCCGCCGATCGACGGCGGCGGGTTGAGGGCGACGATCCACTCTCCGAGCCTGCGCTGCAACGGGATCCGGACGACGGCCTCGTAGCTCTCGAGGTCCTCGGCCGTGACGAGCCCGCCGTTCGCGGCCATATCGGCGACGAGCGCCTGCCCGACCTCGCCAGTGGTGAACAGGGCCGGCCCCTCGTCGGCCAGGCGGTCCAGCACGTCGGCGAGGGCCTCGTTGCGCGTGGTCTCGCCCGCCGCGAGAGCCCGCCCGTCGGGGCCCGACACGACCCGCAACGCCTCGGGGTCCTCGCCGAACAGCGGCTCGCGAACGTACTCGAGATAAGTCGCCGCCGCGCCGCCGAGCGGATAGCCGCGCCGACAGGCCACGGACGCCGGGGCCACGAGGTCCGTCCACGGGAGGGCCCCGTGACGGTCCCGGGCGAGGGACAGCGCCTGGACGGCGCCGGCGTTCGCGACGGAGCCGTGAGCGGCATACATCGTCACGCCGCCGCCGTAGGCGGTCACGACCCGTCGGACTCCGGTGCCGAAGCGCTCGGGCCCGGCGCCTCGTCCGGGCATCTCGACGTTGCCGTCGATGAGCTCGGGGTCGCCGTCGGCCGGCCAGATGTTGACGAAGGCGCCGCCCATGAGGCTGACGATGCCGGGCTCGGTGCTCATCGCCACGAGTGCGGCCGCGATCGCGGCGTCGACGGCGTTCCCGCCGTCGCGCACCATGGCGAGGGCAGCGTCCCGGGCGACTGCGCTCGGCGCCGCGACGGCCACG
>NZ_AWQS01000031.1 GCF_000576575.1 Intrasporangium chromatireducens Q5-1
GCGCCAGCGGCGCGGTCCTGATGGTGCGCCTCTTCACCCAGCTCGTGCGGCGGGGCCGGGGCCGAGTCGGGCTGGCCGCCATCGCCGCCGGCGGGGGACAGGGGACCGCGCTGGTGGTGGCCGCATGCCCGTGATCGACTTCGACGCGATGGGCCATGCCTACCCCACCTCGGCCGGCGACGCGAGCACGGTGCTGCGCGAGGTCACGGTGCGGCTGACCGAGCACCGGGTCGGGGTCGCCGGCGGCAACGGGTCGGGCAAGTCGACCTTCGCCCGGATGCTCAACGCGCTCGTTATCCCCACCACGGGACGGGTCACCGTCGACGGGCTCGACACCGCCCGCGACGCGCGGTCGATCCGCCGCCGGGTCGGGTTCTGCTTCACCGACCCGGACGCGCAGATCGTCATGCCGACGGTGCAGGAGGACCTCGCCTTCAGCCTGCGTCGCCACGGCCTGCCCAAACCGGAGGTCGCCCGCCGCGTCGAGGCGGCGATCATGCTGTACGGCCTGGCGGCACATCGGACCCAGCCGGCGCACCTGCTCTCCGGCGGGCAGAAGCAGCTCCTGGCCCTGGCGGCGGTGCTGCTCACCGAGCCCGCCCTGGTGGTCATGGACGAGCCGACGACCCTGCTCGACGTGGCGTTCGGGGCACGATCGGAGATCACTCGCGGTCGCGGTAGGCCGCGGCCAACAACCGAGGGATCCGGTCGGGAAGCGCGCGGCACGCTCGCCCGCGAGTGCCGTCGCCGCGCACGAGCATGCCTGTCCGGCCGGATCCAGTTTCAGAGCCGGGGGGGTTGCCGCCGAGATTGGCGGCGTGGGTGCGCAGCCCTTCTCCAGCGGGCGGACTTGAGGGCGGGTCGGGGTGAGGCTGACTTCTGCTCAGTCTCGGATTGGGCTGCGACGCGGCGGGGAGTGCTGGTGGGCGGGAGGCGCCGTTCCGTGTGCCGGCAGCGATCAGGGGATCAGGTAACGGTGAAGCCTCCATCGACGATCACGGTCTGGCCGCATATGTATGCTCCAGCGTCCGAAGCCAGCCAGAGCAGCGTCGTCGATATTTGGGTTGGGGTGCCGAGTCGGCCGAGCAGGGTTCGGCTCGTGAGGGCGTCGAGCTGTGTTTGGTCGTAGACGGCTGTCATTTCGGAGGTGACGTAGCCGGGGGCGATCGCGTTGACGCGGATGCCGCGGCGGGTGGGCCACTGCTGGGCCAGGTCGCGGGTCAGACAAGTCCTGACCGAAACGGGCCTCGTGGTGCAGTAGACAGGGGCTGCGCTTGAACTGCGCTGACGCGGACGAGGCCGCGACTGCCCTGACGGCATTCACCGTTGGGGTAGACGACCAGTCGATACGGTGCGGGTGGGCTCGGCATAGGCAGCGCCGCGCCTGCCGCGCAGCGGTTCGCCCACACGAGGATCGAGTAGACGCCGCAGCGGACGTACTCCGAGTCCTCGCGGGCGACCTTGTCCGGGCGAAGCTTGTGTGCCGGACCGAGCGTCGTCGAGCAGCTGAAAGGGTTTCCCGTCCATCACCACAACCCGATCGTGCCGGTGGCTGGGTCGGCGCGGTTCACGAGCAGCGACGCCCGCATCGAGCTCCGGTACCTGTACCGAGCCCTCAGATGCGACGCTCAATCGCGCGATTCCGTCCAGCCCCCGCGGTCGCGCACAGACGCGACTCGGGAGTGATCGAGACTTGGAAGCGGACTCTATGAGCGGCGGCGCAGGCGTCGACCCAGTCATGAACCAGGTTCGGGACGTCCGTGTAGTTGACGGGCACGTGCTCATGGCGCAAGCGTTGGGTGACCAGTTCCTCCTTTGCAGCTATAGCTGTCGCCGGGGCGAAGAGAACCCCCGCGTTAAGGAACGTCTCGGGTAGACCTCGGGTGGCGATGACGAGTTCCGTGACGCCGTGGAGGGCATGGCGTAGAGCCGGGGCAGCGTACGCCCTATCGCCGTGCGGGTCTCCTTGCTGGAGGGCGGTTCCAACGGCATGTAATGCTTCGTACAGGTCGCGGCTAGCGGTGACGAATTCATGCCGGGGTCGGCTCAGTGTGGTCACGTGGCGCCAGGCGCGCTCGCCGGTGTTCAAGCTGTCGGCGGCCTCGTGGAGCACTTGAGGCGCGGGCAGCCCAAGTTCCGCCGTGCCGGGGGCTTCCTGCGTGGCGAGGGCCCGCACCACGGCGCACATGTGGGCTCCTTGGTTCGCCATCTGTCGGATGACGTCGACGCTCGGGATCATCTGGTCGAGCTCGCGCCGGGTGGCCTGGACCCATTGTTGCAGTGCGGCTTCCAGACGCTCGACTGGAGGCCCACAGGTCGCGTCGCCGGAGACGGCCAAGATGTCGTGGAGGCTGGCCGGTCGGTGGGCGACGTCGCGAAGCGTGTCGATGGCCCGTTCCGCATAGCGAGCGACCAGTACGGGCCGGACGACCTCGTCGAGGGGTCCGTGAGCCAAGGTGTGGCGGGCGGCGGCGGCCGCGAGGGACAGGAGGTGGATGCTGGCGCCTGCGATCTCGCCACGGTGGTCGAGGACCGGTGCCGCATCGTCGCGGGCTTGATGGAGGAGGTCCGCGAGGGCGCCGAGGGCGCAGGACGCCTTGGCAAGCGGATGGGGGTCGGCCGGGTCGGCGGGTGGAACGTCGACCTGGTCAGGGATGTCGGCGGCGTCGAGGTGCAGTCGCCCGTCCCTGACTTCCGCGCGGAGGTGCCCGTTCTTGACGTATCTGCGCACGGTGCTGCCCTCACGGCCAAGGAACGAGGCGGCCTGCTCGGGGCTCATGGAGGCGCCGATCGGTGCTCGAAGGGGCCGTGGGTAGTTCTGCATCGCCAGGTGCATCGCGGATCGGCTGGGGTCGCCCGGTCGGACGTGAAGTGCGTTGAGCCCGGCGATCTCGAGCAGCAGCCGATGGACGGTGGCGTCGAACATGTTCCACTGTTCGGCCGACACCGGCTCGGTCGTGCGGCGTAGTTGCCGAGTGAGCACGTTGGCGTGGGCGAGCAAATCCAGCCCGGTCGTGGTGCTCATCTCGCACTCGCTGTGGCGGCGATCCGGAGTAGCTCCTGGACGTGCCACGCGATCAGCGGCAGGTCCGCCGGACCGTCCAGCGGCGTGATCTCATCAAGGCACGCCAGCGCCTGTTCGAGGTGACCGTGAACGTCACCGCCGGAGGGCAGCTTCTCGTCAGCGGCCCATGTAGCGGGAATGGTCCCTGCCGCCAGGCGGATCTGCCCCGCCAGCGCCTCCCCGCTCGCGCGGGTGTCCGCGGCGAGGGCGGCGGCCCGGCTGAGGTGCTGCACCGCCTTGGCCAGCAGGTCGTTTGTCGTCATCGAACGCGTCCTTTCGGGTTTCCCATCAACGGTGTTCATGAGCGCGGCGCGGCGTCATCTCTTCGGCAGCCGGAAGGCGTTGTCTTCGCCCGCCAGAGTGGAGAGGGCGGAGGCGATCTCGGCGTCGCGTCCTTCGACGGCATGCATGTACCGCAGTGCCGCCGCGGTGGAGGAGTGTCCGAGCCGACGCTTGAGGTCCGCTAACGACGCCCCGGTGGCGGCCGCCAACGTCTGCCCGGTGTGCCGCAGATCATGGAACGACAACGACACACCGACCTGCTTCCGGGCGCGCACGAACGCTTGGTAGAGCGCGTTCGACGCCATCCGGGTGCCGTCCTGCCCGACGAAGAGCATCTCCGTGCCGGCCCAGCTTTCGAGGTGCTCGCGCAGGACCGGGATGACGTGAGGCGGGATCGACACCGTCCGCACCCCGGCAGAGCTCTTGGGCGGCTTCTCGAACCGGCGCCGCGTCTGGAGCAGCTCGACATAGGTCTTGTCGACCCGCACGGTCCCCACCTCCAGGTCGATATCGGTCACGCGGAGCGCGCAGATCTCCCCGCGCCGCAGCCCGCACCATGCGGCGAGCGCGACGGCCGCCTTGTACCGCGGCGTGATGGCCTCCATCAGCGCGGCCACCTCCGCCGGCGAGGCGATCGGCCGCTCCTTGGGCCGGTCGGTCCCGGCACGCGGGATCTGGCATGGGTTCTTCTCGATCGCCTCATCGAGCACGGCCATGTTCAGCACGGACCGGAGGAACCGATAGGACTGCGCGATCGAGGTCCGGCCGCCCTTGCCGGCCAACGCTCTGGCGTGCCAAGCCCGCACGATGGCGGTGCTGATCGACGCAACCGGCATGTCCAACAGCTCCGCCAGGTGCAGCCGCATGTTCCGCCGTGACGTCTCGGTCCACCGTTCGCCGATGTTCGGGTTCTCGGTCAGGTATGCCTCTGCGTATTCCCGGAACGTGCGGCGCCCCAACGACCTCGACGGCCCGCGCCACTCCTCACGCTCCATGCTGTCGTGCACGCGCACCAGCCACCGCTCCGCGGCGGCCTTGGTGCCGAAGGTCTCCGGTGCGGTCTGCCGTTGCCCGTTCGGCCCGATGAACGACGCCTGGAACCTCCCGGACGGCAGCTTCCGCACCGTTCCGAACCGGCGGTCCCTCTCCCGACCACGCGCGGCCATCAGGACACCACCCTCCCGCCCTCCCACCGGACCTCGATCGGCTCGACCGTGCCGTCGGCGACGAACTCCTCGAGCGCCGACACCGGGATCCGCACGTGCCGCCCGACATGGACGAACCTGATGCGCCGCTCGCTGATGAGCCGACGCGGGAACCGGACGCTCGTGCCGAGCATCTTGGCCGCTTCCGTGACGGTGACGAGTCGTTCCATCGGTCCTGTCCCTCCCTTGGGTTGCTCTATCTGGACAACGGTCGCCGCGGGTCACCATCCGGTCGTTGCCCCTTGCTGTATGCCGCTGAGTTCGTCTGCGTGGCAAGCTCGCTCACGCTGCAGTCCGGCTCAAAAGCTCGGCGTGACAGGTGCCTGCGGGCCAGTCCTGTCCGCCGTGACCTGACCACCGCTCGGGCCGAGCAGTGGGCCGATGTCCCGGTCGAGCTCACGGGAGAGCATTCGGGTGAACAGGTTGTTGGGGTTCCAGCCGCTGCGGGTCATCTCCGCGACGACCTGCTCGACCAGCACCGCGGACAGGGCTGGTCCGAGCCGGTTCGCAACCGGCGCCACCGCCTCCACGACGCTTCGCATGGGGTTGCCACCCCGGTTCAGCGTGAGGCGAACCAGGTCACTCCCGGGCAGGAACGGACGCCCGTCGTCACGATCACGTCCGATCGAGGGCATGGCGAGGAAGGCGTCGAGGCCCCGAACACCGTGGGCGGCGACCCAGTCGGCCGGGTCTATCCCGTCCGGCAGACGAGTGACGTACGCGGGCCGGCCACGCTCCAGGCACAGCCGGGTCAGCCAGCGGTCGGTGCCGCCGGCACCGGCGTCGTCACCGTCCAGCGCGATGAGCGGCGGGTTCGAGCTGATCGCCGGTACCTGGTCGGCCTGGGCCGTGGAGACGGACACGCCGCACGCGGCGACGGCCGCGATCTTATCGCTCACGCCAGCCTCTACCGCCACCGCGGCAAGGGCGATGGCGTCGAAGACACCCTCCACAATGACGACCCGGCCGTCGGCCGCGAGCGGCTCCCGGGTGGGTCGGTAGAGCGCGGTCGCCTTGTCGTACGTGACGGTCCGAGTCGGGTTCCGGTACTTGGGCAGCTCCTCCTGGCCGGACAGTTTCCGGCCGATGAAGCCCTCGATCTGGCCGGCCTCGTTGGTGATCGGCACGACGAGCCGCTTGTAGAGCGTGTCGATGAGGGTGCCTCGGCGTGAGACCTGGGCCAGGTCCATCGCGAGGAGCTCGTCGTCGCTGACGCCGTCGGCGCGCAACAGGTCGGTCAGCGAGGTCCACTCGCTGTCCGCGTACCCGACGAGGCTGCCCCCATACGGCCCCGCGGACCACAGGTCGAACGGGACGTGCATCCTGCGGATGGCCACCATGCACCCGCGCGCCATGGCTTCGGCCCTGCCGGTGGACAGGTGCCGCCAGGCGAGCTCGTTGATCTCGAACCCCCGCTCTCGTGTCATCGCCGAGGCGGCACCCGGACGCGTCAGCCCGTCGCTGGCGGCGAGACGGAGCCGGCGTGGGGGAGGGCTGCCCTGGATGATGCCGTGCTCGAGCTCGGCCACGGCGTCGAGGAACGAGATCCCGCGCAGCCGGGCGACGAAGTCGATCACGTCACCGGACGCGCCACAGCCGAAGCAGTGGTACCGGTCCGGCACCCCGTCGACGGACAGGGATGCGGTCGAGTCCGGGTGGAACGGGCAACAGCCCATCCAGCCCCGGCTGCGCTGGCGCAGCTCGATCCCCGCCGCGGTGACGACCTCGGCGATCGGGTGCCGGGCGCGGATCTGCGGGATGTCGACCAGGCCGCCGGAGTAGGCATTCACAGCTCGACCACCACGGCGCGACTCGTGTCGCGCGTCGCCTCGTGCTCGAGGACCAGCTCGGTGAACCGGGCTGGGTCGAGGTGCACGTCGATGCAGACGGCATCGGCGAACGCGGCCTCGACCGCCGCCCGTGACGCGCCTCGAGACAGCACTGCGTACTCGTCCCACGTCGGGTCGTACGCGTACAGCACCCCGATGCTGGAATTCTCATGGAGGCGCAACGAGATCCGCTGGTCCCCGCGCGGTCCCCAGCGCATCCCGAAGTCGTGGTCGAGCCCCGCGATGTCGAGCTTGTCGAAGGCCTTCGGCCCCATCCACTCCAGGCGCAGTTCCGCGGTGGCCGGCTTCACCGATTCGCCGTATGCCGCTGAGCTGAGCTCCGCGGCCGTGCTGGCTCCCGCGTCGAGCGCGGTCGTGATGCGCTCGGCGATCGTGGTCGGGTCCTGGCGCAGTCGCTGCGACAGGAGCAGGCCGACGGCCTGGGCGTGGGCGTTGCGCTGCCCGAGCCGGAACCAGTAGTCGACCGAGTCCTCGCGGTCGAGGCCGTGGTTGCAGTTGCTCGCGAGGGCGAGCAGGTCCGTGATGACGGCGGCGTCGTTGGTGGCGCGCTCCGGGGGATATGGGTGGGGAGCGGTGGGCTGGATGGACATGGTGACCTCCCTTGTCCGAGAGCGAATCTCGTGTCAGGAAGACAACGGCGCGCTCGGGTCACCATTGGGCGCAGCCGCCCACGAGTGGAGGAGACCGTCGCGGTGCTCGCCGATCGAGCACTGTGTCTTTGCCGTCGCGTCGGTGAGCATGACCGTGGCGTCGTGCAGGGCTCGCATCCAGTCCACCGGCGCAGTCAGGCCCGCGGTCTCCGCATAGCTGGCGCGTTCGTGGTCGCGCAGCGCGGACAGGATCTCCACCATCGCTCGGTGTTTGGCCCAGCACGGTGGAATGACCCGCGGCTCGATCGCGAACCGGACTACGAGCGCTTCCACCCAAGGGGCCAGCTCCTCCAGCGCCGCGTCCGCCTCCGCAGGGCTCAAAGACGGCCAGTGCAGCGGGCCGCCGAGCTGCCCGAAGGCCTGCTCGAACGACTCATGGCCGATGTCGATCGGCGCGCCGCTCACCGGGACCGCACAGCCCTGAGAAATGTGTAGGGCCGCCCGCGCACCACGTGCGGGGGCGGGCTGGCAGCGGCAGCCGGCTCAGCGGCATACCACCGTCCTTGTCTGGCCCACCACAGCCGGACGGGCAGGTTGGCGCGGTAGGAGGAGCGGCGTCTATAGACGTTGCGTGTGGGCATGCTGGATGGCCCTCTCGAGTCGTTCGCGGTCTCCCTGAAGGGCTTTCGCGTCACGCCGGGCGGTCCAGGGCTGCATGGTCAGGGCAATGGGCCGGGCCGAGCGCAGCAGGAGGATCGACTGGCCGAACGGCAGGGTGCGCAGCTGGGACGGGTCGAGGACCGGGACGTCGGCGGTGTGCGTCGAGGTGGAGCGTCGGCCGTCGCCGCCGGTGGAGACGGTCGTGGTCTGCTTCGAGCGGGTGCCGATGAGCTTGGAGAGGTCCTCCAGGTCGCGGGCGTTGGAGCCGCCGCCGAGGATGACCTTGACGATCGCGGCGTCCCAGATCGCGGAGGCGGCGTGCTCGCCCCAGACGGCGCGGGCCTGGGCGAGGGACTGCAGCACGACGGTGGTCGAGATGCCAGAGCCGCCGCCGTCCGACATGAGGGACGCGAGCGAGGGGAGGGGGTAGTTGGCGGCCTCGTCCAGGATCAGGGACAGGGGTGGGTCGAGGCGCGCGTTCGGGGAGGCCGCGGCGTGCCGGCGCGCCGTCTCGAGGATGTCTTCGAGGAATGCGCCGACCAGCCCGGCGGTCGCGGCGGAACCGGTGGAGGTGCCGAGCAGATAGATGGTGCCTGCGGAGGTGAGGAACGCTGCGGGGTCGAGGTGCTCGTCGCCGGTGGGGGAGACGGCGTCGAGGACCTTGGGGTCGGCCAGCGCGGCGAAGGCGATGGCGACCATGGCCCAGACCGAGTCCCGCTGGCGTGGGTCCGCGGTGACGATCGAGTCGAGGCCCTGGTGCCACGACGGTGCGGCCTGCGGGTTGCTCGCGAGGATCATCACCGCTTCGCGGGCGTGGACCGCCGAGAGCGACCAACGGTAGAGATCCGTCGGCGTGCAGCCACCAAGAGCGGCCGCGTGCAGCAGGGCACGGACCGCGAGCTCGGCGGAGGCCTGCCAGAAGTTCGAGTCGGTCGTGCCGTTCGCGGCTCCCGCGGTCAGAGCCTTGGCACGAACCATGGCGATGTGCGGGTCCTGGCATCCTCGGATCGGGGACCAGCGCGCCCTGGACGGGATGCCGGGAGCCAACCCTTGGGGGTCGAACACGGCGACCGGGCCACGGGATTCGCGGGTGCGCAGGGTCGCGGTTAGGTTGTCCGGCCTGGTGCTTGTGCTGACCACCGCGCCGGACGCGTCGAGGAGCGCCGGGATGACGAGGTGCAGCCCTTTGCCGGAGCGCGGTGGACCGAGCACGACGATGGAGTCCTCGACGGTGCAGTAGCAGGCGATGCCTCGGCTGCGCCCCAGTAGGTGTCCGAGGTCATTCGGGGCCGGCTTGGTAAGGCAAGGGCGCAGGCTGGGCGCCTGCTTGAGGAGTCGAGCCTTGCCTGCCGCGCGGCGCACCTCGACACCGCCGGCCATGCCTTCCCCGGTCGGTGCTCCCGCTGCGATCACGTGCGGGCTGGCGCTTCGGAGCTGCTTGGCGATGAGCCATCCAGCGACTGGTAGGGCGAGGGCGAGCACCGTGAGGGACCAGTAGAGCCAGGCCGGCCCGACCGGCGACCCCCAGGCGAGACTCGGATTGGCCGGATGGCCGAACGCGGCGAGCGGCGCGACGATGGTGAACGGGGGTGCTGCCGTTCCCGTCAGTCCGGCTGATGCAGCAGCAGCGCCCCAGAGCAGCACCAGCAGGGCCAGGGCTGCACCGATGATGACAAGTTGAAGGTCGGTGTGGTGACTTCGTGTTTCCGATCGCGGCATGTTCTGTCAACCACCTCAGTCGGGCCACTATCGAGCACGCCGACTCAGGTCACGTCGCCAGATCTCCCTGGTTTGTCCGATTGGTCTGACGCGACCGACCTATTCGGCGATAGTGGGGGCGTGTCGTTGATGGGCAGAGTTGAAGAACGGTGGCAGCAGCGTCAGGCCGGAACCGAGCCCTTGACCGTTCAGGCGAGGACCACCATCGCGGCGGACCGGGAGCAGGTGTGGCAGTTCCTGCTCGCGCCGCAGAGTGCATTCCTCTGCAGCGACGGGGTGCTCAAGGCGTTTCATGTCCCAGGTACGCCCATCGGGTCCGTGGGAGAGCAGCAGTGCATGGTCGTCGAGCAGCAAGGTCAAGTGCTGGCTCACATCGTCGAGGTCGTTGAGCTGCGACCAATCGAGCTCGCGGTGACCCGCACGGTGACGTCGCCCTCGGGAATGATCTCTCGGTATGTCATGGAAGACGCTGCGTCGGGTGGGACGTGCCTCACCTACCAGTTCGGCGCGCACATGGTCTTGGGCAGCCGGAAGAAGGCCGAGCCGCCGATCCGCGAGCATGTCGACACGGCCGTCAGGCGCATCAAGTCCGCGATCGAATCGGGTGCGACGTTCTCGGATGCCCGGAAGCCTTCGACGGATCTTGATTCCGACGCGCCAACGGCTTGACGGATCGACCGACTCATGCGCGCTGAGGGCCTGGCCGATCGACCATCCTGGAACTTGTGTCGAAGAGGTCAAGTTCGGCGTCGGTCGCCAGATGCCTGACAATGAAGGCCCTCTGGCCGACGCGCCAAAGTCCTTCTCCCCGTTGCAGATCCGGCAGTTGGGCACCCTCGGTCACTGACAGCCCGAGTTGCCGCAGCGCATGTCCCGCCTCTGAGGCCTCCTGTTGGTAGACGATCTTGGTGGAGCAGTCTGCAAGGAGGCCCTGCGCCATCGCGCGTGAGGCCGTCTTGGCGTCGCCGACGGCGTCGAGGTCGGAGAGCCGGTGGATGATGAGCAGGTTGGCGATACCCAGTCCACGAGAGAGCTTCCACTGGCCCTGCATGCGGGCCAGCAGGGCGGGTTGGCGAATGAGACGCCAGGCCTCGTCGTAGATGACCCAGCGTTGTCCGCCGTCGGTGGAGGCGAGGGCGGCTTCCATCCACGCGCTGGCACAGGTCATGACCATGGCGGTCAGCTGGTCGGAGCCTTGGATTCGGGACAGGTCGAGGGTGACCATGGGCAAGGTTGGGTCGAACGCCACGGTGGAAGGCCCGTCAAAGAGTCCGGCCAGGTCGCCGGACACGAGTCGACGCAAACCGTGGCCGACGTCGCGGCCGTCGCGGGTCAGTTCCGTGACGCTGGCGCCGCCCTCACCTCGTGTCGGCTCGAAGAGTGCATTGACGATCCGGGGCAGCGTCGGCACCGAGTCGGAGTCGACGACGCTGCGGAGAGCGACGTCGAGGGTGGTGTGCTCAACCGCCGCGAGGGGCCGGCCGAGCGCCGACTCGGCAAGAGACCCGAGGAGCGTGCGGCGCCGCGTGGTGACCACGACATCCCATGCGCTGTCATCGAGGGTGCCGTCGCGGGGGCCGGGGTCGAGGGGGTTGAGCCGGTTAGCGCTGCCGCCGCCGAGCTGGATGGAGTTGCCGCCCACGGCCGCGGCCACGGCGGTCCATTCGCCCTTCGGGTCGCCGGGCACGTAGACCCGGCGACCGAACGCGATGGAGCGGGTGGCGAGGCACTTGGCCAGGCACGATTTGCCCTTGCCGACCGCACCGGCGAGCAGACAGTTGGGATTGGTCAGGGTCCCGCGCTGGTAGAGCACCCACGGATCGAAGACGAACCCGCCCCCGGACCAGGCGTCCTGTCCGACGAACACGCCGTCCGCGCCGAGACCGGCTTCGGCGAGGAACGGGTACGCGCCGGACAGGACGTCTGTGGTGGCCCGGTGGGCCGGCAGCCGGAGCCGACGCAGGGGCCGCAGGGCGAGCGGCCGGTGCTCGCCGAGCGGCGGCAGCAGGTCGGGCCGAACGAGGTCACCCGCGGCGTGCTGCGCAGCGGACGCCTCGTCGGCGGCTCGTTGGGCGCCCTCTGCGGCGAGCCGTTTGACTTCGCCGAGCCGCTGCTTCCGGCTGGCGCGGTCCTGGCCGGGCTCACCGTACGAGGCGCCTGCGTGCGTCCCGAGCCATCGTTGGCGCGGCATGTCAGTCCACCCTCCTCGCGAGCGGCAGTGCCGCAGCCGTGAAGGCGCGGGCCTGTTGACCGAGCAGCCGGCGAGTCTCACAGCCGGACTGGACTGCGGCGCGTTCGATCTGCGTCACGGCGGCGTCCAACTCATCGTCGTCGCCCGCAGTGATGACGATGAGACCGGTGAACCGCATGTCAGCGTGCCCATTGATCAGGGCACGTTCGCGGTCGAGGACGTCGTCCAGCTCGGCTGCGTCAGCGAGGTCGGCGATGGCGCCGATCCGGGCCTTCTGGGCGGCGTCGGTGACGTGCTCGACCTTGGCGCGCCGGATGTCGCGCATTGCCTGCCGGGAGGAGAGCGGCGTGGCGGTGATGGACAGTGTCTTCCGGACTCCTGGCTGGAAGACGAGTGCGTGGAGGAAGTCGGCCGGGACGTCGATGCGCGGCCACTCGCTGATCCACAGCACGGCCGAGCAGCCAGTGTCGTGGTCGAGGCGGTCCCAGCGTTCGTCGATGGCGACCGGTCCGGCTGCGCGCAGACTCCCCACGCTTGTGCCGCTTGCGCGCAGCGGGTCATAGGCGCCGCGGATCACGTCCGCAAGGTCTCGCGCCTGGAGCCACTCCGCAAGGCGCAGATCCGCCGCCCGCAGGCCGGCCTCGAACGCCGACATCTCCTGGCGCACCAGCTCCAGCCCTCGTGCCGTGCCGGTGCCGCGCGCCCAGAGCAGCCGGCTGGGCACCTCGAGCGCGACCGCCACGAGGGTCCGATGAGTGGCAGCCGCCGGGGCGCGGGTGGTCATCAGCTCTTCGTACTGCTCGGAGGCGAACGGGGTATCAGTCGCGGTGCGGTGGCCGCGCCACCAGCCGACGATGCCCTCCCCGGTGTCCGGGGCGGCCAGGTCGAGGACCTGCAGGCGCCGGCAGCGTCCCGACGCGGCGAGCCCGGCCAGCGCGCGGCTCCATCCGCTGACCCGGCGGGCCTGTTCGTCGGGGGAGAGCAGCACGTATGCCGTGTGCTCGACATGGGCGACCACGGTGACCGTCGCTTCGTGCGGGTCGTGCACGAGGGCGGTCTGCGAGGCGGGATCGATCAGGAACCGGAGCGCGGCTGCTTCTCCGGGCAGGGCCATCGTGCCGCCGGGGCGAGGATGATCGGGGCTGGCGCGGAACCGGTTCCGGCCAGTCACTCGCCGGGCGAGGTAATGGCCGACGGTTGGCAGGACCTCGACGAGGGGTCTTTCGCCGTGGCGCACGAACGCGAGCGCGATGGCGCCCATCCAGAGTGGCGAGACGAGCAGCACCCCCAGCACTCCAGCGAGGAACACGGCCGCGGTGATGGTGACTGCGGCGATGGCGACGCAGGCGACTCTCACGGGGGAGAGCCCGAGCAGGAGCCCGCGCTGCTGCCGTCGACCGAAGCGAACCCTCGCGGATGCTGGGGCCGGTCCGGAGGAGCCGGACAGGGATCCGGTCACGGTGTCGGTCATGGTCGTTCCCTTCGCGGCGGCGTGCTGGGCTGGGATTCGGGTCGATCGGCCGGGCTGGCTCCGGGCGGTGCTGTCGGGTGGGGCTGCGCCGGCTGCTGCCCGGGCGCCGACTGCGGCGTGGAACGCTCTGGACCCGGCGACGTTGGAACGGAGGAGCGCGGCGGACCCGGCTCAGCGGCATACGAACTCGCTTGTTGGGCGGTGGAACCGGAAGGTGAGGTGCCAGTTAAGACGGCAACCGGGGCGCCTTCGGGAGGTCGTTCGGAACTGACCGACGTGCTGGACTCCGAGCGTGCGGTGGCGGCGCGTGCGGCGACGCTCGGCATGGCGGTGAACCCCCGGGCCTGCGCGGCGAGGACGGCGACCTTCTGTGGGGCGGCGATGGCAGCGCGACCGCCTGCGCTCGCCTGGCCGGCGGTGAGATGCGCGGCGTGCATCGTGTCGCCGACGAAGACGCACATACGCATCGCGAGCCACGGGGCAAGGCCGCCGAGGAGGAGGATGAGCGCGCCGACGACGAGCTGCGTTCCGGTCTGCGTGGTCGAGCCACCGGTGGCGCCGGCGCCCTGCATGGCGGCGACGCCGGTGCTCAGGATGATGACCAGGATCAGTTTCGAGACGATCATCGCGACGACGAACTCGACCCACTTGCGGACCCAGGAGGACGTGATCTCCGCGGTCGCGCCGGCGAAGGCCAACGGGGCAAGGACCGCGGCGATGATGAGCATCATCTTGCGGATCATCATGGCGGCCCAGACGATGACGACCGAGGCGAGGATGGCGAGCGCCATCGCGAGGGTCACGGCCGGGTTGGACAGCTGGGTCACGTTGACGAGGGCGAGCTGGCCGCCGATGCCGCGCATGTTGGTGCCCATGGTGTGCTGCACGACTCCGTCGGCCAGCGAGTCGACGGCGCCGATGAGGGCGCGTGTCGCGGCGAGGGCGAAGGCGCTGCCGAGGGCGCTGATAAACAGGCCCTTGGCGGCACGCGAGAGGGCGCCGGCTTCCCGGCGGAGGGCGGCGACGATGAGCTGCAGGGCGAACAGGCCCAGGCAGAGCACGCCGGCGATGGCGCCAGTGATCTGCAGCTGGCGACCGAGCGCGGGGGAGCCGAGGTCGACTGCGGTTGCCGAGTCGATTTGGCTCCACAGCCAGTTCGTCCCCGAGACCGCGGCCTGGGCGAAGAAGTTCGCCGCACTGGTGAAGGTGCTATCGACGGCGGAGGTGGCGGCGCTGGCTATTTGGCAGGCCGGGTTGATCGCCTGGAAGCCGGGGCAGCTCATGACGGCCCCATTTGGCCGGTCTGGATGGCGGTGTACTGGACGAGGGTGACGAACCGCCACGTCGGGAGGGTCGGTGGGCCCTCGAAGTTGGCGGTGAACGCGACGCTTGTGATCGTGGATAGTGGATGCCCGTCGACGGTCTGGTGGAGCGTGACGGTCGCGGTCACGTCGCGGGCCGTAATGCCGGGGTCGGTGATCCGGCCCGCCTCGACTGCGTTGGTCCAACCGATCGGCTCGGACACGCGAACGTCCTCGACGCTCGTGTACGCCTTGCGAGCGGCGAGCATGGACCACTCGGCTGCATCTGGGACGGCCGCGACACCGTTGCCGGTCGTCGTGTCGGTGACGGAGAAGACGGGCAGCCGGTCACGGAGCTCCGGAGGGACGAGCCCGACGACGAGCGGTTCGGCTGTTTTGGTGCCCTCGGCGGCAATCGCGTCGAGCAGGTCGGCACGGGGCGTCCGGTAGTCCTGGGTGAGCAGGGCGGTCGCGAAGGCAGCGGCATACAGGTCCGGCTGTTGGCGCGCTTCGGCCGGGATCTTCAAGCCCCGGTACGAGTCGCCGCTGGTATTCCTGGCCGCCTTGCTCGGTGCCGGGATGGCACGGAGCGCCTCGAGCTGCCGGTGGGCGGCGGCATCGAGCGGGGGCGTCGGCACGGGCGGTGCGTTCGGTGGGGATGACGGGTCGAGGCTCGGTGGCGCGGCGGTAGCGGGAGCGACCGGCGGGACCGTCGTCGGCGCGGCTGCCCGAAAAGGGCCCGCCAGCCCGAACCAGACCAAGGAGACAAGAACGAGGGCGACCAAAGCGCTGGCAGAGATGAGCCGGCGGCGGGTCGGTGGGCGTGGTGGGCGGCGGGTGCTGGCCGCGCGAGTGCGAAGTACCGGCATCATCGGATCGCCGCCCCCGCATTCGCGAAGAACGTCACGAGGGTGTTGGCAGCGCCGATCAGCATTGCGGCGACGCCCGCGATCAGTACGCCGGTCTTGCCGCGTCCCGCGATGTGCGGGTTGGACGAGGACGAGCCGATCGCCCACGCGATCGCCGAGACGACGACGCCGGCGACCGCGGCGACGAGGCCGAAGGTCAGCAAGGCGCCGACGATCTTCGACAGTGCCGCGAGGCCGGGGAGGCCATCGGTGTTGGGTGTCACGTCGACGGCCGGGTTCACCGCTGACGAGAGCGAGGCGTTGGCGATGATTGAGAGGGCGGACGAGCGCATGGTGCGGTCCCTTTCACGAGGCACGAGCCGGTCTCGCGCGTCAATGGGGACAACGGGCCCGACGGGTCACCATCGGTCGACGAGGTTCTGGCACATCACGATTGGCGTCGTTGTCAGCCGATGTGCCGGTAGCCGGAGACGCCCTTGGCGATAAAGGAGCGCAGCGTCGTGAGCCGCACGACGTCACCGGTGCGTGGGGCATGGACGACGAGCCCCTGCCCGACGTAGATGCCGATGTGGTGCGGGGCAGCGATGGTGCCGTCCACGCCCGGGATGAGAACGAGATCGCCAGGTCGCAGCGCCGCCGCAGTGGTGGGGACCCCGTCGCGGAACTGGTCCACGGTGACGCGGCCGATCGGCACGCCGGCGTGACGCCAGGCCGTCTGCACCAGCCCAGAACAGTCGTAGCTGTCCGGACCGACGCCGCCCCACTGGTAGGGCTTGCCGCGCTGGGCGAGTGCGAACATGACGGCCGTCCGGGCTTGCCCGCTCACGGTCGGATCGCGGAGGTAGGCGTCGGGCTCCGTTCTGGCACTGGCCGCAATCGGGACGACGTCTGCGGCGCCACAGTCGAGCTGCGCCGCCGCCGGGTCGATGATGGCGGTGATGCGTTCGGCGCGGCCGGCTTGGGCCAGGTAGTTGCCGCCGTAGGCGCTCGAGCCGCCATTCGCGAGGGTGGGGTAGCCGTCGAACGCCGAGCGCTGCACAGTCTGGGCAGCGCGCCACGGCGGCATCGATTGCCAACCGGGGACCTTGAGGAGCGCGTCGATGAACAGGTTCGTCGAGGCGGTCGGGTTCATCCGCTGGACCGCGCTGCCCCAGCCCGGACGCTGCTGGAAGATGCCCAGCGAGTCGTGGTCGTAGCCGACGCCCTGCGCGGGCAGACCGGCTCCGTAGGGGTCGTTGGGATTCGACAGGACGAGAAGGTTCGACTCAGTGAGGCCGGTCATGATCGCGATGTATGCCGCTGAGTGACCTCCGCGAGCCCGTGCGGTCGCGTAGACGATCCTCGCGTTCGTCGCCTGCGTCGGGCTGAGATCGGGGATCGGTCCCGTCGTGATGCAGGCCGCCGAGGCCGGCGTGCTGGGGGAGGGCGTTCCCATCGTGAGCAGGAGCACCAGCCCGACGAACATGGCCGCACCGGCCGCTGCAACCGCGGATAGGCCTTTGGCATTCATGCCTGACAGACCCGTGTTGCGGGGGCACCATGCGACTGCCTCGGCGTGGCTGCGCTTGCGATGTCGCCGATCGCCGCCACGATAGAGGGGTGAGGAGGTGATGGCAGTGGGCTTCCGCCGCCAGGGCTCGACCCTTCGCACGGACGATGTTCGGGCCGCGGCCATCGAGGATGCCCGACTGCTGGCGCTCGAGCTCGGCGGGTTACGGCCGCCACAGACCGTCGACCCGATAGCGGTCGGAGTCGCCCTCGAGGTCGGTGAACGGGCACACCGTCTCGTCCCCCTCGAACTGCGCGTCCTCGAAGCGGGCTGGTGGACTGACGGGGAACCGTGTCAGGTCCTCCTGACCGACAGGCGGCTCCTACTGCGCCGCTCTCACGGTGAGCTCGCCTCCCTCTGGTGGGGCTCCGCGGTTGGGCTCGAGGTCGACCTCGTGGCGGGCCGGCTCGTGCTCGACTACGGCGACGGTCGGCCCCGCGGGTTGTCCGGCCCTGGCGCGGCGGTCGCCGCAGCGATGGCCGTGGCAGGCGTGTATGGGCTCGAGGGCCTCATCACTCATCCCGGTCTGGCGGGGCTGCGCGAGCACAGCCCGACCTTGAGGCCGACCTGACCGTCTCTCGATGTGAGGCGGTCAGCGATTTGCGTCGATGAACGATCGAACCTGCCGTCGGATGTACTGGCGCTGCACCGAGTCCGGTGACTTGCCGTCGACGAAGAGGCGCAGCAGACCAGGCCAGCCGCCGGTCGAGCCTGCCACGAGCCGGTGGATGATCCGCAGCTGCACGTCGGTGTAGCCGAGCTGTCGCAGCATCCGTCGCGTGCAGCGCCGGGAGTTCCCGCCGGCGCGTCTCGGGGAGACGGAGGCAAGCGGGTCGCGGGCACCGCGGGCTCGCGCGCTCTCGAGCCGGTTGATGAAGACGTCCAACGCGGGCCGGAGCCGTAGCGCATCGACATCTTCTGGATCGATCTGGCACTCGTCCTCGATCCACGTCAGGAGCGACAGTGCGGGGCACGACATCATCGGGGCGGCCGAGTTCATGATGCGTCGATCCCCTCCACGTCCACCCAGCGGATCGGGAGGCCGGCGGGCACGTGGGTCAGCCCGTGGAGCAGGTCCGCCCGCGCCGCTCGTCCGGATCCCTTCGAGCTGCGGGTAGCGATGGTGCGCAGTTTCCGGTACAGGTCGACCGGTGGCAGTTGCCGGGCGAAGGACTCGTGCGTGAGGAGCCAGTCGAAGATGGCGAGCAACTCGATCGAGCCGTACTCGCGGGTGACCGAGACTCGTGCCGTCGACCCCAGTGGAACCACATCGCTCAACGCCGTCGTGCAGACGACGGACCACGCAGTTATCCACAAGTGCTTCCACCCGGGTGACTCCCGGGTCAGCGTCGGGCAGGAGCGGAGCGCGTCCCAGAGCGCGCAGGCGTCCTCCTCACCGGGGATGACGTGTGTTGCCACGGGACCGCCAGTACCGCCGATGAGTTCGTTGACGCGGTCGAGGTTCTGAGCTGTTCGCATTTCATCCCCCTGAGGTTGAGGCCTTGTCGTTCCCTCATCGGACCGCGAAGTCGGGGGACGGGATAACCGCCAGATGGGACGTTTCCGGACGTCCTGACAGGCGAGAAACGTCCTGATATGCGACCGTGGAGGTATGGCCAACGAGAGACTCCGCTCGGCTCTCGCCGCCGCCGGCCTGACACCGCAGGCGGTCGGCGAGCAGGTCGGCGTCGACACCAAGACCATCGAGCGATGGATCTCGACAGGTCGGACACCGCACCGGGCGAACCGGACCCGGCTCTGCACTCTCCTCGGACGCGACGAGGAGTACCTCTGGCCCGATGCCGTGTCGGACGCGCAAGTGCGGTCGGCCAGCCACGCCGAGTTCGTCGACATCCACCCGAACCGCGGCTCAATCGCGGCCGCGACCTGGCACAGCCTTCTCGTCAACGCGCAGGAGTCGATCGACCTCCTCGCCTACGCCGCCAGCTTCTTCCACGACACGATCTCTGACTTCAACGAACTTCTCCTCGACAAGGCCCGCGCCGGTGTCTGGGTGCGGCTGTTGTTCGGCGATCCCAAGGGCGGGGCGGTCCAACTCCGCGGTGAGGAGGAGGGGATCGGCGACTCGCTCTCCGGCCGCTGCTCGTTGTCTTGGAAGTACCTTGCGCCATGCATCGGCATCCCTGGTGTCGAAGCCCGCGTCCACGACACGACGCTCTACACGTCGATCTTCCGTTTCGATGACGACCTGTTCGCCAACACCCACGTCTACGGGGCTCCAGCGAACCATTCGCCTGTCATGCACCTGCACAGAGTCGCCGGCGGCCGCCTCTTTCCGCATTTTCTCGACGCCTTCGCTCGCGTCTGGGATTCGGCCGTACAAGCTGATTCCACTACGTTGCTGGCTTGACACCGCGCCCAACAGGCACCTTCCTGTGCCACACAACCGCGCCTTGTGGCCAGCTCTTTGGCGCGTCACACCGCCCAGATAGACGCGTCCGGTAATGAGGGACATTCGGGGCTCGACTCGACAGTACAGCGCGGGACCAGGTCTCAGATGCAAGGGACGACTCACGGCGTTGCCAGCCTCCCGAGCCTGCCCCGTCCGCGAGCGACGGGAGCGGGCCCCAGCCCACCGACGTTAGAACAGTCCGGTAGTTGAACCCGTCGACGTGCGCTGCGTATGACAATGCAACCAACGAGATGCTCCCCGCAGGAGACGGACCTGTTGCCGCAAGAACTCCGACTCTGTCCGGAGCAGGCGCCGTCTTATGGTCCGACGCGCCGGAACACCTCACGCGGCCGAGGTCGGGAAAATCCACCAACGTTACTCTAGGAACGAGTCCCGGCTCTCTGGAGTCAGAGACTTGCAGACGTAAGCCGACCACCGCGCTAGTCTCAAAGGCATCAGGAAACCTCAGGGAGGTTGAGAATTGAACCCGTGGATGTATATGCCGGAGACCTACATGCCGCCCTTGCATGGAGACAACTACCAGATTAGTCTTCGCGCGGATCTTGGACGCGCGGCCTCCGTCGACAGGGTCAGCGAGTACTTGGCTGCCTTCCACACCGTTCTTGATGTTGGTGAACGCTGGGGCGTTGTCATGGCGGAAGAAGCTTCCGTGCGTTCGCTCATGGCGGAGCTGCTGATCGCAGGGGACGGCGGTGAACCTTCCCTGCACCCGATCCTCAAAGAGATGCCTTGGTATGACGAAAAGCGCATTTATCTTGCTGTGAACCGCATGATCGAGCACCGCGTAGGTGAACATCCCGAACTCCAAATGGAAGCACCTCGTGTCCTGCGCGAGGTCGCCTCGCTCTCGGTTCCGCAGATCCTCGGGCCCTCTGTATCGGCAACTGAAGTCACTTATCGGAATCCAATCGAGATAATTGTCGGAGGAAGCGCCTTCGCTCTTTATGGTGCCGTCCAATTGTTGCGCATCATTCGCGATTGGAAGTCCCGTCGGCGACAAACGGACTCCGCCGCACGGATCGCCGACGCAGCAGCGCGGGAAGCTAGCGCGCGGGCCGATGTCATCGAGTACTTGGGCAACGAGATCACCTCTGGACGCCTCCATGTCCCGGCATCACAGTTGGGTGCGATGCTCACCCAATCGGACCTGAGTGCGGTCGCGAAGTTGGCGGGGCCCGAACCGACCCTCGAACTCCCGTCGAACGTCTCTTCCTTCTTTGGCGAAGAAACCTCGCCTACGCGCTGATGCAAAAATATAGGGCCGCCCGGCCTCTGGGCGACCTCTTGCGATTCTGAGGAGCTGAAGGCAAGCAAAGCAAGCACCTTAGCGAGTCAACGATAAGCCCCTTAGGTCAAGGACCCGTCAACGACAATGGTGCCCTACTTGCGTGAGGCCAGAAACGCCCATATCCCCATGATCCCTGATATCACGCCGATCCAAACGGCTGCGCGGCCGGCGATTCGCTTTGACTTAGAAATGTCACCTGGCTCGATCAATTCGAATTCGGGCAACATCCAGCGCTTAATCGCCGAAGCCGTCGCGAACGCCAAGGTGACGCTGGCAAGCGCCCAGGCGAACATCCCTACCGTTCCGCTCAGCCAGACTGGATGCCACATGACCGAAACTAGACCTAGCGCGGCATAGTACACTAGGAGATACACATAGAGAGCTCTATCGCTCCTCCAGAAACGCCACCATGGGACGTCTTTTGCAACCTCGGATGCGATTAGATCGAAAGTGCCCGCCACCCATTGTGGATCAGATCCTGTGACATGAACAGTGGCACCGCCTCCTAGCGAGGGATAGCGCGGGTCGCGGCCGAAGGTGACCTGGATTTTGGCGTAATTGTTCAGTTGGCTAGACGGATGATTGGCGATCTCCACGTGCTCTATCTCCCCGCTATCCATTTCCGATAGGATCGTTGACATACCGCCCTCACGCTGGAGGCGACCCTTACTAGCAGAGGCCCTGGTGATCGGCGAGAAACCTTGCACGGCAGACGACCGTGAATATAGGCTCAGTTTCTCCATCTCCTCCTTCGATTCATCGAAGGCTCGCCGCATCGAGTGATCTACCAAGTCCGCGATCTTTATCAGTCGGTCATGCCTTCCCGCCCAAGCGTCATATTCTCTGTTCCGCGTTATCCGCACCCGATCAGTTTGGGCCGGATCTGGGTACATAACCGGGGGCTGTGAGGCATCCTCAACGTCTCTGAGCAATTTCCCAACAATCCTGGA
Organism: Intrasporangium chromatireducens Q5-1; assembly: GCF_000576575.1. Taxonomy (GTDB): domain Bacteria; phylum Actinomycetota; class Actinomycetes; order Actinomycetales; family Dermatophilaceae; genus Intrasporangium_A; species Intrasporangium_A chromatireducens. The sequence goes on from NZ_AWQS01000031.1 coordinate 21,424, forward strand.
CGGTTCACCTATGGCGTGCGCTTGAGCGCCGCCGTCCCCGCGATCGGTGGACCGCTCTTCCTCGGGGACGCCTGTACTGGAGATCGTCATCCGGCAATACTACTTGTCGCCACCGACAGACGGTTGGATGCCAGTTACTGTGACCTAGAACTGCTCCGAAGCGAGGCGCCCGGGGGTGCTTTTCCGGCTCGGCCATGTGGTGGGCGGGGTCAGGATGAGCGGACGTGCACCGCGCAGGAACCGGCGGGCCTGCGTCGTTCATTGGCATCGACTCTAAAACGGACGGGGACATTGCAGATCGTGTGATTTGGGCGGAACAACGAAGGGAAGTGCGCGAAAACGCCGCTTAGGTCGGGATGGGCGAACGGACCACGAGAAGTAGTGGCATGGGCATCGGAGCACAGCGGATTCGGGCTGCACTCAGGTCAACCCGTTCAGTTTCGCGGGCCGTAATGCTCCGAAGAATTTCTGCGCCTACAAGACGCCGAAAACCTCTAGACGAGGCGGTCTTCAAGGAAGGCTCTGTTCGGGTCCAGGCCATCAGGAGTCTTGCCTTCGTTCAGCTTCTTCAGCTCCTGGAGCTCGGCCCAGTGCTGTTCGAGTCCGCCAAGAGTTGGGCTGACGCCCTGGGTGATGAGCGCTTGGGAGTGGCCGTCGATGTACCGACAGGCTTCCCCGAACACCTCGCAGACCTTGGGGATGATCTGGCCGAGCTTGTCGACGTTGATGTTACCGAGCGTCGTCATCTGGACGTTGGCCTGATACCGCCGAGTCACGCCCTTGAGCAGCTCATCCTCCGTGAAGACCTCGCACCACGAACGAAGGTGGCTGTATCCGGTGTGCACCAGCGCGTCCCGAGCTTCGCCGTCCAACTGCTTGGCGGCCTGGATGGTGCTGTTGATCCGCCCCTTGATCGCGCTCAAGGAGTCGATGCGCGGTCCGGTGGCACGGGACACCTTGCCCTTGCCGTTCTCATCAGTGATCTGGAAGTAGGCGCACCGCTTGGACTTCTCGAACAGCGCGAGGAGCGTCGTGGCGAACAGGATGTCGTGCGTGAAGACGATGACCTGGTTGTCGTCGGCCAGTCGAGCGATACGCTGGGCAACTTCCTTGATCCGACGGTGGTCGAGGCTTGACACCGGATCGTCGAAGATGACAGGCGCCGTGATGCCCGCGAGTCGCGCCTCGGCGAGGAAGTCTGCGAGCGCCAACACCTTCTGCTCACCCTCGGACAGCACCTTGGACGGCTTGTGCTTACCGCTCAGCACCTTGCGGCGCTGCGCCTTACCCTCTCGCCCGACGAACTGAATCTTGAGCGACGGGGCGCGGAGCGCTTCGCACTCCTCGAGGAACAGCGCATCGAAGCTGTGGTTGATCAACTGGTCGCTGGCGGTCTTGGCTAGCGCGGTCACGGATCGGCCGAGGCTAGGCAGTGGGCGCTTGAGCGTCTTGAGGCGATCGGCCTCCTTGGCGCTCTTGACCTGCGTCTCGATCAGCGACCAGGACTTGCCCAACTCGACGGCGTCCTTGAGTTCGAGCAGCTCTGCCTGCTTGTCAACCAGTGCCTCGGTCCGGCCCTTCTGCATGGCTTCCAGCTCCGAGATGCTGTTACCCACGGTGGACAGCGCAGTGTCGACGTCGGCGCGGACTTTGGCCACGAGATCGGCGATCTGGATGCTGACCGGATGGCCGGCGACGACTGCCGTGGCGACGGCGCATCGTGCGCCTTCGATCTCTTCAACCTGAGCGAAGTACGTCGGGCGCTCACTCGGATCGGCGTCCTTGTACTGCTGGATGAACGACCCCATCTCGTTGCCTTGGAGCGCGGCAGCCTGCCGCTTGTAGGCACCGAGCGTGGTGTCGGTGGTGCGGATGTCCGCCGAGATCTTGTCCTCAAGATACGTCGAGTAGCGGGTGAGCAGATCACGCGCCGGATCGAGCAGAGGCTGGCGGCAGTAGAGGCAGCGGTCTGCATCGTGCGCCTCAACCTCGACGAGATGCTGGCGGTACGTATGGCCCGCCTCAATAAAGTCGTTCCAACTATCGTCGGGGTCAGCAGGCAGATCCGCAGCCGCGAAAAGCTCACGTCGGAAGGTCTCGTAGTCGGACGTCAGCTGCGCGCGCCTCGCCAGTGCCTCGTTGTACTTGTCCTGCTCGAAGCCAAGCAGAGCTTCCGCGGTGGTCCCGGCCTCCGACAGAACCCGCTGCTCGCTCCTGAGGCCAGCGATCTGGGCACCCAGCGTGTTGGCGCGCAGGGCCGCAACACCCTGGGTCAGGGCATCGAGCTGTTGATCGACGTCAATCCCGCTCTTGGCCCTGGCCTTGAGGTCGGCGAGATCGGTGGAAGCACCGAGGCTCTCGATCAGCGGGTAGATCGTCGATCCGCGCTGGAACCTGGATAGCAGTCCCGATCCGCTCGAACCAAGCTCGGAGATAGCCGCATCGATCTGCGCGGTCACCGCTTGGATTGCAGTCGTGACGTCGTTGAACAGGGCCAGCGAGGCTGGAGTGTAGACGTAGTCGAGGTCTTCATCAACGTGGGTACGCACAGCAGGGCTGTCGAAGATCGACATGCGCGTGAACGGCGACACACCCAGCTCGCCCATCCAGATCAGAGCTTGGGCGTCTTCGCCCAGCTTGAACTCGAGCCTGGCGGACTGTGCCTCCGAGGTGTCGGCATCGATGTTGCCCAGGATCGTGTCGGCGGTACGGCTGTTGGCCAGAGCCTTGAAGACGCGCGAGTAGCCCGTCTTGCCAGTGCCGTTCTCCCCGTAGAGGATCGTCAGGCCCTCGTGGGGCTCGATCACTGCGCCCGCCACTAGCGCGTTGACACCACGCACCTCGGAGAGCCGGGTCAGCGACAAGGACGGTGCCGACTCGTCCTGGCCAGCCTCGATATCGAGCATTGGAATGGCTGGAAGCTCCCGCTCGTCGAGCGCTTTCTCCTGCCGGAATAGCAGGTAGGCCTTCTCGACCACGGAGGTTCCGGCCGGGCGTCCGGTAGCGATCACTTCGGCGACAAGCAGCCGCACCCACTCGTCGTTGGCGTTCGCCCAATCAGCAAGTTGCGCCCGTGGGTCGATCCGCTCGGTCGACTCAGTGGCTGCGGCTTCAGTCGGCGTAGCCATCAGGCGTGCACCTCCTGCGGCGGATCGGCAGTGATCCGTTTTGGCGGCCGGCGCCGATCGTGTCCCTCATGACCTGCCCACGACCTCCTTTGCGCCCGTAGCGGGCGCTCATCTGTTTCCTTTGTTCGACCTCTGCTCCAACGCTAGCGGTGGGGTCAGACATGGCCGACGCCCGCGAGGATCGTCGATGCGCTTGGCATCGACCGAACCTCGTCAGGGCGAGGCGTTTGCCGGACATGCCCCAACCCGAGCAGTCCGCAGAAGTGCGTCACGCCGCCGCTGGTGAACCAGTCTTCGGGCCAGCGGATCCTGGTTTGTGTCACGCCTCGGTCGCCAAGTACAAGTCGGCAATGTCGGTGAGAATGGCTTCTAGTTTCTCCCAATTCATGACGGCGTCGGCTGACGGCATCGTCGGGTTCTTCTCGGTCAGTTGCTTGGCGGTCATGTCCTGGAGGGCTGCCAGGATTTGGTCTGCTTCCGCGCGCCAGCCTCGATCCCGTAACGGTTGGAGTGGAACATCGAGGCTGTCCCAACTCGCTAGGTAGACGTTGGCCACGCTTCCGCGGCCCGGCGTCTTGAGGAGGGCACCCGCGGGTGTCTCGTGCACGACGAGTTCCCGCTTGGCAGCAAACTGACCAATCAGGTCGAGCAGTGTCAGGGTGCTGGGCTGTGACTGTTCGAGCAGCGCCGTCCTGTCCGGAACTCTGCGTGGTGGCTTCTTTGTGATGGTCGCGCCTGTTCGTCCGATGACGGTCGGGACGATGACCATGTCTCGATGGCCGTCCGCCCGGTAAGTCTTCACTTCCACCGCGAAGACCTCGGCCGGGCTCATCTGTTCATTGAGGAACTCGGTGATACGCCGCAGCTCGTCGGGCACGAGGTCAGCCACGAAGACCATGCGGATCCGGCCGGCTCGCAGGTTGTCCTCGACGCTGAGGAAGAAGTCTTCGATGCTGGCGTCGCTGGACTGGGTGAGCTCGGCGATTTCCTGTTGAGGATCCCGGCCGAGGCCGGTTTGCGTGGTCTCGAAGGCGGCACGTAGATCGTTCGCGGGCCAGTAGCGCACGCCGTTGGCGGCGTAGTCGAGCATCTGGCCGACGACCTCCCGGCGGATTCTCGTGTCGGAGGAGCGTTTCACTTCGACAAGGGTCGGAACGGCGTCTTGATCGACGAACACGTGGTCGACGCTCCAACGCGAGCCGACGGCTGCTTCGCGGTCGGGGACGCCGTGTTCTCGGCGGATCAGAGACCAGCGTCGGGGTTCCTCTGGAGTCATCTGCCCTCCGGCCAGGAGGTCCGGATGGTTCTCGAGGAGTTGTTGCAGCACGTCCTCGGCCGCGTATGGGGTAACGCGCAGGGCGGCGAGGCTGCCCGCCGCGTCGATGTGGAACAAGCCGTCACCGCTCATCAAGTCCTCCAGCCATTGGACGTCGTGGCGACATTGTGAGCCGCGACGTCGGGGATCCGCGCGGGAATTGCCTCACAGGTGAAATCGGCGGTGATGCAGCGGCCGGGGTCCCGGATCATTCGGCTACACGCCAGGCGGGATCTCTCCCCGGGGCTTGGCGGTTCTTGACGATCCCGAGACAGCCCATCGAGCCAATGGCAGCCTGACGGACATGGCGAGATTCAGTGGTGGGGTGACGGTTCACCGGGCGATCAAGGGGCCCCGAAACGCCGGCGGCTCTTGGTCCAGCCCAGATGGCTGGAGAACGAGGTGCTGGCGACCCTGTCCGCGATAGGTGAGGTGCGGAGGAGGTGCGACACTACCGAGCTCACGACCGTGCGGTACGCCCGCAAGGCCGGACTGTCGTGGACCGAGATTGCTGCGGCACTCGGAGTCACCCGCGAGGAGGCGTGGAAGCGGTGGCACGAGGTCGACGAGACTCTGCCCCCAGGTGATGTATGGGGACCCATGTCCCTGAACGATCCCGGCACTGTTCTTGAGCGATGGGGAGGTTCCCGCCTCGAGTAGGACATCCCAACCGTCCCCGGCCGTTTGCATGCGTCATACCGCCGCGGAGGAAGTGGCCGGTCCTGCATCGGCCTCTACACTCTCAAGATGGGACGGATCGACTACATCGACGACCCGAACGCGCCCAAGGCCAACAGTGTCGTCCCGAGCGTCGTCGCCATCGTGACCGATGATCAAGGCCGCGTGCTCCTCATCCACAAGACGGACAACAACCTCTGGGCGCTTCCTGGCGGGGGCCACGACATCGGTGAGTCCATCTCGGACACGGTGGTGCGCGAGGTGAAGGAGGAGACCGGCTACGACGTGGTCGTCGAGCGAGTCACCGGCCTCTACACGAACCCGCGCCACGTCATGGCCTACGACGATGGCGAGGTGCGTCAGCAGTTCTCCATTGCGTTCCGGGCGAGGCTTGTCGGGGGAGAGGCGAAGACCAGTTCTGAGAGCAGGGAAGTCGAGTGGGTCCCACCGACTGACCTCGGGCGCCTCGACATCCATCCGTCGATGCGCCTTCGCATCCACCACGCCCTCGAGGACCGGGAGAGCGCCTACATCGGATAGTTCAACCAGCCGGCTGCTCGCATCACCGACGCGCGCAACTGGTCCGATGACCGCGCCAGTGCCCTTCCAACCGGATCGGTTGCGCCGTATCTGCTTAGAATCTCAGAAAGGCGCTCGTCCACCGGCACACGGGCTCCCTCTGGTCCGGTGGTCATGTCGACCAAGTTCAGGACGTCGAGGGCATCTTGCGGCGGCTCGTCGAAGCCAGCCAGCTCTGAGTGGAGTCCGCGTTCCTCTGCTTCGAACTTCGCACCCGAGTGGTACGCCACCAGGGAAGTCACGAGTTCACTCTCGCCGATGCCCTGCAAGAACCGCGCTCCGTCGAGGGGATGAAAACCTGAGTCGACCAGGTCGGGCGCGTATCCGATGTCGTGCAGCCAGCCAGCCGCTGCCAGCTCGCGCGGCAGGTCATGCTGCGCACAGAGCCGCTCCATGGTTCGGCCGACGGCTTGGACGTGTGTCCAGCGCGGCTCGACGCGGGCGAGATGGCTGCGTGCGAGTTCCGCGGCGGCGGCCAGGTCGGTTCGAGGCACACACCCACCGTAGCCACTCGCTCGAGCCAGCTCACGGGGAGTCATGCGCCGACAACGGATCCCTCGGGGTCACGATGCCTTCATGACCGCCGGAGCAGTCGCCAGGGGACTCAGGCGTGCGCCGCGTCGTACTGGTCGATAACGGCCTGCGCGATTCTGCCGCGGTCCTTGACCTCGACATCGTTCGCGCGCGCCCACTGGCGGATCGACTCGAGGTCACGCTTAGGCGCAGTAGTCGCAATGGACCTCCGAGCGCGGGTCTTCGCTGACCGTGCCCTCGTCGACGCTGCGGTCGCCGTGTCGGCGGTCTTCACGAACGGGTCGATTGCCTTGCGCAGGGCCTGCGCATTCTTGGAGGAGAGGTAGAGATCCCACGACTCGCTCCCCATCGTGACGTGAATGGGCTTGGTGTCGGCGTTGAGCGTCTTGCCGTCGAAGTCGTCGATGAGGATGGTCGCGCGGCCCATTGGCGGTGTCCTTTTCATGGAGTGATCACGTGCGA
>NZ_AWQS01000032.1 GCF_000576575.1 Intrasporangium chromatireducens Q5-1
TCACCCTGCTCTTCTGGCTCGTCGGCCTGCGCGACAACACCATCGTCCTGGTCGTCCTGGCGGCCCTCGCCTCGTCGATCACCTCCTACGTCCTGCTCCGCGGCATGCGTGACGAGATGACCGCCAAGCTCATGGCCCGGCACGAGGCCCGGGCCGCGGCCCGTCGCCAGCGGACCGAGGACGAGCTCGCCGAGGATCCGACGTAGAGGGCTCTGAGGTCCGCAACGAGGGCGCCTGCCCGGGCAGCTGCCTGCTGCCGCGACATTCAGCATAAGTGGTGCAGGCGGGGCCCCACGCGCGACTGCGAGGCAGTGCGATCTGTTAGATGCATCGGTCCTCGCCTGGCCGGTGGCCCGTGGTCGTTCCTGGCGTACCGCTTGTAGTACTTGTTTCGAGGCCGGCCCCGGTGGTGCTGAAGGCCCCGGCAGGTGGGCACCAGTGTCGCGATTATCGCCCTCCAGTTCACCGGGCACGCCCGTGATGCCATGGATGCCGTCCGGGCCCAGATCGGCCAGGTGTCGGGCGTCATCTCGGCCTTGCACGTCTCCGGCCGCACCGACTTCCTCGTGCACGTCTAGTCGTGGATGGCGCCCCAGTGTTGCGCTCGTTGTGGCCAGGCTTATTTAGCGAGCGGATCACGCCGTTATGTGGTGGCATGGGTCTGCAGATGGTGAAGGTGCTGGCCCTCACCACTTCTAAGGGCTGGCGTGTCGAGACCTGAGGAGGGCGGCCGAACCATAGATGGCGCCGCAGGCACCTCGGCGAAAGCGCTCCAAGCAATTATCTGGAGCACACGTGATCGCTGGGCCAAGGTCCCCGCCTTCGGCGATATGAGACGTGGAGGAGACGCCGATGACCACGAGTGTGCGCGGAGGGCTGGTCGGGCTTGCTCTGATTGCTGTCCTGAGTGCGGCAGCGTGCAACGATCAGGCCGCGACTTCAACGAGGACGTCCACATCCGTGGCACCAACGGCCACCATGACGTCGTCATCCTCGCCGACGGAGACCGATCCTCAGTTGGCTGGCGCGCAGGCCGTTGTCAGGGCGTTCTGGAGCCGTGTCGATGCCCTCGGCGCTGACCCCAAACGCAGCTTGGATGAACTCACCAGCGTCGCTCGCGGGCAGACCCTCGAGACATGGCGAGAGTTGCTGACGCAGCGACGACGGCAAGCGCACCGGCAGGTCGGCAGGACTTCGATCGTCTCGTCTGAGGCATCTCGAAGCGGCGGCAAGGTCACCGTTGATACCTGCATCGATGTGAGCAAGACCAGTCTTGTCGACGAGGATGGCAAGTCTGTGGTGGCGGTGAACCGGGCGCCACGGGTGCGCTACACCTCCGTGGTCGAGCGGGGGACCAACGGCAAGTACTACGTCGTGCAGGACACGGCGGTGGAGACGTGCTGACGCGTTCGGCAGTGCTCAGCGCATTGGCCGTCGCGCTGGGGCTGATCACCAGCTCATCCGCATCTGCAGCCGATCCCGTGACGTGTCCGCCGCCATCGGTGCTTGATCCTCAGAGTGGGATCTGCACGATCGTCGTGACGAGCCCTGGCAAGCGGGTCGTGCCGGCAGAACCACCTGGCAATGGTGGCGGTCAAGCTACCACCGCCGATCTCAAGGCCTGTCGCAATGCGAACGATGACGCGGTGCCGTGTCGGGACGGTGACGCCTGGTGGAGCAACGGGTGGGGCTGCTACGTGAAAACTTTGAAGCGGCAGCCGCCCAAGGCCGACCCTCGTTGGGCCGGGCACTGGGAGGGGACCATCTACGAGTGTTACGACCCGCTCGTGGCCAGCGCAGGAGGTATGGCGCTGACCTATCGGTGGTCGGCCACGCCCCCCGCCGGACCCGCGGCTCCGCCGGATCCTCGGGTACTGGCACAGCAGGCGATCGCGCAGATGCGCCTGCACGCTGTCTCGATCGGCATCGTTCCCGAGCCGCGGGTCGGCCGCGTCGGGGTCATCGGGATGCCGACGTGGATGTGGGTGCAGAATCCGGGTCCGAGCACGCTGGGACCGATCACCCGGACTGCTTCGGCCGGCGGCTTCTCGGTGACCGCCACGGCGAAGGCCGACCGGGTCGTCTGGCAGATGGGCGACGGCGCGACGGTGACCTGCCACGGGGCTGGCACACCATACGCGGACTCCTTTGGCCGCCAGTCGAGCCCGGACTGCGGGCACATCTACGCGCGTCGCGGGACGTTCACCGTTCGGGCCACCTCGTATTGGAACGTGGCGTGGTCAGGGATGGGCCTGACCGGCACCATCCCGCTCAACTTCACGCGAACCACCAACATCACGATGGGCGAGGCCCAGGTGCTCACGCAGTAACGCTTGACCGATGGGGGAACCATGTCACCGCTCAATGGCAGCAACATCACCGCGACGGCCACGGCTCCGTCACGCCAGAGGGCTGACCTGGACGCTCGACCGATCGCGCCCCCACCGAAACTACGGCGACGCCCGCTGCTCGTGCTCGTATCTGTCGCGGCCGTGATCGCTGGTGCGCTGCTCGCAGTGTGGGCATACACAGCCTCCCCCACCACTCACGAGGTCGTCGCCGTTCGCGCGACGATCCAACGCGGGGGGATCATCGACCGCGCCGACCTAATGCTGGTGCGCGTCACCCTCGACCCTGCCCTGAATCCTGTGGACGGTTCCCGGATCGATGCCCTGGCGGGGCAGCATGCCGCCCTGGATCTGCCCGCGGGCGGGCTCGTCACCGACGACGCTGTCACGACAGCGGTGGTGCCGGCGAAGGGTCAGTCGGTCGTCGGGATCTCCCTACCGCCAGCCCTGCTCCCGGGCGAGCCGCTGCGCGCCGGCGACGACGTGCGGGTCGTGGCCACCCCTGGGGAGCAGGGCGAGGTGAGCGCAGGCGAGCAGCGCTTCATCCCGGCGACCGTGGTCGGCGTGCATCCCAACCCGGAGAGCGGGCAGAGCGTCGTCAGTGTGCAGGTGCCGTATGCCGCTGCCGCCGAGCTCGCTGCCCGGGCCGCGACGGGCAAGGTCGCCCTCGTCCTCGACTCGAGGGAGCGATGACGCATGGCGCTCATCGTCCTGACCTCCGCGGCCGGTTCACCCGGCACCACGACCACCGCCGTGGGGCTGGCTCTGTCCTGGCCGCGCCCGGTTCTGCTCGTCGAGGCCGACCCCACCGGCGGTTCCCCCGTGCTCGCCGGCTACTTCCGCGGCACCATCACGCCCTCACACGGCCTGATCGACCTCGCGCTCGCCCACCGAGAGGGACGGCTCGAGGAAGCCCTCCCCGGGACGCTCCTACCCATCCCGGGGCATGACGCGTCGCTCCTGCCCGGGGTCCGCGGCCACGTGCAGGCCCGCAGCCTCGCCGCGGCGTGGGAGCCACTCGCTCAGGCCTTCCGCGGGCTGCACCACACCGGACAGGACGTCATCGTCGACGCCGGCCGCCTCGGCCTGACCGGGTCACCCGACGCGCTGATCAAGGCCGCCGACCTCGCCCTCCTGGCGATACGCACGGACCTGGTCTCGCTGGCCGCCGCGCGGTCCTGGGCGGAGGCGCAGGCCGAGGAGTTCCGGGCGATGGGAACGTGCGGCAGCCTGGGACTGCTTCTCGTGGGCGAGAAGCGTCCGTATGCGGCCGCCGACGTCGCGAAGGTCATGGGCCTTCCGATCGTGGCGAGCATCGCGTGGGACCCGGCAGCCGCGCAGGTGTTCTCGCACGGGGCGACACCGCCGCGCCGGTTCGAGCACGGTGTGCTGGTCAGGAGTCTGCACGCGGCCCGGTCGGCCATCCAAGCACGCTTGACAGCCGGGTGTGCCTCGGTGACACCATCGCCCCTCGCGATGGAGGTCCCGTCGTGACCCAGCTGAACGGCATCCCCGCTCCCGACCGGGCCGGCGCCACCGACCCGGCCACCCTGCCACTGTTTGCCACACCTCACGCCTCCCAAGTGGGGCAGGGCCGGGTTCGTTCCCAGTTCCGGCTAGGCCCGGCCGCACCGCCGCAAGACACCGCTCGTGCGGATTCTTCTGCAACCAAAGCGTATTCACGACAGCACGCACTGCAGCCAAGCGAGATGGGATCGTCTGGAATCGACTGGGCGCTGGTCGCAGCCTTCCGGTCGCAGGCCTCGGAACAGCTCAGCGCCGCCCTTGGCGGCGACCGGAGCCGGCTGGACCGGCAGGGGCAGCGCGAGCTGGGCCGGTCGATCATTCTCGAGCTGCTCGAGGCCGCGGCCGCTGTGCAGGTCTCCGCCGGTCGGGACGCCTGGACCCCGCGAGTCCAGCAGGCGTTGGCGACGGCCATCTTCGACGCGTTGTTCGGCTTGGGCCGGCTGCAGCCGCTGGTCGATGACGACCGGATCGAGAACATCATCATCACCGGGCACGAGACGGTCCGGCTTGAGCTGACCGACGGCACGCTCGTGCCCGGCCCGCCGGTCGCGGACAGCGACGAGGAGCTGATCGACTTCCTCGTCTTCCTGGCCAGCCGGTCCGAGGTCAACGCGAGACCGTTCAGTGAGGCCCAGCCCCGGCTGCACCTGCGCCTCGACGGCGGCGCGCGGCTGGCGGCTGCCGCGTGGGTGACCCCGCGCCCGTCCGTCGTCATCCGCCGGCATCGGCTGCGCCGGGTCACCCTCGAGGACCTGGTCGGCCTGGGGATGGTCACCCCGCTCGCCGCATCGTTCCTCGCGGCGGCGATCAAGGCCCGGCGGAGCTTGGTCGTGGCCGGGCCGCAGGGCGCCGGGAAGACGACGATGGTGCGGGCCCTGTGCGCGCAGATCCCACCGCACGAGGCGATCGGCACCTTCGAGACCGAGTACGAGCTGCACCTGCACGAGCTGCCCGAGAGACACCCGATCGTGCACGCCTGGGAGGCCCGCCCCGGGTCGGGGGAGCGCGGCCCGGACGGGCGACCGGCCGGCGAGTTCAGCCTGGACGAGGCGCTTTATGACAGCTTCCGGTTCAACCTGTCCCGCCAGATCGTCGGCGAGGTCCGCGGCCGCGAGGTGCTCGCGATGATCAAGGCGATGGAGTCCGGCGCCGGCTCCATCTCGACGACGCACGCCGCGAGCGCGGAGGCGGCCCTGCGCAAGCTGGTCACCTGCGCGATGGAGGCCGGCGCGCACGTCACCCAGGACTACGCGACCCGCGCGGTCGCCGAGAACATCGACCTGGTCGTTCAGCTGCATCTCGAGACGACACCGCTACCGGACGGGTCGGCCCGCCGCGACCGGTGGGTCAGCGAGATCATCGCGGTCACCCCCGGCGAGCGGGAGAAGGGCTACGCCACCACCCACGTGTTCGCGCCGAGCCCGACCGGACCGGCCCAGCCAGCGGTCCTGCCGGACGACTACCGGGACCTGCAGCGGTATGGGTTCGACCTGACCGGCTTCCACGCCGCCGCACGCGAGGCCGCCTCATGACACCCGCCGTCCCCGCCCTGAGCGGTGCCTTCGTGGTCGCCGGCATCCTCGGCGTCATCGTCGGTCTGCGGCGACGGCCCGAACGGCCCGCGGTCGCACGGCCCACGCCCACCCCGTCGATCCGGCGCCTTGCCCGTGTCACGCCACACACCCGGGCCCTGCTCGCCGTCGGCGCCCTGGCCGGCGCGGCCCTCGCGCTCAGCACCGGGTGGCTCGTCGCGCTGGTGCTCGCGCCCGCGGCTCTCGCCGGCCTGCCGATCCTGCTGTCCGCCCCGCCGGCAACGGCACGGATCGACCGGCTCGAGGCGATGGAGGAATGGACCCGGTCGCTGGCCGGTGTCCTGACCGTCGGGGTCGGACTCGAGCAGGCCCTGATCGCCACCATGCGCTCCACCCCAACCGCGATCCGGCCCGAGGTGTCCCGACTGGTCGCCCGGCTGCGGGCCCGATGGGGCACCGAGCCCGCGTTGCGCGCCTTCGCCGACGAGCTCGACGACGCCACCGGTGACCTGGTCGCGGCCAACCTCATCCTCGGCGCACGCCGCCGCGGCGCCGGGCTGGCCAGCATCCTCGAGGCCCTGGCCGAGTCCGTCGCCGCCGACGTGCGCGCCCGCCGCCAGATCGAGGCCGACCGCGCCAAGCCGCGCGCCACCGCCCGCTGGGTCACCATCATCACCGTCGGCGTCCTGGCCGTCCTGGCCCTGACCGGCAACTACATCCGGCCGTACGGCTCCCCGCTCGGGCAGGTCCTGCTCGCGGTCCTGCTCACCGCGTATGTCGCGACGCTGGTCTGGATGCGCCGCATGGCGACCGGCCGCCCGATGCCGCGCTTCCTCGCCTCATCCACCGCCGCCCCGACACCTGCCGTGAGCCGGCGATGACCGGCCTGCAGCTCGCCCTCGGCGCCGGCGCCCTGATCGGGCTCGGGCTGGCGCTGCTGCTGTGGCGCCTCGTCCCGGCCCAACCCGACCTCGCCGACACCCTGGCTCGGCTCTCCCCGCGGCACCCCCGGGTCGCCACCGAGCTCACCGGCGCCGCCACGGACACCCGAGGCCGGCTCGGGGTGTGGGCCATGAAGACCCTGCCACCCCGCGTCTGGTCGCGCACCCCGGTCCGGGAACTCGCGATTCTGCGGATGCCGCTCGCGACGTTCTACGGGGAGAAGATCCTCTACGCGATGCTCGGGCTCGCCATCCCACCGGTCCTCGCGGCGTTCTTCGCGCTCATCGGGCTCGGCGTGCCGGTTGTCATCCCGGGATTGGGCACGCTGGCACTCGCGGCGGTGATGTTCTTCCTGCCCGACTACAACGTGCGCGATGACGCGAAGAAGGCGAAGGCCGAGTTCACCCGAGCGCTCGGCGCGTACATCGACCTGGTCGCCCTCGAACGCAACAGCGGCAGCGGGTCCCGCCAAGCCATGGAGGTTGCCGCCGCCGTCGGGGACAGCTGGGTGTTCCGCCGCCTCGAGGAAGAGCTCGCCCGGTCCCGCTGGTCCGGACAGGCACCGTGGGACGCCCTGCACGCCCTCGCCGATGAGCTCGGCCTTCCCGAGCTGGACGACCTGGCCGACATCATGCGCCTGTCCGGGGAGCAGGGCGCCCAGATCTACGGCAACCTGCGGGCCCGCTCGGCCAGCCTGCGCGCCGCCATGCTGAACACCGAACTGGCCAAGGCCAACGAGGTCGGCGAACGCATGTCGATCCCGATGAGCCTGCTCGGCGTCATCTTCCTCGCCATCCTCGTCGCGCCATCCCTGCTGCGCGTCCTCGGAGGTGATGGCCCCTGAACCCCTGGCATCGCGACTTCTCCCTCGCCGGGCGGCAGCCGTGCTACCCCCACCGAACAGCCTCGGGCCGGCCCCGCACCGGCCGTCCCATCGGAAGGACCCAACCATGCACCACCCGACCATGCACCACCTGACCATTGCCCATCTGGCTGCCACCCTGCACACCCTGGGGGCGCGGCTGACCGACCGGCTGAACGAGCGCATCGAACGGCAACGTCACACGTCGCCAACAGCCCGGCCCGGTCGCCTGTCGCTCGTCGCCGATCGCGGCTCGGTCACCATCGAGCAGGTCATCTGGGCCGTGGCCGTCATCGCGATCGTCGGGATCGTCGTCGCGGCCGTGAAGGCCTACGTCACCACGCAGGCCGGCAAGATCCGCTGACGGGGCGCCAGCCATGCCATCCCGAAACCACAGCTCACCTCGTGACGCCCGCCGCGGCGCGCGGGAGACCGAGCGTGGTTCGACCTCGATCCAGATGGCCCTGCTGCTCCCCGTCCTGTTTCTGGTGATGTTCCTCGGCATGCAGGCCGCCCTGTACTACCAGGCGCGTACGGTCGCGATCGCCGCCGCCCAGGAAGCCGCTCGGGCGGCCGGCGCCGAGACCGGCACCACCAGCGCGGGGATCGCCGCGGCACGAGCATTCGTCCATGGCGCGGGCGGGGACGACGTCCTGTCCGCGGTCACCGTGACCGGAAACCGCACAGCCACCACCGCAACGGTGACGGTGCGAGGCCACTCCATGAGCGTCATCCCTGGCTGGTCACCGGTGGTCGAGCAGTCGGCCAGCGCTGCAGTGGAGCGACTCACATGACGTCACGAAGGGGCGTCAACGCCGGCGACCGCGGCTCGGCCGTGATCGAGGCCGTGATCGGAGTCCCCGCGTTCCTCCTGTTCGTGGGGCTCATCATCTTTGCCGGCCGAATGGCGATCGCGCAGCAGGCCGTCGAGTCGGCCGCCGCGAGCGCCGCACGATCGGCGTCGATCGCCCGCAGCCAGCCATCGGCCATCTCGGCCGGTCAGGACGCCGCCACCAGCAGCCTGAGCGAGCAGGACGTGCACTGCCAGTCCCACCGGGTCACCCTCGACACGAGCGGCTTCGCGGCCCCGGTCGGCACCCCGGCGACAGTGACGGCCCAAGTCACCTGCCTGGTCGACCTCGCTGACCTGGCCGTCCCCGGGGTGCCCGGCACGAAACAGGTCACCGCCACCATGAGCTCGCCCATCGACACCTATCGGGAGCGGTGACCCATGCGCCCTACCCTGCCCAGGATCCGCCCGCGGTGCGTTCGATCAGTCCTACGCCGCCTGCGACTGACACGGGGCGCGGGGGAGCGGGGATCGGTCAGCATCTGGGTCGCCACCTCCGGGGTCGTCATGGTCATCCTGGTCGGTCTCGCCGTCGACCTCGGCGGTCAGGTCCACGCCCAGCAGTACGCCCGTGACGTCGCCGCCCAGGCCGCCCGCGCCGGGGGACAGCAGCTGCAGGCTCCGCTCGCCGTCCGCGGGATCGCCGCCCGCGCCGACCCCGTCCGGGCCATCGCGGCCGCCCGCGCCTACCTCGCCGCCGCCGACGTGACCGGCAGCGCCCGCCTGCGCGGTGGCGACACCGTCATCGTGACCACCAGCACGACCTACCAGACCAGATTCCTCGGCCTGATCGGCATCAACCAGCTCACCGTCACCGGTGCCGCCGAGTCCCGCATCGCCCGCACCACAGGAGGCGCCGAACGATGACCACACCCGGACACCGACGGAACCGCGCCCGGCTGACCGGACTGGCGGCCGTGCTGGCGATCCTCGCGATCGTCGCCGGACTGCCCGCGCTCCTGCTCGCGGTGGGCGGCATACCCGACCAGCCGCCCTCCCTTCAGGCCGTCGTCGGCGCGCTGACCCGACCCGACGATGGCACGCTCGCCGTGACCGCCCTCGTCGTGCTGGGCTGGCTCTGCTGGCTGATCCTGACCGCATCCCTCGTCGCCGAGCTGGTCGCCGCCCTGCGTGGCCGACCTGCTCGGGTTCTTCCGGGATTCGCTTGGCCGCAAGGCACCGCCCGCGTCCTCCTCTCGTCCGCCGCCCTGTTGTTCGCCACTGCACCGCTTCCGACACCCGCAACAGCGGCGGCCACCACCACATCCACGGCATCCGTCTTCCCCGTCGCCGCAATGACCACCACCATGACCACCACGAAGGAGGCTGCAACGACTGCACCAGCGCTACTGTCCGAAGCGGCGCCCCCGGCCCCGTCCCCGTCTCACGTTGTCAGGCAAGGCGATTCGTTGTGGTCGATCGCCGCCGAGACCCTCGGTGCCGGACGCCGGTATCCCGAGATCGTCGCGTTGAACCGGGATGTGCTCGGGAACCAACCCGACTTCCTGCTCCCGGGCACGAGCCTGCGGCTGCCATCGACGGCCACCACAGCCTCTCTCGCGGCCAGCACGACGACGGGCAGCCGCTACGTGGTGCACGACGGCGACACGCTCTGGGGCATCGCCGACGAGCAACTCGGCGATGCCACCCGCTACCCCGAGATCGTCGCGGCCTCCCAAGGGATCCGGCAGCCCGGCGGCGCCCGCCTGACGGACCCCGATGTTATTGACATCGGTTGGACCCTCACGATTCCCGACGCCGCGGCCCGCACTGACCGAGCTGACGCGCCTGCGCCGGCGGCCCAGCGAGCGACGAGGCCCGGGCACGCCTCACCACGGCCGAGCCCCAAGGCGGGAGCTCCTGCCGAGCTGGCCACGCCCACCGAATCGACGTCGCCGGCGACGAAACCGACGCCGCGGCCCGCCCCGGCGAGGCAACCCGAGACGACGCAACCGCCGCCACCTGGCGAGCACGCTGCCACGGCTCCCGGCTCCGATACGGCCGGCCACGGCAGCATCACTCCGGCCTGGCTGTTGACCGGCCTCGCGGGTGGCGGCGGACTGCTGGCCGGCTCCCTGTTCCTCGCCCTTCGGTCACGTCGACGCGCCCAGTTCCGGGCCCGCCGCCCCGGCCGCACCGTCGCGGTCCCCAGCCAGCAGCTCGCGCCGGTCGAGAAGACCATCGCCAGCACCGGCCAGCCGGCCTCGGTCGCGGTGGAGTGGCTCGATCAGGTCCTGCGGCGCCTCGCCGCCGCACGGGCCAGCACGCAGGCAGCCATGCCGGACCTGGCAGCAGTGGAGATCGGCACCACGACCATGACGCTGCACCTGACCTCCCGACACGAGCTTCCACCGCCGTGGGACCAGTCCGAGGACGGGCATCGCTGGCACCTGCCCCTGTCCACCGACCCGGGCGAGGTCGGACCGGACGTGCCTGACCAGCCGGCGCCCTACCCACTGCTCGTGACCGCCGGGACCGCGGACACGGGCGAGACGTGGCTGCTCAACTGCGAACGGCTCACCCCATTGACCATCACCGGCGATGCCACCTTCGCGCAGGACTTCGCCCGCTACCTGACGGCCGAGCTCGCCTGCAACCCGTGGTCATTCGGTGTCTCGGTCCACTGCGTCGGGGTCGGCGAAGACCTCGTCGCCCTCAACCCCGAGCGGATCCACGCCAGCAGCGACCTCGACGCGGTCGCCAGGCAGGTCCTCGAGCAGGCCATCACGACGAAGGACCGCGCCCGGCAGGTAGCCCTCGACGTGTCGACCGCCCGCGCCGCGCAGACCGGTGCCGAACCTTGGCACGCCAGCGTGCTGCTGGTCGACGCCGTGCCGGCCAGCGAGGCCATGGCCCGGCTCGTCGCCCTGATCGAGGAGAACCCCAGCACGACCGGAACGTCCCTCGTTCTCCTGCGCCCACACACCTCCCCGGCGTCCGGCGTCGAGATCCACGCCACCAGCACCGGCCGCGTCAGGGTTGCCGACCTGGGCCTGGACCTGGTCGCCGTCGGTCTGACCCCGGACGAGGCAAAGGGTTGCGCGGCACTGCTGGCCCAGGCTGACCACGTCGAGGACGTCCCCATCCCCGTCGACCCGGACGCTTGCGGGTGGCGATCCTTCGCCGATCAGGCCGGCTCGATCCGCGCCGAACACACCGCTAACCGAGACAGCCTCGACGAGATGCAGGAAGAGGGATCTTCGTGCACCTCGATCCTGGACCTGCGCGATGACGACTACATAGAGGTGGCCGCGACGACCCGCGACGATCTTCAGCGCCTGGCACCGGCGGTCCCGGACGGGGTCCGGGCCAGCGTCGAACGGCTCGACCCCGACCTCGACACGGACCTGCAGAGCTGGTTCTCCGAACAGTGTGACCTGCCGCGCCTGACACTGCTCGGGCCAGTCCGCGCCCGCACCCGCGGCATCGCCCTGACCAAACGCAAGCCGTACTACACCGAGCTGCTCGCCTACCTGGCGACCCGACCGGGCGGTGTCACCCCCGACGAGCTCGCCGAAGCGTTCTCCCTCACCGCCGCTCGAGTGCGCAACGACGTCAAGATCGTGCGCGACTGGCTTGGCGTGAACCCGCGCACCGGCCGCAAGCATCTGCCCGACGCGCGGGAAGCGCCAGCCGCCAAGGAGCGCGGCGTGGCTGTCTACCAGGTGGAGGGGCTGCTGACCGACATCGACCTCTTCCGGCGTCTGCGGCTGCGCGGTGAGTCACGCGGCCCGGCCGGCATCGCCGACCTGCGCCGAGCCCTCACCCTCGTCGAGGGGCGCCCGTTCGACCGGCTGCGGCCCGGCGGCTGGTCGTGGCTCCTCGAGGGCGACCGCATCGACCACCACCTGCTCTGCGCGGTCGTCGACGTGGCGCACACGGTCACCACCCACAGCCTCACGGGCGGGGACCACCGGACGGCCCGCGCCGCCGCCGAACTCGCGTGCCTGGCCGGGCCCTACGAGGAGATCCCGCGGCTCGACCTGGCCGCGGTCGCCGCGGCCGAGGGCCACCACGAGGAAGCCGACCGCATCGCCCGAGAGGACATCTGCGCCCGCGCCGAGCAACCCGGCCCGCCCGACGACCTGCCCGACCGGACCCAACGCATCCTCGAACAGCACGCGTGGCTCCGATCAAGCAAGACCGCGAGCTGACAACCTTGGTCGCTGTGGGAGGCATGGATGCGGTGACGGGCCAACCAACAACCGGCGGGCAGCGCGGCCTCGGTGAGCCGGACGGCTTCGGCCGGTACGGCGTCCCCGAGCAGACCGAGGACGGGCTGGTCTGCCACGAGTGCGGCCAGGCCCACCAGCATCTGGGGCTGCACGTCGCCCGGGCGCACGGCGTCACCGCGGCCGCCTACCGGGACGCGCACGGGCTGAAGCGCTCGCGCGGGCTGGTCGCATCCGCGGTGCGCGAAAAGATCGCCCAGAACGCCAGGCAGCGGTACTCCGATGGAGGAAGCGAACGGCTCAAGGCGGTGCGTGACCCCACTGCAGCCACGGCCGCCCGACAGGCCCTGGCCCGTCCCCGCTCCGCAGAAGCGGCAGCCATCCTCGCCGCGGCCGCGACGCGCCCTCGGCCCCACACCCGGACCGGGCGCGTCGTGGTGTGCCAGTCCTGCGGCGCCGAGTTCTGCCCCCTCGTCGGCGCGAAGCGGCGCCGGTTCTGCTCGCGCTCGTGCGCCAGCCGTCACAACCGCGCCCAGGCGCGATCCTCAACGCCCGGCCCCTCCCGAGTGAAGCCCGGCCCCGGCGCCCTCCCCGGGGGAAGCGGCTCCAGCGCGAACGGCGGTAGGTGCACCGACACGTCGACGGCGGGCGCACACAACAGATAGCAGTCGTTGTGACGCCTGCGCTTTTGCAGAGCTTGGGGTACGCGCCTTGACCTGCGCAAACGTGCTCGTACCCCGTCGTACCCCCAGTTCGACAAGCCCCGTCGCGGTATGAATCCGGTGACGTCACCCGTCGACCTTCTGCCATATGCGATACGGCAAGAGCAAGTCCGGGATGGCCGTGGCCGAGCTGCTGGGGATCGGGAACGAGGACAGCGAGGTCCTCACGATCGCCACCCGACGCTGGCCGCACTGGGCCGAAGAGGATGAACGGCTCCGGGTAACCGAGCTGAGGAAGCTCAGGTCGTGGCTGCGGACCGCCACTGCCGAGGACGCGGACGAGGTGCTGCACGCCTTGGCCAAGCGGGCCTCGATCCACGGGGCCGACGACCCGGTCGCGGCGAGCACCCTGGCGTTCGCGCTGCTGCCCGGCGCATGCACCCTGGCGCACCGCCTGTTGACGCTCTCGCCACGCCTCGACGAGATCATCGCAGCCCAACTCTGGCTCGAGATCCGCAGCTTCCCGTGGGACCGGCTGGGCAAGGTCGCGGCGAACATCCTGAGGAACACCCGGGCCGGCGTGCTACACGAGTGCGACGCCGGCACCCAGGTCCAGAAGCGCGATCCCACCCTGCACCACACCGTCACGATCGACCCGGACGACACCTTCTGGAAAGGGCCGCGGCTGGCCACGATCGACTCGGAGCCAACCCCGGCCGACGAACTGCTCGAGCTGCTGGCCTGGGCCTGCGACAACGACGTCATCACCACCGGCGACCGCAGCCTGCTGCTCTCGCTGGCCGTAGCGGCCGACCAGGCCGACCAGAAGCGCAGCCGGGGCCGCGCGGGGCTGCTGGCCAACGACGTGTCCGAGACGGTCGCACACGAGTACGGCGTGACCGCGATCACCGTTCGCCGCCGCGCCAGCCGGAGCCTGCAGGCCCTGGCCGAGGCCTGCGCAGGTCGAGGAATTTCGGCATGACAGATGACCGCAACGACCGGCGTCGCCGCCTTCGGCTGGTTGAGGTGATGACCGTGACCGCACCCGACCATGAACACGAGCAGCGCTCAGCCGCGGACGCCGCGCGCCTGTTCGACATTGCCGGCCGCGAGGACGAGGCCCTCCAGCTGCTCGACGGATGCGTCTCCCAGCTCCATGAGGTCCAAGCCGCGAAGGCCGCCCTCAAGATGCTGCCCGAGGCCGAGCTGCGCGCCGCCCTCGAGTTCCGCCGACGCGCCCTGAGCAGCGAGCTCGCATGAGCGCCGACCGACCCCAGGACACGACCGAGCACCAGCGAGGGAGGCCCCCAAGGAAGGGCAGAGGCGCGGCAATGGACGTGAGCACCCAGCGACAGGTCACCGTCGCCGAGCTCAAACGCGCCTGGGACGCCCTGCAAGCCGGTGCCTACCAGGACGAACAGCCGTATGCCGCCCAGCCGGGGACCGTCGAGCCCCTACAGGCCAGGGGTGGCCGCGTCATCCCGGTCCTCGGGTGCGGCGGCGGGGTCGGCGCCTCGACGACCGCGCTGGCGCTCGCCCTCGCGATCGACGCCCCATGCGCGCTGATCGACGCGGCCCCGGCCACCGCCTCCGGGCTCGCCGGGGCGAGCACGGCCGAACTCGGGCAACGCGAGGCCGGCTGGAGTCAGGGCACCCGCGCGCAGGTCATCATCTCGCGGATCATCGACACAGTGGCCATGCCGGTCGAGGTGCCGGCTCCGCCGGCCGCGGACCGCGACATTGACGCCACCGTCATCGACCTCGGATGGCCGCCCGAGATCCTCATGGGTCAGGTCTCGTGGCTGCGCGACCTTGTTGTCGGCACCGACCCGCTCGTGCTGGTCGCCTCGGCCACGCTGCCCGGGCTGCGGCGCCTCGAGTCGACGCTCACGCTGCTCGCCGGGCACCGGGACGCCGAGCCGACCCTCGCCGCCGTGCTCGGCCCCCGCCTTCCGCGTTGGCCGAAACCGGTCCGCCGCGGCATGGGGCCACGCAGCCGGCGTCTCGAGCAGGAGGGCCGGATCGTTGCCCTGCCCTGCGACCGACGCCTGGCCGTCACCGGTCTGGACACCGCCCCGTTGCCGCCGCCGCTGCTCGCAGCCGCCTGCGCCGTGCTCGACCTCCTGCCCGCGCCCGCATCCATGAAGGGATCTACAGCCTCATGACCACCGCAGCTTTCACCCTCACAACCGATGCCGCGGCCCGGATCTGCCCGAAGGCTCCCGGAGACGCCCAGAGCTACGCCGACCAGATCACCGGCTACATCCTGTGGGGAGTCCTCGCGCTGTTCGTCGTCGGCATCATCGTCGGCATTGGCGCTGTCGTCGCCGGACGCGTCTTCGCCATGCCGCACTCGTCGAAGGCCGGCGTGGTGGCGATCGTCGTGGTCTTCCTCGCGGCGGTCGCCTACATGGTGCTGCCCGGCATGATCGCGGCCATCACCGGATCCGGGTGCGTCTGATGACCACCCGGCTAAGGACCCTGATCCGCGACGCCGCCGCGCCGCTCCCGGCACCCTACGGCGGTGCCGGGTGGAGCCGTCGTCGCCTGCTGTCCGTGCTCGCCCTCCTGGTCGTTGTGGTGGTGCTGCTGCTCGTGGGGCTCGGCGACGCCGTGTACGTCGCGCTCGCCCCGCACCAGAAGGCTGCGCTGGCCCCACGCGGCGCGGTGGCCACCGACGCGAACACTCCGCCCGGCGGCATACCCACCGCGCGGGGTGAGTCGAGCCAGGACCGGCGGGACCGGATCGCCGCCGATCCCATGCTGGCCACGCAACCATCGGAGGCCGAACCTGGGCCGCCCGCCACCCGGTTGGCGGAGCCGATCACTGTTCCTGCCGCCAGCACGGCAGGGCCGGTGACGGTACCGACCGGGTTCCCCAAGATCCCCGAGGGCGCGGTCGGTCAACTGGCCGCCATCGAGACGACCGTCCTTGAAGCGATGTCGATTCCCGTCGCGCACGAGGTGTATGCCGCCTGGGCCCTCCCAGGAGGGGTCGGCGGAGACCAGTGGGCCATGACCGCCAATGTGCAGGCCTTCCTCGCCGCGGCACGGATGGGCCCGGAGAAGGACGCGCGCACGACCGTCTACGCGACGCCGGCCGGCGCCCAGGTCAAGGGCACCGACGGCCCGGACTGGGCCGTGGCCTGTGTCCTGCTCGAGGTCGACGCCGTCATCGCCTCGGACGCCAAAATCGGCTACGGCCACTGCGAACGCATGCAATGGCACGAAGACTCCACGGCGCCGAAGGAGATTGGCGGTCGATGGATGATCGCCCCCGGGGACCCTCCCGCGCTGGCGCCGTCGACCTGGCCCGGCACCGAGAGGGCCATTGACGCCGGCTGGAAGCGCTGGCTGCAGAACCAGCCCGCCGCCGCGGCCGGACGGGACTAACCCGATGGACCCGATCAGTGTCTTCACCTTGCTGGCCGGC
Source organism: Intrasporangium chromatireducens Q5-1 (assembly GCF_000576575.1). Classification (GTDB taxonomy): domain Bacteria; phylum Actinomycetota; class Actinomycetes; order Actinomycetales; family Dermatophilaceae; genus Intrasporangium_A; species Intrasporangium_A chromatireducens. The sequence continues at coordinate 16,329 of NZ_AWQS01000032.1, forward strand.
ACGGCCAGCAAGGTCGTCGCGGACGCGTGGACCGTGGCGATGCTCGGGCTGTGGAACGCCGGCCTGTGGGTCATGCGGATCGTGCTGAACCTCATGGACGCGTTCCTCACCCCGGACCTGAGCGAGGCCGGGCCGGCGGCCACGGTGTACCAGGTCACCTTCTGGGCGGCCGGTGCCCTCGTCGTCGCGATGGCCGCCGTCCAGCTCGGGGTCGCCGCGGTGCGCCGTGATGGCAAGAGCCTCGCCACGGTGCTGGTGGGGGTGGGCCAGTTCGCGATCGTGTGCGCGGGCTGGATCGTCTACGGGGTCGCCGTGGTTACCGCATGCGGAGGGCTGACGAGGGCCCTCATGGAGCGGCTGCTGTCGGTCTCCTCCTGGTCCCAGTGGCAGCCCTGGGGACCGTTGAAGGTCACCGATCTCCTCGACGCGACCGTCGCGACCGTCCTCGGGCTGATGGGGCTGCTGCTGTGGCTCGCTGCGATCGGGCACCTGCTCGTGATGCTGACCCGCGCCGGCGCCCTGCTGGTGCTCGTCGTCACCACCCCAATCTCGGCGGCGGGGCTCGTGTCCGAGGCTGGCCGCTCCTGGTTCTGGAAGTCGCTGCGCTGGTTCCACGCCGCCGCGTTCACCCCCGTGCTCATGGTCCTGGTCCTCGGACTCGGGGTGCAGCTGACCACCGGTGTCGCCAGCGGGCTCGCCGACGGGGCCCAGTCCGCAATCGGGATCGCCCTGCCCGCGGTCATCCTCATCCTCATCGGGGTCGTCTCCCCGCTGGCGCTGTTCAAGCTGCTCGCCTTCGTCGAGCCGGGCACCCACTCCGGAGCGGCGCTGCGCAACGGGCTCTCCGCGCAAGGCGGGATCCAGAACCTGCTCAGCGGCCGCGCGAACTCGGCCAGCAGCTCCACCTCCACCGCGGCGTCCGCGACCGATGGGCACGGCCGCCCCCACGCCGAGACCGCCGGACAGGCCTCCACCAGCGCCCGGTTCGGCCAGGCCGGCACCGGTGTCCTCGCCGGAGCTGGAGCCGTCGGGGCAGCGGCGGCCGCCGGCCTCGCGGTGATGCAGCAGGTCGGGGCGAAAGGCGCCGCGGTGGGCGCCGACATCACCAACCAGGGCGGGATGGGCCACCAGTCCTGGTACCCGGACTCCGACGGCACAGCAGGCGGGGGGCGTGGGGCGATCACCCGCCGACCGCGGCCTAGCGGCGCTGACGACGCCGGTGAGCGCGGTGAGCAGGGTATGCCACCGCCACCGGTGCTGCTCCCGACGGCACCCACCGCGCCCGGCTCCCGCTCGGGCGGTGACCTGCCCGCCGCGGCCCGGCAGGCTCACGGCCCCACCGGCGCGCCGGGCACCCCGGCCACCGGGTCAGGTGGCGGCGGCGCAGCGGCAACGCCTCCGATCGCCCCCTAAACGAAAGGCGTTGCAGACCGATGGGTGTCATCTACCGCGACTACAGCCGCGACAAGATCGGCTGGTTCTTCGGCCTGAACGGCTGGCAACTGGTGACGATCGCCGCAGCGAGTCTGCCGATCTTCGCCTCGATCGAGCGCGGCGCCTGGCGTTCTGCGCTGGTCTTTCTCGCCGGGTGGGTCCTCGTGCTCGTCGTGACCGTCACCCCGGTGCGTGGCCGCTCGGCCACCGGCTGGCTGCTGGCGACCATCGGGTACATGGTCGGCGGGCTCGCGGGCTGGACACGGTTCAGCTCCCGCGCCGCGATCGGACGCGCCGACGACCTGAACATCCCGGACCTGCCCGGCGCGCTGGCGGGCATCCAGATCCACGACGGGCCACCCACCGGGCCGACCCTGTCCCGGGTGGCGATCATCCAGAACCACGCCACCCGGACCTGGGCCGTCACCGCCGCGATCGTGCACCCCGGTATCGGATTGACCGACGCCGGTGAGCGGACCCGGCAAGGGACCGGGCTGTCCGAGCTGCTCGACCTCGCGTCGCGCACCGCGCTGATCGACGAGATCCTCTTCACCGTGCGTACCGTCCCGGAGGACGGCGCCGAACGCGACGTGTGGACGGCCCGCCATCGCACGAGCACCGGGCAGTCTCTGGCTCGGGAGGTGAACGAGGACCTGCAGGCCGGGTTGACCCGCGCCTCGGTGCGGACGGAAGCGTTCATCACCCTGGTCGTCCCGGAGCGGCGAATCGGCCGGGACGCGAAAGAGTCCGGCGGCGGCCTCGAGGGCCGAGCCCGGGTCATGGACGCCCTGATGAGCGAGGTCGAGGCCCACCTGCTCGGCGCGATGGCGATGATCAGCGTGCACTGGCTCACCTCGCCCGAGCTGGCCCTCGCCTGCCGGACGGGGTTCGCCCCTGGCGACCGGGCCGGCATCATCGAAGCCCTCGCACTCGCACCGACCGATCCGGCCGTGAACGCGGACATTCCGTGGGCGCTGGCCGGGCCGTCCGGCGCCGACTCGCTGCTCCGGCACTACAGCCACGACGCGTGGAACACGGTCAGCGCCACCATCGCGCTGCCCGTCCGCGGCGCCGCGATCGGCGCCCTGGCACCCGTCCTGACCCCGACCGAGCCGGGGGAGCGCCGTAGCCTGCTCGTGGCCTACCCGATCTTGGCGCAGACCTCGGCGGACCGGCGCAGCGCCACCAGCGAGTGGGCTGCCGACCTCGGCGATGAGCTCCGGGTCCGCGCCAAGGTCAAGCAGCGCGCCAAGGCCCGCGCCGCGGCCGACACCGTGCGCGGTATGGACGCCAAGCTGGCACGCGGGCACGCGATGACCCGCCCGTACGCCGTCGCCGCGGTCACCGTGCCCAAGACGTCCCGGGTCACCGAGTACGGCAGACGCCTCGACGCGTCCGTGCGCCGCGCCGGGTACGCCCCGCTGCGGCTCGACCTCGCCCAGGACCTCGGGTTTACCGCGAGCTGTATCCCCCTGGGGGTCAGTCTCACCCGCAAAGGCGACGGGTGACCCCGATGACACCGAGGATGTCGGCGCGACCCGGCCGAACCCGCCGGGGACCAGGGCGTGGTGTCGCGCGGCTGCTGGCCGACTTCGGCCACGACCTGCCCGCCACACCCAACCCCCATCGCGACCGTCACGAGCCGCGCCTGTTCCGGCACGCACCCAGGCGCGGAGCCCGGCATACCGGAAGCGGGTGGGTCGCCGCGACCGCGCCCGTCACGGCCTGGCGGATGACCTCCGACCAGGCCCCGGTCCTGTGGCCGTTCATCGGCGCGCCCGGGCTGCCCCCGACCGGCGCGCAGATCGGCATCGACCACCTGTCCGGCGGCAGCTTCTACGCCGACCCGCTCGGCTGGGTACTGCGCGACGACATCCCGGTCACGAACCCGAACATCTTCGCCTTCGGCAAGCCCGGCCGCGGCAAGTCCGCGACCGTGAAGGCCTTCGTGTTGCGGATGATGGACTTCGGCTACCGCGCGCTGATCGTGGGCGACCCGAAGGACGAGTACGAGAAACTCTGCCACGCGCTCCGCGTGGCACCGATCGCCATCGGGCACGGGCTGCCGGCCAGGATCAACCCGCTCGCCTTCGGGCCCCTCGGCCACGGCTGGGACCAGCTAGCGCCCGCGGCGGCGCAGAGCCGCGCCGCGATCGTGTTCGCCCGCTGGCTCACCCTGATCCGCGGCCTCGTCGGCAGCCAACGCATCGGCGAGCAGCGGGTCCCGTTCGGGCCCAGCGACGAGGTCGTCGTCAAGACCGCGCTCGCGGAGCTGACCGGCTACGCCCACGCCCACACCAAGCTAACCGAGGTCACCATCCCGCAGCTCTGGCACGCGCTCGACGAACCCACCAACGACCTTGTCACGGCGTGCCGGTACCCGACGCGGCAACAGTTCCTCGATGCGACCCGGCTGCTGCGCGACGCGCTCGGCCAGCTCACCACCGGCGCCCTCGCCGGCCTGTTCGACGACCACACCACCATCGACCTGGACTGGCGTGCCCCGATCCAGTCCCTCAGCCTGTCCCGGCTCGAACCGCTCGGCGACGAGGCCGTCGGGATCGCCCTGACCTGCCTGAACTCCTGGGGCCGCGCCATGCGCGAAACCGCCGGCCCGGGGGACCTGCGGATCGTGGTGCGCGACGAGTCCTGGAAACAGCTGCGGCTCGGCCCCGAGGCGGTCAAGAGCTTCGACGCCGACCTGCGCCTGTCCCGCCGCGACGGCGACGTCCAGTTCGCCATCGCCCACAAACCCTCCGACCTGCTCTCCGCCGGCGACACCGGCTCGCAGGCCGTCGCGATCGCCAAGGACCTGCTGCACCTCGCCGACATCAAGGTCCTGCACGGCCAGGACGCCGCCGTCGCCGCCGAGCTCGAGGCGCTGCTCGGCCTCGGCCCGATCGCCCGCGACCTCGTGACCGGGTGGGCCATGCACGGCAAGGGCCGAGCCCTGTGGAGCGTCGGCGAGCAGGCCTACCAGGTCCAAACCGTGCTGCACCCCGCCGAGCTCGACCTCACCTTCACCAACGACGCCATCACCAGCGCCACCTGAACCCGGTACTCCGTCATGGCTAAGGTGCTCGCCGTCGTCGCCCTGATAGGCGTGCTCTTGGGCGCGCCGCTGCTGGCCGCGATCGCCATCGCCGGCGCCGCGGTACCCGCGGTCGCGGTGTCGACTCGTGGCGCCTGCGGCACGGCGCCGGCGTCGGGGCAGTGGCGGCCCCCCTTCGTGCAGGCCTACACCGTCTCCTCACGCGGCATCGGCTGGTCCTACCACCCGGTGTTCAAACGCTGGAACTTCCACGCCGGCCAAGACCTGTCGACCCTTCCGGGCCCCGGCCCGATCGTCGCCGCCAACACCGGCCGGGTCATCCGCGCCGGCTGGGACACCACCGGCTACGGCAACCTCGTCGACCTCCAGCACAGCGGCGGGATCCAGACCCGCTACGCCCACCTCGCCACCATCGACCCTCACATCGTCCCCGGCGCGACCGTCCACGCCGGGCAGCGGCTCGGCGTGGAGGGCTCCACCGGCGCGAGCACCGGCAACCACCTCCACTTCGAAGTCAGCATCCGCGGCACACGCGTCGACCCGATCTCCTTCATGAAAGAGCATCACGCGCCGCTCGACGGACGCGCGGTCGAGGCACCCCGGGGAGAGCCGGATACTGACATGATCGCCCGCCCAGCCGCTCCGCCCGGGGAAGGAGGCGCCGGACCCCTCCCGCGCCCGGGACAGCCCCGACGCAACTCTCTGCACAATTCCGCACTCCCCATCCCGGCCGACATCCACGCGCTCTACGTCGCCGCCGGGAACAAGTACGGAATCCCATGGGCACTACTCGCCGGGGTCGGCATGGAAGAGACCGCTCATGGCCGCATCACCGGAGCCTCATCAGCCGGCGCACAAGGCATCATGCAGTTCATGCCCGCTACTTGGGCCCGGTGGGGCACCGATGGAGACGGCGACAGCAAGGCCGACATCACCAACCCCGCCGACAGCATCTACTCCGCGGCCAACTATCTCGTCCACTCCGGCGCAACAGACGGTGCCACGGGCATCCGCCGCGCTCTCTTCGCCTATAACCACGCCGACTGGTACGTCAACGACGCTCTCTACTACGCCACCGAGTACACCCCGGGAACTAGGGCACCAGCACCATCGCCACCTGACTGCGGCAGCCCTCCGTCGAGCGCACATCAAGAACCTGCCCAGAAGTAAGCGTCTCTCCGCCCAGATAGGGCTAGCGTCACTGCTCCCACTGTGAGCGCCCATCCGATCCCATTTGATCGCCGCCGCGGTGCGACGCACAAACGGCGCGCTGAGCATGAGGTCGTGCCCGGCCAGATGCCGTCACTACTCGAACTGGAGTCGTGGCCTCTCGGTGCTTCCGGCCTGGATCACATCCTCCGTCACATCCGTGGCGATGCGACCAGCCGCCAGCACTGCGTCAAAGTCAAGCCCACTCTCAATCATTAGTTCCTTGGCCAGACCCAGAAGCTGCGGTGACTCCGCCGGACCCAGTGGATTCGGCTCGGGCAAGCCCCACATCGATAACTGTTGGTTCGCACGGCGGTACGAGGCTTCGGAGAGACGACCTAGAGCGTTGGCCCGGAACACCAATGCCCGAAGGCTCACGCCCCAATGCTTCTTCAATGCGTGGAAGGCGGGCCAGTCGATGCGTCGCGGCAGTTGGTCGATGATCTCGTCGCGGGGCATGAGGAACTCAGCGGCAAATAGATGCGCCTGCTTTTCGACCAGTTTGGACCCAGGTTCAGTGTCTGGATGAAGGACGATGTGGCCGAGTTCATGCGATGCGTCGAAACGGCTTCGGGCCTTGTCGTCCTTGCTTTGGCTGAGAAAGACGAGGGGCCTCCGCCCGGCGTTGGTGGAGAACGCGTCCACTGCAGGGTCGGTGCCTGGGGGAAGGCGAAGGGCTACCACTCCATGGGCTTCCAGCAACTGCACGACCGACGGAACTGGGCCCTCTTCGATCCCCCAAGCCGCGCGGATCCGTCGTGCCGCATCGATGATGACCCCGTCGGTCAATTCGTCTGGTAGCTCAAGTTCGGGCAGGTCTACGGCAGGGAGTTCGATGTAGTCGCTGATAAGGTTCACGACTTCCAAGGACAGTTCGCCGTACGCCAGCGCTTGTTCTCTGGCAGCGGCGGTGGTCGACCTTAGGGACCGGAAGTGGGCTTCTGATGCCGCCAGCAGCGATATTGAGCGACTGAGCCCGAAGAATTCTCGTGGCAGTCCAAGTGCGAGGCAGATCTTCGCGAGGACGGCTTGAGTGGGGTTCGGACCATCAGGCTTTTCGTACTGGGCGATGGCGGAAGGCGAGACTCCAACCTCGCTTGCGAGGGAGCTCTTGGTTTTGCGACGCAACCTGCGTGCGACTGTCAGTCGCGTCCCATCGAAGTCGGTCGATTGCGCAGGGGGGCGCGGCCCGGCCTTCACACTTCACCTTCCGTAGCCGGCCTCGGCTTGAGCATGATCGACGGCTGCGTCGCCAGCTTCTCGTCGTAGCTGGGACCGATCGGTCCGCGCTTGCCTGCGCGGGTGCTTCCCGGCAGATCGTCTTCGGTGTCGTGCCACAGCGGAGCAACTGCGGCGAAGGGGTGGCCTCCCATGGCCGGGACAGCAAGCCATCCTGACGTGAGCGGTGAGGTGAACTCACCAGCCCAGAGGTAGAGGAAGTTCGTTACGACCCCAGGTAGGTGCCCCAGATTTGCGTGGAAGTCGGCGAGAACGCCCTGGCCGGGATAGGGCGTTGTGTACCCGCCGAGCACTCGGGAGTTCTCCATTGCAATGTCGAGGCGGGTGTTGCTCTCGTTGTCCCAGTCGGCGAACCGGTGCCAGCGAGGGGCGCGACGCTCGGCCGGCGGGACCTTCATGCCGACGATGCGGGCTCCGTGGAGCTCGAAAGTGAGGACGCCGTTCGGCGTCGTGACCTTGAGGCCCTCGATCTTCCAGTGGTTCTCTACACGCTCCAGCTCGTCGTGCTCGTACCGACGTATCGCGCGCTGGGTGAAATTCTCGAAAGTCAACAGGCCGAGCGATCGCGGGGTGTCGCCGAGCTCCTCAGGCTCGTAGCGGTCGATGTTGACCGCCCAGACTTCTCGCTTCAGGTCGCGGATGGCGTCGAGGAGGCCCGACTCCCGGAGTCGCGTCACGACAGACTCGAGCGCGCTCCGTGCGGCGGCTTCTGCGATGCTCATGTGTCTAATGAGAGCATGGGTGCGACCATCATGTCCAACCGGAGCGGGCGTCGTTGCGACAAAAACGTTCGAAATCGCAGTTTCCGTGTTGCGAACTGGTTCCGATCATGGTGGAGTAGTGGTCGAGCACGAAAGGCCCCGGCCGGGGTCTCCCGGGCCAAGGCCTCTCGCTCCGTTTGCGTCGGAATCTTGAGGCTACCTGTTCCGATCGTGGTCGCCAATGACCGCGAGCAGGTGGCTTGGCGCCGGGAAGCCGTGCTTAGGAAGGGGCCCATCATGGCCCGTAGTGTCAACCGCAGCGCCGGCACCGGCCGGTTCGTCTCGAAGGCAGCCGTCGCCCGGTGGCCTGGCAAGACCACCACCGAACGTGTCGGTTCCGGCACCAGGAACGGCCGGTCTGTAAACCGGTCGGCGTCGACTGGCCGCTTCATCACTGACGCCACCGTGAAGCGCAACCCCGGTGGCACTATCCGGCAGAAGGTCTGACCGGTCGGCCTGGGGGCGTCGGCCCGCCCTGGTGTTCGACGCCCTCAGGCCATACCATTCCAGCGCGCTGTGCAAGTCGCCGCAGCCCATCATGCCGCCGCGGCGACAAAAGGATGACTCCAACGCGCGTCCAAGGCGTCCAAGGTGTTGAGCGGAGGCCTTAAGGTCCCACCGCGAAGTTGGGCGCGCCACGGCCCCTTGGCTCAGCCGAAGGCCAAGTGCTCGCTGAGCTACTTGGACGTCCCGGCGGCTCATGGGCCGTTCAACCGACCTCCTCGACGGATACGGCAGCTCCTCACCCGGGAGCGCTCGATGTAGACCTGTAGATCCTTCTCTGGAACGGAGCCGAAGCCGGCGTCGAAGGTAACCAACGAGCCGCCCGCTCCGTAGATGGCGCTGGCCGCATGCACCGCGTCATATGACGCAAGGCCCCACTTCCGCATGATGCCGGGTACCTCGTCTGCCACCTCGGCGAGTTCGATCTGCAGGTTCGGAGTGGTGGATTTGATCTCCTTCCAGGAGGAGAGCATGTCGCTCGTCAAGCGGCCAGCGCGACGCCTCACCCTGCCATCGCTGCGCTTCGCTGGCCACCCTTTCGATCCATGTCGTTCCTTAACCGCAAGCTTGAACGCGACCTCAACGAACTCGATCTCCATCAGGCGGTTGTGAATGAGGAGTGACTGTCCGTCGACAAGCCGCGTCATGAAGTCGGCCGCCTCCTGATGGTGCGGCTCGCCCTGGTTGAGCGCCGCGATGACGAACGAGGTGTCGACGGCAACTTCTGAAGGGAGCTTGCAGTTTGCGATGCAATGCACTCCCCTCGGCAGTGGATGTCGCCCGGCAGTCACTTGTTTGAGGAGCCCCTGTTGCTCTTCCCGGCCGCCTTGGCCGCGCTGGCCTCTGCGACGTAGCGTCCCGTGACCGCACTGCGCGCGGCGACTCGTGATGTGGCCTTCTTGACCGTTGTCTGCCTCAATGGGGCAGCAACGGTGGGCTTCACCGTGCGCGATGCCTTCTCGGAGGCTGAGATCTTACGGGTCATGAAGCAACAGTAGGCGAGCCGCGGCGTTCCGGCCCAGTGACACGGCCTGACAGGCTCAGCCGATCGGAACGCTGCATGACTTCGCCGCGATCGTCCCTTTCCCGTGCCTGCGTGTTGAGGATCGGCGGCTGCTGCGCGCGCTGTCGCACCAGCGATCTGAGGAAGCATGGCTTCATGGACTTGCCCGAAGTTTGGCCGTACCTCAGCACTTCCAGCCGCTCATGGCTTATGGAGCACAACGGGGAGCCCCTCCCCGACATTGTCATCGCGGAGATCCTCAGCGTGACAGGCGGCGAACAGAACGCTCAGTGGTGGACGGGCCCCTCCGTGGAGGGACAGACGCAACTCACCGACGAGGCGGTCGACTGGATCGAGGCCTCGCCAACGACGATGAGGGCTGAACCAAACTCCATTCGGGCCAGGCGCTGCGGGGCAGAGATTGCCGCGAGGTCCTGCACGCCGTGACTCTCGCTGGTTGGAGTGGTCGGCGAGGGCGCGTCAATCCGGCTCCCCTTTGTTGTCAATGAGCGGCCGACGCGGTTCTGGAGCGTGACGGCTTCAGGGGCGTCGACGCCGGTTGTAGTGTCGGTATCGCGGGTCCGGGAAGTGGCTGATCCGAAGTGTCGATGTGCGGGGGCAGGTCGACCGCGCTGGATTCTTGAGTCGCCCCGCAGTGCCCTCCCGGGCCCGTTGCAGCCATGCGACCGGCGTCAGCTGCGGCCTCCAGGCGTGCTCGTTCGGCGTCGGCGACCAGCTGGCGATACAGGGCGTCGGAGATCCTGCGCTTGAGGCAGCGCAGCGCTTCGAGCTTGGTCTTGCCTGCGGCGAGCTTGCGCCGGTAGTACGCGCGGCCGTCGGTGTCGGGGCGGATCTGGCTGATCGCGGCGATGTGGATCATGTGGTTCATCCGACGGTTACCGGCACGGGACAGCCGGTGCCGGTTCTGCTGACCGGAGGACGCGGCCAGGGGTGCCGTGCCGGTCCAGGAGGCGAACCGGTTCCGGTCGGCGAACCGGGCGACGTCACCGACATCAGCAAGGGTGCGAGCGGCGACGACGGGTCCGACACCGCGCAGGTCCATCAGCCGGGAGCCTCGCGCCTTGACTAGGACCTTCAGCTCGGCCGTGGCCTTCTTCATCTTCGCCTCGACCGCGACCAGGTCGGCGAGTTCGTCGGCGGCGATCCGGCGGCGGGTCTTGCCGGCGATGTCCCGCGGGCGCACCGAGGCGAGGATCGCCTTGGCCTGCAAGGCGGTCAGGTCCTTCTTCGCCGTGCCGGGGACCAGCTCGGCCAGCAGCCGGTGCAGCCGGTTCACGGTCTGGACCCGCAGCCGGGTCAGCTCCTCGCGACGGTCCGACAGCATCCGCAACGCCTCGAGATCACCGTCGGGGCGCAGCACCCGCAGCGTCGTGGTGCGCACGGCGACGACGGCGATGGAGTGGGCGTCACGGGCGTCGGTCTTGCGGTTGTGTCCGGTGTCGAAGAGCCGGACCCGGGCGGCGAGCTTGGCCGGGACGTCCACGACGTCCTCGCCGGCCTCGAGGAGCCGCTGGGCCAGCGGACGGCCGGCGCCGTTGCTGCCCTCGACCGCCCAGACCCGCTCCGGCCAGGTCTTCGCGTAAGCCCGCATCGCGGTGTAGCCGGCCTGGTCAGTGCTGAACCTCCCCGATCCGAGGAGCTTCTCGCGTCGGTCGACGACCTCGATGGTGGCCGACAGCTTGTGGGGATCGGCCCCGATGATCACCTTCGTCATGACGTCCTCCTGCATGCCTCGAACCGGTAGGGACGGCGAGGTGGGCAGTGCTGCTACGAGCTGGGCAGACCCCTTTCGAGCCACGCCTCGTCACGGTGCCCGACGGACTGCAGACCGGAAGAGAGCCACACCCCCAGAGGGTGGGCAGCCGCTTGAAGAGCCTTCCGCCGGACACCTGGACCGAGTCTGGCCAGACACCGATCCTGACGGCAATCGTCTAGCAGCCGCCTGTCGACCGGTAGTTGTTTTACGGACATGCTTGGAAAGCGCCCCGTCGGGTGGTGGGCTTTGAGGCTGGTTCCTC
>NZ_AWQS01000033.1 GCF_000576575.1 Intrasporangium chromatireducens Q5-1
CACCACCACGGTCCCGCCGACCACGACCGAACCGACCACGGTGCCACCGACGACCGTCCCGCCGACCACGCACCCGACGACTCCGGCTGCAAAGCCGACCAGGACTCCGCCACACGGCACGGGCCACACCCCGAGCGTCGTGGGCGGGCTGAGCAGCGGCGCCCCGCACACGGGCGGCTCGGGCCAGGACGGCACTCCGGTGAACACGCTGATCGGTGGCGGTCTGCTCTTCGCAGCGCTCGGGCTGTTCTCCCGCAACGTGCTGGGGGGCCGCAAGGGCGGTCCCGACGGCACGAACTGAGCTCAGCACCATACGAACTCGTCTCGCGACGTGGCTGCGAAAGGCCGCGCTCGTGACCTGACCGTACGCGCTTTCGGCGTCCTGGCCCTCCTGACGGGGATCTGGATCCTCGTGTTCCAGCCTCTGGGCCAGGCGCCGGCAGCACCGGTCACGGTCACGGCGCCCGCGACATCCGAGCCGGCCCAGGTGACCGGCTCCACTCCGCCGAGCCTGCCGACCAGTCAGGTGCCCGGGATAGCTGCCACCGAGCCAACCGCACCGGCCCCGCGGCAGGCGTCGACGCTCCCGTCCACACCGCCATCGCCGCAGCCCTCGCCGCGCCGATCCTCCTGCCGCGCGGGCGTCCCCGCCAGGCTCGTCATCCCGGCGCTCGGTGTCAACGCCGCCTTCGAGCGGATCGGCGTGGACCGGAACGCTCCGGCCGACGCTGCCGGCAACCGTCCTCTCGGCAACCCGGTCGACCGGCGCAACGCCGGCTGGTACGAGCCGGGCCCGCAGCCGGGGTCCGGTCAGGGAACCGTCCTGATCAACGGCCACACCTACCGCAACGGGTCGGCGATCTTCAAGGAGAGCTTCGCCGCTCGAGTGCAGACCGGTCAGCGCATCGACATCTTGCAGGCCAACGGCTCGACGTGCTCCTACCGGATCGAGCGCATCTGGCGCACCGTCGACTCGAAGCGCGACTACCCGGCGATCGTGGCGCGCGAGGGCCTCTACGACTCCAGCGGCCCCCGAACGTCTCTTCCTCGCGACGTGCGGGGGCCGCTGGAGCGACCGCATCCAGAACTACCTCGACATCAACATCGTCATCGCGACGCCGATCGACCGGTGAGCGCCGCCCGGTCGTCTCGCCCGACTCAGCGGCGACGACCCAGCAGCCAGCCGATCACCAGCCCGACGAGGCCGGCGATCGCGACGCCAGCGTAGCGGCGGGCCAGCACGGGCAGCACGGTCGCGCCGAGGTCGATCGCGTCGTCGTCGTCAGTTTGGTATGCCGCTGAGCCGGCTCCCGCGCCACCCCTGGCTCCCAGCGTGGCGGGCGATGCCCCGGCTGGGCCGGGCGCGGCCGCACCGCCGCGTTGCTCCGTCACCGAGATCGCACCCGCGTCGACCTCGGAGTCGCCGAGCTGCTCCGTCGGTCTCGTCGTCGCGGTCGCGGTCGAAGGCCCCGGTCCAGGCGGCGTCGCCGTGCCGGAGCCAGCCGGGGCCCCAGGTGCCGCCCCCGACTGCTCGGCGGCGGGTTCGACCGCGGCGCCGACGCCCGCCGCCTCACCTCCTCCGGCGAGCTGGGTCTCGATGCAGCTGACGAACTGCCCGAGGAGCTTGTCCGAGACGTCCTGCATGACCCCACGGCCGAACTGCGCCGGCTTGCCCGTGACCGAGAGGTCGGTCTGCACGTCGGCGCGGGTGCCCTCGCCGTCGGGCGAGAGCTGGATGGTGACGGTCGCCCCGGCCGTGCCGTTGCCGCGCTTGTCCTTGCCCTTGGCCTCGATGACGGCGCGCCGGGCCTCGGCGTCCCGCTCGATGAACGAGCCGCTGCCGGCATAGAGCAGGGCGATCGGGCCGAGCTTGACCTTGACGGTGCCGGCGAAGCTCTCGCCGCTGGCGTCCGTCACGGTCGCCCCGGGGAAGCAGCCCCCGACGCGGTGCAGGTCCATGAACAGGTCCCACGCCTCGTCGACAGAGGTGGGCACGGTGAAGGAGTGCTGGAGCTCCACCCGCGATCACGCCCCTGCCGCGGCGAGGACGGCGCGCCGGGTCAGCACCGACGCCAGGTGCCGGCGGTAGTCGGCGTCACCGTTGAGGTCCGACGGGGGGTTGGTCCCGTCCGCGGCCCGAGCGCACGCCTGCCGGACGGCCTCCTCGGTCGCCGACTGGCCGACGAGCGCCTGCTCGACGGCCGTGGCACGCAACGGAGTCGAGCCCATGTTCGTCAGGCCGACGCGCGCCTCGGCGATGGAGCCACCCTCGGCACGCACCGTCGCCGCGACCGCGACGATCGACCACTGGTGGCTGACCCGGACGAACTTCTCGTAGTGGGCTCCCCAGCCGGTGTGCTTCGGGATGCGGATCTGAGTCAGCAGCTCGTCCTCGCCGACGGCCGTCGTGAAGAGGTCCTCGAAGAAGTCCGCGGCCGGGACGGTGCGGGTCGCACCGCCCTGCCCCGCGATGACGAGCTCGGCGTCGAGCGCGAGCACCGGGGCGCCGACGTCGCCGGCCGGGTCCGCGTGCACGAGTGCCCCTCCGACCGTGCCACGGTGCCGGATCTGCGGGTCCGCCACGGTGGCCACCGCCTTGGACAGCAGCGCGGCGTGAGTGGAGACGGCCTCGGAAGCCAGCACAGCGGCATACGTCGTCATGGCACCGATGACGAGGTGGTCACCCTCGTCCGAGATCCCCTGCAGCTCGGTGACCTTGCCGAGGTCGATGACGACGGACGGTGCGTTGAGCCGCATCCTGAGGATCGGCAGCAGGGACTGCCCGCCGGCGAGCACCTTCGCGTCGTCGCCGTGCTCCGCGAGCGCGGCGAGGGCGTCGGTGAGCGACTGCGGCGCGACGTAGTCGAACGATGCCGGGATCACCGGGCACCACCTTCCGGGTCGGGAGTGTCTTGGTTGGGCTGGTCCGGGTCGAAGTGCGGCGCGGTGTCGCGCTGCGTCTCGTCCACCGAGCCGGCCGAGGCGTTCTGGATCGCCCGCCAGACCCGCTCCGGCGTGCACGGCATCTCGACGTCGTGGATGCCGAGCGGCCGTAGCGCGTCGACGATCGCGTTGACGACACAGGGGGTCGACGCGATGGTGCCGGCCTCGCCCACTCCCTTGGTGCCCAACGAGTTCGTCGTCGCGGGCGACGTGGTGTTCTCGGTGACGAAGCTGATCGTGTCGGCTGCGGTCGGGAGGGTGTAGTCGACGAACGACCCGGTGACGAGGGTGCCCTGGTCGTCGTAGGTCGCCCCCTCCCACAACGCCTGGGCGATGCCCTGGACGAGGCCGCCGTGGACCTGGCCCTCGACGATGAGCGGGTTGACGATGACCCCGACGTCGTCGACACAGACGTAGGTGCGCATCCGCGTCTCGCCGGTCTCGGTGTCGACCTCCATCGCGCACAGGTGCGTCCCGTGCGGGAAGGAGAAGTTGACCGGGTCGAACGTCGCGTCGGAGTCGAGCCCGGGCTCGATCCCGTCGGGCAGGTTGTGCGCCGCGAAGGAGGCGAGTGCGATCTCCTGGATCGTGAGCCCCTTGTCGGTGCCCTTGACCCCGAACCGGCCGGCCGAGAACTCGAGGTCGTCGACGCTCGCCTCGAGCAGGTGCGCAGCGACCGGCTTGGCCTTCTCGATGACCTTGTCGGCGGCCCGGACGACGGCCTCACCACCGACGACGAGCGATCGCGAGCCATACGTGTCGAGGCCCTTGTGCGAGATCGCGGTGTCGCCGTGCAGGACCTCGACGTCCTCGAACGGGACGCCGAGCCGGTCGGCGACGATCTGGCTCCACGCCGTCTCGTGCCCCTGCCCGTGCGGCGAGGTGCCCGTGACGACCTCGACCTTGCCGGTCGGCAGCATCCGGACGGACGCGTGCTCCCAACCACCGGCGCCGTAGTCGAGCGAGCCGAGGACGCGCGACGGTGCGAGACCGCACATCTCCGTGAACGTCGAGACGCCGATGCCGAGCTGGACGGGGTCCTGGCGCTCCCGACGCTCGGCCTGCTCGCGGCGCAGGGCGTCGTAGTCGAACAGCTCCTTCGCACGGGCGGTGGCCGCCTCGTAGTTGCCCGAGTCGTACTCCATGCCCGCCACCGTCGTGAACGGGAACTCCTCGTGCTTGATCCAGTTCTTCTCCCGGACCTCGAGCGGGTCCATGTCGAGCTCGGCGGCGAGCTCGTCCATCATCCGCTCGATGCCGAACGTCGCCTCGGGCCGGCCGGCGCCCCGGTAGGCGTCCGTCCACGTCGTGTTCGTCAGGACGGTCTGGCAGGCGAAGTGATAGGCGGGGAACTTGTAGATGGCGTTGAACATGAACGCCCCGAGCACCGGCACGCCGCCGCCGACGAGCGCGACGTAGGCGCCGAGGTTGGCGAGCAGCTCGACCTTGAAGCCGGTGACCGTGCCGTCCTTCGTGGCGGCCAGGGTCAGCTTCTGCCACTGGTCGCGCCCGTGGTGGGCCGACAGGAGCGACTCGGAGCGGGTCTCGGTGTACTTGATCGGCTTGCCGAGACGCCGGGCGAGCACCATGGCGATGAACTCCTCGGGCGTGGTCTGCAGCTTGCCGCCGAAGCCACCGCCGACGTCCGGGGCGATGACCCGGACCTTCGACTCCGGGACACCGAGGACGGCGGCGAGCAGGAAGCGCAGGATGTGCGGGATCTGCGTCGCGGTCCACATCGTGATCTGCTCGCCGGTGGGGTCGACGAGGACGGACCGTGGCTCCATGAAGGCGGGGATGAGCCGCTGCTGGCGGAACTCCCGCTCGATGAGCACGCCGCCGTCGCGGGCCTGCCGGATTGCGTCCTCGACGTCGCCGCCGGTCCCGGCCTCCTTCGAGTCGAACACCCAGAGGGCCGACTTGTTCGTGCCGAGGTCGGGGTGCGCCAGCACCGTGTCCTGCGCCGCCTCCTTGAGGTCGAGGACGGCCGGCAGCTCCTCGTAGTCGACGTCGACCAGCTCTGCGGCGTCGCGGGCCTCCGCTGCCGACCTGGCGACGACGACCGCCACGATCTCGCCGGCGAAGTGGACCTCGTCGACCGCGACCGGTGGGTGGGCAGGGGTGACCTGCTCAGGGGTGATCGGCCAGGCGTTGGGCAGGGAGCCCTGCTCGTCCTTGACGTCCTGACCGGTGATGACGGCAACGACGTTGCGCGCCTTGCGGGCGGCCTCGACGTCGATCGCGGTGATCCTCGCGTGGGCGAAGGGGCTGCGGACCATCGCCAGGTGCAACATGCCGGGCACCTGGAGGTTGTCGGTCCACCGGGTGCGCCCGGTGATGAGCCGCTGGTCCTCCTTGCGGCGGCGGGCCCTGCCGACCTCGGGCTGGGCCGGTGCCTGGTTCTCCGTGACGGTCATGCCGTCACCCCCTCACCCGTCGAGCCGGCGCTGACCGGGGCGCCCTCACCGGGCGGCATCTCGGGCCCGGCGGCACCCACGCCGGCCGTGGCCGGCTCCGGAGCGCCCGGCCCGGCAGCGGGGACCGCACTGTCGGCCGGCGCCT
This sequence comes from Intrasporangium chromatireducens Q5-1, assembly GCF_000576575.1. Classification (GTDB taxonomy): domain Bacteria; phylum Actinomycetota; class Actinomycetes; order Actinomycetales; family Dermatophilaceae; genus Intrasporangium_A; species Intrasporangium_A chromatireducens. Next base: position 5,506 of record NZ_AWQS01000033.1, read on the forward strand.
CCGTGCCCTGGCGCATCGCAGCCGCCGCGTGCTGCACCGCCCGGACGATGTTGTGGTAGCCGGTGCACCGGCACAGGTTGCCCTCGAGCCCCTCGCGGATCTCCTGCTCGCTCGGGTCGGGGTTGTCCTTGAGCAGGTCGCACGCCTGCATGATCATCCCCGGGGTGCAGTAGCCGCACTGGAGCGCGTGGCTCTCGTGGAACGCCTGCTGCATCGGGTGGAGCTGTCCGTCGGCGGCGAGTCCCTCGATCGTCGTCACCTCGTGTCCGTCGGCCTGGACGGCGAGCACGTTGCACGACTTCACGCTGCGCCCATCGAGGTGCACGGTGCAGGCGCCGCAGTTGCTCGTGTCGCACCCGACGACCGTGCCCGTCTTGCCGAGGTTCTGCCTCAGGTAGTAGACGAGCAGGGTGCGGGGTTCGATGTCGTCGGAGTACTCCACCCCGTCGACGGTCACGGTGATCCGGGTCATGAAGACAGTCCTCCTGCTTCGTTGCAGTGGGTGATCAAGGCCGGTGCCCTGCTCGTGAGTCTCGCCCGCCGGGACCACGCTTTCAAGCCCTTCCCCGAAAACCGCGTCGTATGACGCTGAGCCCGCCCCGCACGCACGCGACCTCGGGTGCGTGGCGGGGTGAGCGGCCTACCGGCTCGTCGGGGAGGATGGGGCCATGACGTTCCACGCGGATGACTACCAGGCCCAGCGCGACCGCTACGAGCACATGGAGTACCGCCGCTGCGGGCGCAGCGGCCTCGACCTGCCCGCGATCTCGCTCGGGCTGTGGCACAACTTCGGCGACGACGTCCCGCTCGACCGGCAGCGCGCCATCCTGCGCCGGGCCTTCGACCTCGGCGTCACGCACTTCGACCTGGCCAACAACTACGGACCGCCCTACGGCTCCGCGGAGCGCAACTTCGGCGCGATCTTCGCCCAGGACTTCAAGCGCTACCGCGACGAGCTCGTCCTGTCGACGAAGGCCGGCTACGACATGTGGCCGGGGCCGTACGGCCAGGGCGGCGGGTCGCGCAAGTACCTGCTGTCCTCGCTCGACCAGTCCCTGCAGCGGTTGGGTGTCGACTACGTCGACATCTTCTACAGCCACCGGTTCGACGAGACGACGCCGCTCGAGGAGACGATGGGGGCGCTCGATGCTGCGGTCCGCCAGGGCAAGGCGCTCTACGTCGGGATCTCCTCCTACTCCGGCGCGCGGACGCGGGAGGCGGTGGCCATCCTCCGCGACCTCGGCACGCCGCTGCTGATCCACCAGCCGAGCTACTCGATGCTGAACCGGTGGGTCGAGGAGGACCTGCTCGACGTGCTCGAGGAGGAGGGTGTCGGGTGTATCGCCTTCTCGCCGCTGGCCCAGGGCATGCTGACGGACAAGTACCTGCACGGCATCCCAGAGGGCTCCCGCGCCGCCCAGGACAAGTCACTGTCGCCCGACCTGCTCACCGACGAGGCGCTCGCCCACGTCCGGTCGCTCAACGAGATCGCCGCGGCCCGCGGACAGTCGCTGGCCCAGCTCGCACTGGCCTGGGCCCTGCGCGACCCGCGGGTGACGTCGGTGCTCATCGGTGCCTCGTCCGTCGGTCAGCTCGAGAACAGCCTCGGCGCGCTCGACAACCTCGCGTTCGAGGACGCCGAGCTCGAGCGGATCGACAAGGACGCCGTCGAGACCGGCATCAACCTCTGGCAGCGCTCGAGCTCTTTCTGAGCGCCGGGCCAGCGCCAGAGGGCTAGAGCCGACGGCCCCGTAGCAGGTACACGACGGGCAGGACGCCTGCCGAGTTGACCAGGCAGACGCGTCAGGCGAGCGGCGGCTCGCACTGGCAGGGACAGTCCGGCAGGCAGCCGATGACCTCGTCGTCGTCGAAGCACGCCTCGGGGCAGGTGCACACGATTTCGGCGGGCGGCGCCGGACGGACGACCGGCTGGGGCCCCCGCCGCAGACGCTCCCGCTCGGCAAGCTGTTCGCGGGTGGGGTGGTCCGTTTGCCGGGATGCCTGCGGCCGTTGAGCCAGGAGCCGGTCCCGCTCTGCTCTTCGGTGGTGCCAAGCAGGTGGCCGCGGCCGGTCGTAGCGAGGGGACTCAATGACCCACGACGGGACCTCGTCGGGAGCCGCCACGTCGAGGTGCGCCGGGAAGCGGCGCCCGCCGTTGTCTCGCACGGTCGTTGACGGGATGGGACGCACCATCTTCTCGTTCTCATCGATGATCCGCAGATGCAGTCCTGCCATTGTCAGGATCGCATGAAGGAGCGGCAGGCTGGGCAAGCCTGCCCCGGACTCAAGCCGCGCGATCGTGGTATGGGAGACCCCGACGCGGCTCGCGAGGTCGCGTTGGCTGAGATCGGTCAGGCGGCGAGCACGGGCGACCAGCCGCCCAACGGCGTCGGCCGAGGCGAAGTCGAGGTCATCCTCGGTTCCCATGATGGCGAGTGTGCCGCTGGGCACCGACACGGGGGCTGGCCATGCTCGAGAGTCGACGCAGCAGGCCGACGCGGGGCACTTCGAGCACCAGAGGCGATCGCACCGAGAAGCCGGTCCGCTCCCTACGACAGTGGACACTCTGAGTGTGCAGTGTCGTAGTGGGAGGCAACGGCCCGCTACGCGCACGTGGAACCGGCCGGTTCAGGTGCGCAGGCCGCGAGCACCGCGCTGCGCCAGGTGTACTGACCAGCTAGGTGGCGGACAGCTGGTGCGGGAGGAGCGGCGGCTCGTCGGCGTGACCGTGGTGGTGGTGAATCGGTCCCGACAGGCCGGCGAGCCGCTCCCCGCGGCCACCCCAGCGGTCCATGATGATCTCGGCGGCGATGCTGACCGCCGTCTCCTCGGGCGTACGCGCGCCCAGGTCGAGCCCGATCGGTGAGCTCATCCGCTCCAGCTCGGCGTCGGTGAGACCCGCCTCGCGCAGGCGCTCCAGCCGGTTCTCGTGGGTCCGCCGTGAGCCCATCGCGCCGATGTATGCGACCTCGGGCAGCCGCAGGGCGATCTCGAGCACCGGCACGTCGAACTTCGGGTCGTGGGTCAGCACGCAGATGACCGTGCGGGGATCGACCCGACCGGCGTCCACCTCCTCGCGGAGGTACTCGTGGGGCCACCGGACGATGACCTCGTCCGCGGCGGGGAAGCGGGTCGCCGTGGCGAACACGGGCCGCGCGTCGCACACCGTCACGTGGTAGCTGAGGAAGCTGCCGACCCGGGCCACCGCAGCGGCGAAGTCGATCGCGCCGAAGACGAGCATCCGCGGTTTCGGGGCGAACGACGACACGAAGACCCGCATGCCTTCTCCCCGCCGTTCCCCGTCAGGGCCGTAGGTGAGCAGGCCGGTCGTCCCGTGGTCGAGCATCCCGCGTGCGTCGTCGACGACCGCCGCGTCCGCGCGGTCCGAGCCCAGCGTCATACCGCTGTATGGCGCTGAGCCGGCATCGGCGCCCGCCTCACCTTCCGCGTCGGCCTCCTCGGGGTGGATGACGATCCGACGACCGAGCCAGGCCGGGTCAACGTGCTCGACGACGGTCGCGACGGCGACGGGGCGCCCCGCCGCGATGTCGGCGGCGACGTCACCGAGCTCCGGAAAGGTCTCGGGTGAGACCTTCTCGACGAAGACGTCGAGGATCCCGCCGCACGTGAGCCCGACGGCGAAGGCGTCATCGTCGCTCACGCCATACCGCTGCAGGACCGGCTCCCCGGAGGACAGGACCTCCTGGGCCAGCTCGTAGACGGCACCCTCGACGCAACCGCCCGAGACCGACCCGACCGCCTCCCCCTCGGGGCCGACGAGCATCGCCGCCCCGGCCGGCCGGGGCGCCGAGCGCCACGTCCCGACGACGGTGCCGACGCCGACGGTCTCGCCGGCCTGCCACCACCGCAACAGCTCCGGCAGCACCTCACGCATGTGCGATCACCTCGATGAGTTCCTCGAACGTCGCGAAGGAGTGCCCCGCGACGAAGTCGTCGACGTGTGGCAGGGCCGCGACGATGCCCTGCTGGATCGGTTGGTAGCCGGCCTTGCCCCGGTGCGGGTTGACCCACACCACCCGGTGGGCCAGCGCCCGGAGCCGGCGCATCTGCTCGCCGAGCACCTCCGGACCGGTGCGCTCCCACCCGTCCGAGAAGAGCACGACGACGGCTCCCCGCGCCATGCCGCGCCGGCCCCAGCGGTCCAGGAACGCTGCGAGGGCGTCGCCGAGTCGGGTGCCGCCGGACCAGTCCGGGACCACCGCACCGGCGGCGACGAGCGCTCGGTCGGGGTCTCGCTCACGCAGGGCCCGGGTCACGTGGGTCAGCCGGGTCCCCATCGTGAAGACCTCGGTCGTGGGCGCTGCCTGCACGAACCGGTGGGCCAGCCTCAGGAGGCTGTCGGCATACGCGCTCATCGAGCCCGACACGTCGATGAGGAGGACGACCCGTCGGGTGCGGACCCCACGCCGGTGGTGCCGGACGGGTCCCGGCTCACCGACGCGGCGCAGCTGCTCGCGCAGCGTGGCCGGTCCGTTGACCGGACCGGTGCGCCTGGGCACGTGCCGACGAGCCGGCCGGTGGGGAGCGAGCGGATGGAGCCGCTCGAACATCCTCGCCAGCTGAGCTCGTTCGGCTCGGTCGAGGGCCGCGACGTCGCGCTGCCGGAGGACCTCCTGGCCGCTGGCGCGGGCCCGGAGCAGGTCGTCCTCGGTCTCCGGACCGGCCCCGGACGCGGCATCATCGTCGAGCGCTGCCTGGCGGACGGGCGGTCGCACAGTCGGCGGCACGGTGTGGGTCGTCTCCATCGGTCGGCCGGTGAACCAGGCCGTGAAGACCTGGTCGTAGCGCTCGACGTCGGCCGGTGAGGAGGTGAGGGTGGCCCGCCCCGCCCAGTAGACGCCTCGCCGTTCGCCGAGGCCGACCTGGGACACCGCGACGAGGAAGGTCCGTTCTCGGTCGGCGGTGACGTGCAGGCCGGCCGCCCGCAGGGCCCGGGCGAAGCCGATGAGCCACTCGTCCGGCGGTCGGCGGTGGTGCGCCTCGAGGCACTGCTGAGCCGTCATCCCGGTCATCCCGGTCATCCCGCCAGCATCCGGTCGAGCATCGCCCGGACGCGCTCGCCGTCCTCGCGGTACTTGACGGCGGCGCCGAGGGTGGCGGCCGCGACCTCCGGGTCGAGCGAGCCGGCGCCGAGCGCATCGAGCGCCCGGGCCCAGTCGAGGGTTTCCGCGACGCCGGGCGGCTTGATGAGGTCGCCCTCGGTGCGCAGCCGCTGCACCAGCCGGACGACCTGCTCGGCCAGCGTGTCGCTCACCTCGGGCAACCGGGTCCGGACGATGTCCAGCTCGCGGGCCAGACCCGGGTGGTCGATCCAGTGGTAGAGGCAGCGCCGCTTCAGGGCGTCGTGCAGCTCTCTGGTCCGGTTCGAGGTGAGGACGACGAGCGGGGGGTGCTCGGCGGCGATCGTGCCGACCTCGGGGATGGTCACCTGCCACGTCGAGAGCACCTCGAGCAGGAATGCCTCGAACTCGTCGTCGGCGCGGTCGATCTCGTCGATGAGCAGCACGCATGGCGCCTCGCGGAGCGCCCGCAGCACCGGACGGGCGAGCAGGAACCGCTCGTCGAACAGCTCGGCCTCGAGCTGCTTCGGGTCGCGGTGCTCGTCGCCCGCCACGGCCTCCACCGCGCGCAGGTGCAGGATCTGGCGGGGGAAGTCCCAGTCGTAGAGCGCCTGTGTGGCTTCGATTCCCTCGTAGCACTGCAGCCGGATCAGCTTCTGCCCCAGGGCTTCTGCCAGCGACTCAGCCAGCGCGGTCTTGCCCGTGCCCGGCTCGCCCTCGAGCAGGATCGGCCGACCGAGCCGGGTGGCGAGGAAGGTCACGGTCGCGAGCGCCTCGTCGGCGAGGTAGCCGGTGCGGGCGAGGGTGGCCGTGACGTCGTCCGGGCTCGTGAAGGCCTGTTCCATGCCCCTGAGCATTACTCACGACTGCGTTCTGCGGAAGGGAGTCCCCACGAGCCGGCCTCCTCGCGCGTGTCGACGTCGCGTCCCGTCGCGAGGTCTCCGCACTCGACGAGCTGGTGCGGGTGGGTCCGGTACACCTCCCGCGCTCCGCGGTCCCCGACGGCGGATTCGATGGTGGCGTCCCAGAAGTCCCGGCCGATGAGCGCCGGGTGCCCGGGGGCTCCGTCGTATGCCGCTCTCCGCAGCTCGCGCCGCCAGGTGACCTCGCGGTGGCCGCCCGCCGGCGGCGCGAGGAGGCGGTGGACGACGGCCGGGGTGAGGTCGGGCAGGTCGACGAGCGTCACGAGCACCGCCTCGACAGGGGCACCCGCGGCCGCGTCGGCGTGGTGGCGCAGGTGTCGGAGCCCGGCCCGGAGCGAGGCACCCATCCCCTCGTCCCACTCGGGGCACTCGACGACCTCGAGGTCGGGACCGGCCGCCCCGGCCGCGGTGGGCTGCAGGCGCTCGACGACGGCGCGGACCTCCGCTGCTTGGGCGCCGACCACCACCGTCACCGTGTCACAACCGCCCTCCCGGAGCAGCCGGATGGCCGCCTCGACCAGCGTGCCGCCACCCGGTGCGGGCAGCAGCGCCTTGGGTCCGCCCATCCTGCGACCCGCCCCCGCCGCGAGGACGAGACCACGGACGCGTGGGGGCGAGCTGAGCGGCATACGGCTGATTATCCGTGCCGCGGCACTCAGCGCGTCTGCGCGAGGTCGATCGTCCAGATCGGGTTCGTCGAGAGGGCGGTGACGCGGCTGCCGTACGCGTAGTGGCTGGCCGGCTGGACGAGCGGCACGAACGGGCCGGCGGTGTTCATGGCCCGCTGCCAGGAGGTGTACGTCGCGCGCCGGTCCTCGCCGACCGAGTTGAGCGCCTGGATGGTCAGCTCGTCGACGACCGTGGCGGCGCGTAGCGGCCATCCGGCGTGCAGCCCGATCGGATGGCCGGGGGCGAACAGGAGGTAGTTCTCCGGCCCCGGGAAGGCAGGGGTGAAGCTCCACAGCGCGAAGGCCTCGGTGCCCTTCTCATAGGCGGACCTGGCATCGGCCGCGGCAATCCCCTCGGGGTGCACGGTGATTCCGGCCTCGCCAAGCTGGCGAGCGACCGCCTCGGCGAGCAGCTTGGCGGGCACGCCCTCGATCGGCTGCTCCTCGGCGTAGTGCAGCGTGAGCGGCTCACCCGTGTAGCCGGCGCGCTTGAGCGCGGCCTTCGCGGCGGCCAGGTCCCGGCCGTCCATGGTGCGCGGGCGCGCGGTCGGGGTCGTCATGGTGGGTCGGGGCAGGGACGCGCTCGGCGAGGCGGGGAAGGGGGTGGCCGTCGGGGCCGGCGCCGCGCCGGAGGGTGGTGGCGTCCCGGAGGCGCCGGCCGAACCCGAGGGCGTCGGTGCCGGCGCAGGGTTCGTCGCGGCGGGCTTGAGCGCGCCGAAGATGCCCTGCGGGATGAGACCGGGGGCCGCGATGGTGCCGCCACCGACGAGCTTCGCGAGCGCCGCCGAGTCGAGGCCGCGCCGGACCGCCTCGGCGAAGTCGGGGTCGGCCGTCCAGCGGTTCACCTTGGCGGAGGTGTTGAGCACGAGGTAGGCGGTCGTCGCGGAGCGACGCGTGACGACGCGCAGCGCGCGGTCGGCGGGGTCGAGCTGGATCGCCTCGGCCTGGGACGGCGACACGTCGAGGGCGATGTCGGCCCGGCCGGCCTCGAGGTCGCGGACCTGCTCGGCGGCGGTGGCGTCCCGGAGCACGATCTCCGGATGAGCCGGCGGCGGCCCGTTCCAGTGTGGGTTCGCGCGCAGCGTGACGGTCCCCGTCGTCCGTGCCGCCAGGACGTAGGGGCCCGAGCCGGCCGAGTGCGTCTGCAGCCACGGGCCGGCGAAGTCGTTCGGCCCGATCGTGCCGCCCTGCGCCTTGACGGCGGACGAGTTGAGGATGCCGAAGGCCGGGTTGGCGAGGATCGCGGGCAGGGCGAAGTTCGCGCTGGGCGACGTGATCGTCATGGTCCGCTCGTCGACCTTCGTCATCCTCAGGTTGCCGAGGATCGTGGCCGGCAGGCCGCCGAGGCCGGCAGCCCGGTTCAGGGTGAAGATGACGTCGTCGGTGGTGACCGGTGTGCCGTCGGAGAACGTCGCGTCCGCGCGCAGCCGCAGCGTGAGCCACTTGCCCTCGGGGCTGATGGTGTACTGCGCCAGTCCTGCCTCGGCCTGGGTCTCGTCCTGCGCGGAGAGCGTCGTGAGCGTCTGGTAGAGCGCCCTGCTGATGATCGCGCCGGTCCGGCTGAACGCCTGGCCGGGGTCGAGGTCCACCTGGCCGAAGACCGTCTCGACGACGAGCGGGCGTTCCGACGGCGCCGCTGCTGTCGCCGTGCTGGCCGTCGGCCCGGGCGGCGTCAAGGTGCCGACCGGCGTCGTCCCCTCCACCGACTCGGTGCACCCGGTGAGCCCCACGACCGAGGCGGCGAGCGCTGCGGCGACGAGCACGCTGGGACGTCGACGCATTCGAGTTCCTCGTGGGCCGTGGCTGGGCGGGACCGGGCAGGGCAGGCGCGAGCCGGCGCCTGCCGAAGCCTCGATTCTATCGACCGGACAGGAGCACCCGGCCTCAGCCGGTCTTGACCTCGCCCGACCGGTCCAGCGTGGTGGCACCGCCGAGCGCCGAGCCGACCCGCTGCTCGAGCTGGTCGAGCTGGTGCGGAGCCGCACCAGACCCGTTCGGAGCAGCGCGCAGCAGCGACTGCCTGGCCGGTCCGGCGACCATCGCCTCGGCCTGGGCTGCGACCCACTCACGCAGCGCCTGCACGTCCCGGCCGGAGAGTCGCTTGCCCTTCGGGTCGAGCATGACGAGCTGGTAGGCGGCCGCCGACGCACGGCACCCCTGGCACACCGCGTTGAGGGCGAGCGCGCGGTTGTTCGCCGTCACCTGCTGGGCGCGCCGGACGATGACCACCTGCACGGAGACGCTGGCGGTGCTGCAGTCGGTGCAGGAGTTCCAGGCGGTGGCGACGTTGTCGAGCCGGGCCGCCCGCCCCTTGTCTACATAGACGATGCCGAGCGTGGTGGCGGTCGCACTGCACCCGTCGCACTCGGCGTTCGCGGCCGAGGACGTGTTGGCGTCCACGGTGCGCCCGTGGACGCGCTCGGTGTCGAAGGCGACGTCCTGCACCCGCGGCTGGGCCGAGCTGCTGATCGCGATGCTCGACAGGTCGAGCGAGTCGTGCCGGGAGTCCGCGTCGGACGTCGAGGAGGCGAGCGCGCCGGTGGCGAGCACCGCGGCGAGCACGCCGGCGACCCGTCGGACAAGCCGACCACGGCGGCGCGGGCGGGGCATGCTGACCGAGCTCATCGGCGTACTCCTGTCTCTCGGAAACCGTCGGCGACGGCGGCTGCCATCTCGACGAGGCTGTGACGGGTGGCTGGGGCGAGGTAGGACAGGTGGGTCTCCGACCCTGTCTCCAGGGCTGGGTCCCACGGCACGCAGACGACGCGCGCGCACCGCTGCTCGAAGTGGGCGATCATCGGCTCCAGGGGCGCGCCGACGCCGGGCCGGACGCCGTTGACGACGACGACCGCGCGGCTGACGAGCGGGCCGTAGTCGTGCTCCTCGAGCCAGTCGAGGGTCAGCGCGGCCGCCCGGCCACCGTCGATGCCCGGCCGCAGGACGAGGACGAGCTGGTCCGCCTCGGCGAGCAGGCCCTGGTTCGCGCTGTCGAGGATGCCGGTCCCCGTGTCGAGCAGGATCAGGTTGTAGAAGCGGTCCAGCAGGCCGATGAGGCGGTGGTAGTCGGTCCGGTCGAGCGCCATCCCGATCCGCGGGTCGTCGTCCGAGGCGAGCACCTCGAGCCGCGAGTCCGGGGCCTGCGAGGTGTAGGACCGCAGCTTCGCGTAGGTGTCGATCCGCTCGAGGTCGTCCAGGACATCGGTGATCGTCCGGTCGTTCGGCACGGACACGCGGTGGGCGAGGTTGCCGGCGTCGGGGTTCGCATCGACCGCGACGACCCGGTCGCCCCGCAGCTCCGAGAAGGTGCTGCCGAGCGCCAGCGTGGTCGTGGTCTTGCCGACGCCACCCTTGCGGCTCATGACGACGACGCGCCGTGACCCGTCGATCGGTTGCCGCAGTCGCTCCTCCAGCTCGGCGCGGCGGCGCTCCGCCGCACCGGGTCCCGGGTTCACCGCACCGCCGGATGCGCGGAACACCGCTCGGCGCCACCCCGTGCGCGGCACCGGCTGCCGCGTGGGGAGCATCCAGACGTCCGCGAAGGCGTCCGCCGTCAGCCGGTCGATCGGCTGGCCCGGCTGGGTGGGCGTGTGCCTGGCCGGGGCGGTCGGCTGCCCGGTGGCGACGTGTGCCGCCGGCGCCGGCCGCTCGAGATCGTCCTGGTCGTGGCGGTCGGTGTGGTCGGGGCCGCCGTGGTCGTGGCGGTCGGTGGGGCCGGGGCCGCCGGGGTCGCCGGGCAGGGACAGCGGTTCGGGAAGCGGGTCGGCACGGTCCTCCTCCGGTGGTGGGCTGCCCCAGATGTCATGGAGCACGAAGGCGTCCCGGTCGGACGGCGACCGGTCGTGGGTGTCGGTTGTTGTCATGGTGATCCCCGTTGCGGTGTGGCGTTGTGTGTTCGGTTGTCTCTTCTGTTGTCGTGGCTGTCGTGCGCGCTGTTCCGCCCGCTGGTCCCGGGACTCAGGCGCGGTGGACCCCTGTCGAGCAGCACTGCGAGGCATCCGGCCGCGGAGGGGTGGGAGCAGTCGGCCGAGGATCCGGCCGACCAGCTGGGAGAGGAGCTGGGCGAGGCGGAGCGCCAGGACCGCCAGGCCGAGCAGGGGGATGGCCAGCAGTGCGAGTGAGATGAGGCCCAGCAACACCACCGGGGTGTCCCCGTGGGTCGAGGCCACGCGGAGCGCGTCGAACTGGGAGCGCAGGGCGGCCGTGGTCTGGCTGACGATGAGGGGCAGGTTCCAGACCAGCCAGCCCATGGCGAGCAGGAGCATCGGCACGACGAAGAGCACCCAGGCGACCACGATCCGGCGGGCGCGAGGACGTAGCTCCGTGACGCGCGGGTCCTGGCGTCCGCCGGGGCGGAGACTGCGCAGGACCGGTCCGACGCGCGCGAAGAGATCTGGCACTCCTGCGATGTCGGCGAGGACGTAGTACCCGTCGAGCCGCACGACCGGGACGAGCTGCTGGAGCATCTCGATGTGCATCAGCACGAGGGCGAGGAGGAAGACGCCGTCCCCGGTCACGCGGTACAGCGCGCCGAGCCCGATGATGCACCAGACGTTGAAGTAGAGCCCGCCCAGGTCGGTCCTGATCCGGGCCGAGCGCCGCAGGCGGTACGAGTCCGTGACGTCGGTGTAGAAGGCGGGGAAGACGAGGTAGATCCCGAAGCCGATCGCGCCGGGGCGCCCGCCGCCATGGGCACACGCCGCCGCGTGTCCCAGCTCGTGGACGAGCGCCGTCGCGGTCAGCGTCAGGTAGAGGGCGAGCAGCAGGGTCGGCGCGCCGAGCACCTGCTCGAGCGCGTCGAGCAGGTTCGCCGAGCGGAGCAGCCCGATGTCGACGATGGCGGCGCAGACGAGGGCGCCGAGGACGATGGGCGGGTAGTAGACCGGAGCGAGGACCCGCGCGACTCGGCGCACCCAGCGCGCCGGCAGCAGGGTGCCCCGCAGCGAGAGGGACAGCAGGGGACGAGCGGTGGGCGCCGGGACGGAGCCATCGGTGCGAGGGACGGCGTCGGGCGGGTGCCGGCGGTGCCGGTCCCGGCGCCCAGGGGCCGCCTGAGCGGCGCTCGGCAGGGCGGCGCTCGGCAGGGCGGCCTGGGTGGCCAGCCCGAGTGGGTGCAGCCGGGTCTCCAGCAGGTGGCCGAGGCCCTCGGCCGTGAGGCAGCGCCCGAAGGCGTCGCTCACGGCCGAAGCGACCGCGGCCGGGGATCGAGCCGGGTCGAGCTCGGCAAGGACCAGGTGGAGCAGCTCGGAGAGCTGGAGCACCTGCCCGTCGGCCCGGCGAGCGAGATAGGTGGGGTGTGCGAGCCCGGAGTCCTGGACCTCCCCGAGCAGGTCGAGGCCCGGAGCACGCCCCCACCCGAGCGGCTCGCCGGTGGTCGTGAGGTCATGACCGACTGACATGGATCCCCTTGCTCCTCACGGAGGCGGCAGTGCCGGTCGGCGAGTGGGACCGCGGCACCCACCCGCCGACGCCGGCTCAGGGCATCAGCACCGCGAGGTACTGGCCGGCGAGCGCGGACGCGTTCGAGTTGATCGTGGCGGCGTTGATCGCGAAAGCGAGGTTGACACCGACGACCGGGGTGACCGTCACGTTGACGCAGCCGAAGTAGCAGAGCGTGTCACGCGACGGGAGGAGGGTCGCTGTCTGCTCGGCCAGCTCGGCCTCGTCGATGACTGCGCAGGAACGCATCTGGACTCACATCCTTTCTGCCTGAAAACAGGTCGTGCGGCGTGGCCCTCCCTCCGAGTGAGGGCCACGCCCCAGGACGTCAGTGCTGGCTCACCCAGACGTTCTGCATCGCAGCGCTGTTGGCCTGCGAGAGAAGGGTTGCCGCGTTGAGCGCGATGGACGAGTTCGTCGCGTAGACGTTGGCCCAGTTGAAGTTGAGGAACAGCGTCTCCTTGGACGGCAGCATCGCCACCATCTCGGTGTCGAGCTCAGCAAACGTGATCTCCTGCATCGGATTCACCTCCTTCCCGGTGTGGAATGACGACAGTGCAGCGGTCCGGCCGTGACGCCCGCGTGATGGTCGCGTGCCGTCGTCGTGACGGGTGCGTGATGGCTGCGTGATCTCGCGTGCCGTTGCGGTGCGGAGCCGTTCTGCGTGGGTCGGATCCGTGCGGACAGGTCGCGGGAGGTGCACCGTTGGCCCCATTCCTTGTGTTTTGCTGCGGATGTATCACCTCTCGCGGGAGGATGCTCTCTACCACGTCGACGCGTTCGCGCGCCTCCACATCGAAATCTGAACCGTGCATCTGTCGCCCCCGGTGCGGTTCGGGTCAGCGAAAGTCGAACTGGCTCGGCCCTGCTCCGGGGATTGATCTTGGGGGATCAATGTCCGGAAGATTCAGTTCCACGTGTCATGTCCAGCTGCTGGGGTGCTTCGCGCTCTCCGTCGACGGCAGGCTGGTCGAGCTGGGGGGTCGCGAGGAGCGGGTCTCGCGTTGCTCGCCCTCCGCGGTCCGCAACGCCGCAGCGTCCTGGCCGGGACGCTCTGGCCCGACACGACGGAGGACCGGGCCCTGTCGAGCCTGCGGGCCGCCGTGATGCGCCTGCGCCGCGTCGGTGAGGACCTCGTCGATGCGGGGCGGTCCCGCATCAGCCTCGGGTCACGGACGACGACGGACGTCACCGAGCTGGACCGGCGGCTAGAGGAGGTCGAACGGCTCGAGGGGGTGGAACGTCTCGGGGACGACGTCTGGCTCTCGACGTCCGGCTCGCTCACCGTGCTCGCCGGACCGGAGCTGCTGCCCGGGTGGTACGACGACTGGGTCCTCGACGAGCGAGATGCGCTGCAGCACCGGCAGATTCGCGCCCTGGAGTCGCTGGCCCGGATGGCGCTCAAGGCCGGTCGGGGCGGCCTCGCTGGGGCCTTGGCAGAGCGGGCCATCGCGCTCGAGCCGTTGCTGGAGAGCACGCAGGCGCTGCTCATCAGGGCGCACCTGATGGAGGGCAATCCGGCCGCCGCGGTGCAGGTCTACCGGTCCTACTGCCGCCGCTTGGGAGAGGAGCTGGGCATCCGCCCGTCGTCCTCCCTCACCGACCTCATTGGCAGCACCGGGTTCGTGCCGCCCACCGCCGCAGCCCGGGCCTGATGCAGGCCTCGCTCACCCGCACCGGCCCTCCACTGGTTCGAGGTAATTACCGGTCGGTGGTGACTGTCGAATACCTCGAACCATCGGGACCCGCCGTTGGTTCGAGGTAATTACCGGACGGTGGTGACTGCTGAATACCTCGAACCACCAGGGCCTGGGTCAGGGCAGGACCTCATCGAGGTAGGTGGGCAGCATCTCGTACCAGGTCGGCCAGTCGTGGGCGTAGCGCGGACCCCAGTCGTCCACCCGGTTCGGGACGCCCTTGCCGCCCAGCAGCTGCGCCACCCGCCAGGACTCGCCCACGTCCTCCCACTCGCCGCTGCCCGTCGCGAGGATGACCATGCGCCGGCGGAGCGTGTCGAGGGCCGGCCCGTCGAGACCCGGCAAGAAGTGCAACGGTGAGGAGTAGAACAGGTCGTCGGTGAACCGGCCCCCGATGAAGCCCTCGAGGGCATAGCTCCCGCTCATGCAGACCGCCGCATTCACCAGGTGCGGGTAGCGGCAGAGGATCGCGAGCGAGTTGAACGCACCGATGGAGGCGCCCGCGGTCACGACCGGCTGGGGGCCGCCACAGTCGGAGAAGATCGCCGGCACGACCTCCTCCCCGACCGCCTGGTGGAACCGGTTGAAGAGTGCGTAGCGGTGGTCGGTCGAGCCGGCCCGGTCGAGCATCGCCTGCCCGGCGACGCTGTCGCACGAGTAGACCTTCGCCCGACCGGCGTCGATGAGCGGCTGGACGTGCGCGAGGAGGCCGTTGCGCTCCACCTCCTCGGCGTCGCCTCCTGCCGTCGGGAAGAGCAGCACCGGCGTGCCGTAGGTGCCCCAACGGGCAACCGTGAGCTCACGCCCCAGTCGGTCCGAGTACCACCGATCCGTCACCTTCACGACTTCCTCCTCGTTGGAACCTCAGCCATGCGGGCCTTTCGGGGGATCACGGGGGCGCAGGCCGCTCGCGGCCGTGAGCTTCCGTGGGGGCTCATTCGTAGACAAACTTCTGCGGGCCCGGAAACAGCCACGGCAGCAGGTCCCCCAGCCGGTCACGCCAGTTCTCCCAGTTGTGACCGTCGCGGGCCTCCGTGTAGTGCACCGTCATCCCGGCGGCTCGGAACACCGGCACCATCGACCGGTTCGGGGTGATGAGCGGCTCGTAGACCCCACACGTCATCGCGATCCGGTCGACGGGACGGGTCGGCTTGGCCCGGTAGCGGTTCACGAACTTCACGACCGGGTCGAAGTAGGGGCCGCCGCCGTGCTCGAACCCGATGTCGGTGAAGACGAGCGATGCCGACTCGAGCAGTAGTGATCCGAACATTCCCGGGTAGCGCAGCGCCGTCGAGAGCGAGGCGACGCCGCCGAAGGACGACCCCATGAGGCACCGGCCCTCGGGCGTCTCGAGGAGCGGCAGGCGTTCGCTGAGCCACGGCACGAGCTCACGCGCGATGAACCGGGCATGCGGCGCATGGTTGGGATACTCGCGCAGCCGGTCGCGCGGTGGCACGAAGGCGACGACGAGCGGGGCGACGTCGAGCCGGTGGATGAGGTTGTCGAGGACCGTCTTCATCGCTGCGTAGCCCAGGTAGTCGCCGCCGTCGTGGACGATGAGCAGCGGGTAGCGGATGGCGCGGTTGAACCGGGCGGGCAGGTAGACCTGGACCGGCTGGTCGCGCCGCAGGGCGCGGCTCCGCACGACCTCGTCGAGCAGCTGACCGGGGCGCGCCTCCGGGTCCAAGGCCACCCAGTCGGGCACGTGGTAGCCGACCGCGGCGCACACGGACGAGGAGCCGAGCGGACTGTGGGCCAGGCGCGGGTTGAGCGGGTCGTTGCACCGCTCGTAGGCCTCCCCGCGCCGCACCTCGATCTGGTACTCGACCCGTGAGCCCTCGGGCAGCACCGTGGTGACGGCGAACAGGTCCGTGCCGGCGACCCGCTTCATGGCGAGTGGGTCGGGCAGCCCGACGACGCGGTGGCGGACCCAGACCTCGTCGGCCTCGCCACGCCAGAGGAACGTCGCCCGCTCACCTTCGACGATGGGCGACCCGTACCTGCTGACGAACCGGTCGACCGCGGCGGCGTCCAGGGGCACCCGGTCGCGGAGCCGGTTGATGGCGAGTCGCCTGGTGCCGGTCTGCGCGCTCATCCTGCCTCACCGCCGTCGTCGTCGACCGTCTCGATGGTCCCGTCATGGGCGATCACCCTCGCGCCCGGCGGGGCGGGCGAGTCAGCGGTCGGGAAGAGCAGCACCGTCCCCTCGTCGAGCAGGACCAGCTGCTTGCGAGGGAAGCGCCGGGCGAGGAGGGCCAGGCGCTGCGGGTCGTCGAGGTGGAGGCGGCGCCGGGCGTGCGGCAGCGCGATGATGCCGGGCAGCCGCCCGAGACCATGGTCGTGGAACTCGGGGGCGGTGACCTCCTGGTGGGTGAAGTCGTGGAACAGCACGACCCGCTCGGTCAGCGCCATCGCGCCCGCCGACCACGCGACGACCGGCAGCTCCTCGGGCAGCTCGAGCGAGAACAGCCGGAACGCCTGGAGCAGCACCCCGACGTGCCCGCCGGCGATGACGATAGCGACACACCCGTCGAGGGTCGCCTCGATCTCGCCGCGGTGCCAGCCGATGACCGGGCTCTCCCACACCGAGACGTGTCGGCCCATCTCGCGGTACAGCTCCTTGAGCTGGCTCGCGTACCACCGGTCGACGTCGCGCACCGCCTGGACCGCGCTGGTTAAGGCGGCCGACTTGAGGCCGTGGGGCGAGGACCGCTGTCGCACGGCCCGCACCGTGTCGACAGCCGCCTGCAGCCGCAGCCCGTAGAAGCCGCGCAGCTCCTCCTGCTGCTCGCGGAAGGCGAGGGCGCCCTTGGCAAAGGCGGTGTCCTTCGTCATGACGTCGACGAGCCGGTGGTAGAGCCGCAGGTTGCGGCCCCGCCCGTCGAGCAGCCCGGCGAGCTCGGCGTCGTCCTCCTCGCGCTCGAGCCAGCCGGCGTTGACCATGGCGATCGGCCCGTCGACGTCGAGCGAGCGCACCGCCGCGGTCACGGTGACCGTGAAGCGCTGGGGGCCGAGGAGGATCGTCGTCATGCGCGGGTGGGCGCCGGGGTCGCCGTCATGTCCGTATGCCGCTCACCCGGCGTGGACGTGGACGGTTCGTCCCGCTTCGTCGAGCATCCGGCGCAGCTCGTCGTAGTCGGGGTGGCGCATCCGGATCCAGGCGTTGGCCATGTAGCCCGCCTCGACGGGCTGGGTCGCGCTGCCACGCCCGGGGAAGTGCGTGTCGAGCACCCATCCTCCGTGGGCAGCCATGAACTCGTCGACGCCGGAGTATCCCTGCACCACCCCGTCGGCGTCGGGTCGGAGCGCGACGATGCCAGCGGCATACGGGCGTCTCATCGGACGGTCGGGCGCGCCGTGCGTGATGACGTGTGCCCATTCGCGGTAGACGTCGACGTCGTTGCTCGCCGAGTAGAGGTCCCAGCAGCCCACGCCGGGCGGGCGGGCACCGATCTCGGAGAACATCAGGCCCTTGGGGCCGTTGAACCACTCCATGTGCGTGGCCGAGGTGCCGATGCCGAGCGCCTCGATGACCCGACGGCCGAGCTCACGGACCTCGGCATAGAAGGGGTTGCCCTCCATCCGGTTCGTCGTGACGAACTGCGGGGAGATCCAGCGGTTGCGCATCGCCTCGAGGACGTTGGGGTAGTAGTGCGTGGCCCAGTCGTGCACGACGTGCCCGGCGACGCTGATGGTGTCGTAGAAGCCCTCGTGCCCCTCGACGAACTCCTCGATGGCGATCGAGCCGGCCCCGGTCTCGCCGAAGCGGTGCAGGGCAGCAGCGAGCTGCTCGTCGTTGTCGACCCGGACCGTCCCGGCTGCACCCGCGCCGGCCCGCGGCTTGAGGACCAGGGGGTAGCCGACCCGGTCCGCGAACGCCTTGGCCTCCTGGGACGAGTCGACCGCCGCGGAAGCCGCCGTCGGGACGCCGGCCCGGCGCAGCGCCTCCTTCATCGACGGCTTGTCGCGGCAGAGCCAGGTCGTGCGGACCGACGTCCCGGGGATGCCGGTCGCCTCGCGGGCCCGGGCGGCGGGGAGGGTGTGCGACTCGACGGTGGCCTCGAGCGCGTCGATCCAGGCGAAGCGCTGGAAGTGTCGGACCGCCTCGATGAGCTGGTCGGCGTCGGTGACGTTGCCGACCCGGTAGTAGCCGGCCAGCGACTCGCGCAGCTCCTCGCCGAGCTCCTCATCGGTCGACTCGCCGATCCCGTAGACCGTCGCACCGACCGACGCGAGCGCGTGGACGAACCGGCGCTGGTTGGCCGGGAAGCCGGGCTCGACGAACACGATGTTCACGGGCCGAGCCTAGGGGCCGGCCCTCGGGTGCGCCATGTGTCAGACCCGCGCTCAGAGCCAGCCGCGCTCCTGCGCGACCCGGGCGGCCTCGGCCCGGGTCGACGTCCCGGTCTTGCCGATCGCCGCGCTGAGGTGGTTGCGGACCGTGCCGCCGGAGAGGTGGACGCGGGCCGAGATGGCCGCGACCGTGCCGCCCTCGAGAGCGACCCGGAGCACCTCCCGCTCACGCTCGGTGAGCGGGTTGGCCCCATCGACGAGCGACTCCGCGGCGAGGGTGGGGTCGACGACGCGCAGGCCGGCGTGCACCCGGCGGACCGCCTCGGCGAGCTCGCGCGCCGGGGTGTCCTTGACGACGAAGCCCGATGCGCCGGCCTCGAGGGCCCGTCGCAGGTATCCGGGGCGCCCGAACGTCGTCACGACGAGGGACCGGCAGTGAGGCAGCTCCCGGCGCAGCTGGGCGGCCACCTCGATCCCGGTCCGGCCCGGCATCTCGATGTCGAGCAGGCACACCTGGGCCCCGCTCCGGCGGGCGGCCTCGAGGACCTCGTCGCCGCGGCCGACCTCCGCCACGACCTCGAGGTCGCGCTCGAGGCCGAGCAGGGCGGCAAGCGCCCCGCGGACGAGGGCCTGGTCGTCGGCGAGGAGCACCTTGATCGGCTCAGCCGCGCCGCCACCAGCGATCGTCACAGGGTCACCTCCAGAACCGTGCCGACCCCATCCTGCCGTGGGCCGACGCTCAGGTGGCCGCCGGCGCGCTCGACCCGCTCGCGGACCCCCCGCAGTCCGTTGCCCGGTGGGTTCCCGTCGACGCCGCGTCCGTCGTCGGTCACCCGGAGCAGGTTCGGGCCGAGGTCGACGACGCACGTCGCCGCCTGGCTGTGGCGCACGACGTTGGTCGCGGCCTCGCGGAGCACCCAGGCGAGCACGGTGCGGTGCCGGGGGTCGACCTCGTCGGCGTCCTCGGGCACTTCGCCCCGGATCCCGGCGCCGGACAGCGCCCGGCGCGCTGCGTCCAGCTCGACCGCGAGACTGGCGCCCCGCAGGCCGCCGACGGTCTCCCGGATCTCGGCGAGCGCCTGGCGGCTCAGCTCCCGGATGTCGGCGAGCTCGGCGCGGGCCCGTTCCGGGTCGAGATCGATGAGCCGCTCGGCCAGCTCGGCCTTGACGGTCACGACAGTGAGCGAGTGGCCGAGCACGTCGTGGACGTCGCGCGCCACCCGCTCGCGCTCCTCGACGAGGCCGAGCTCGCGCTGCAGGGCCTCGTACTGCGCCGCCCGGCCGCTCATGACCCTGATCCCACCGGTCATGACCCCGATCGACAGGACGATGAAGGCGATGACCCAGCCGCCCTCGTCGGTGTCGAGGAAGATCGCCGACAGCACGCTCGCGGCGACGCCCGCACCCACCGCGGCAATGGCCCACCGCAGCGGCAGGCCGAACATCGCGAAGGCGACGAGGAACGGCAGGAACGAGGTCGCCCCCACCCCGATGAGCGGCACCGTCACGAGCGCGAGGGCGGCGAGGCCGAGCAGCCAGGCGGCGCCGGCCCGGTGCATGGGCCGGCACGCCTTCTCGAGCCGGTCGAGGTGGCGGCATCCCGCGGCGTAGGCGACCGCGAAGCAGACGATGGCGAGGACGCCGAGGGCCAGCTGCCAGGCGGGTCCCGGCTCGCCCAGGAGCGCGAGGAGGGGGAAGGCGAGGAAGACCAGCCAGATCGACTGGATGACCCATCCCCACGTGCTCCACGGGTTGCTCCCGAGGTCCGCGGCGTCGAGGAGGTCCGCGGGCTCGACGGGGGCGGCCGCCTCTGCGCGGGGGGCCGGGCCCCGGCCGCCGGCAGGGTCACCGCGGCCGGTGCCTCGGTCGTCGGGCCTGCTCACTGTCGGTCCCGGCCCCGCTTCACGAACCATGTCGCCAGCATCCCAAAGACCAGCCCCCAGCCGATGACGCCCGCGAGCGGCACCCAGAGCGGCTCCCAGGAGCCGTCGGGGAGGTAACCCTGCGTCAGCGGGTACCGGGCGAGGGACACGTAGCCGTAGAGCGGGGTGAACTTCGCGACCGCGAGCATCGGCCCGGACAGGGTGATGAAGATGTTGCCGAGGAAGGCGAAGATCACCACGGAGCCGCTCGCGACGCCGACGGCGGACTCGCTCCTGAAGGCGGTCCCGATGAGCACGCCGTAGAGGGCGAAGATGGCGGACCCGGCGAGGACGATGAGGCCGCTCCCGAGCCAGGCGCCCATCGAGCCCCGGGCACCGGCCCAGGCCCCGAGCGCATAGATCAGCAGGACCGGGATGCCGGCGACGAC
The DNA here is from genome assembly GCF_000576575.1 of Intrasporangium chromatireducens Q5-1. Classification (GTDB taxonomy): domain Bacteria; phylum Actinomycetota; class Actinomycetes; order Actinomycetales; family Dermatophilaceae; genus Intrasporangium_A; species Intrasporangium_A chromatireducens. Next base: position 25,915 of record NZ_AWQS01000033.1, read on the forward strand.
CATGGCGATGACCGCCTTCATCCCGACGTAGTGGGCGTCCTTCAGGGGCGTCAGGCCGAGCTGGCGGCCCCAGCCCTGCATCCGTTCCATGGCGGCCTGCCCGCCCGTGCTCGTCGTTGCCGTGACGGCTCCGTAGGCCGCCATGCTGATCATGACGTACGTCGCGACGTTGCCGCTGCCGATCGCGGTGTCCTTCGACTCGACGGTCGTGCCGAAGATGATGAAGAAGAACGCCGGCAGGACGGCGGTGAAGAACAGGCCGGTGCGGTCGCGCGCGATGCGCTTGAGCTCGATGAGGGTGAAGGTGGCGTTCATCGTGTCAGTTCCTTTGTCGCATGGTGCTGCCCGTCGTCCAGGGGTATGCCGCTGAGCTCGGTCTCGTCCGCGTCCGCGGTCAGTGCCATGAAGGCGTGGTCGAGACTCGCGGTGGACACTTCCAGGTCGCGCGCGTCCAGTTCGGTGAGCAGGACCCGGGCGGCGGCGTCGGAGTCGGTCGTCCGCACGACGACCCGGTCGCCGCGCTCGCTGAGCTCGACGACTCCGGGCAGGGAGCGAAGCAGGCGCAGCCCCGTCGTACGGGTTGCCGCTGGCAGGCGGGCCGAGACCTGCCGGCCGGTGGCGCGGCTGCGGATCTCCGCGGTCGTGCCGTCGGCGATGACGCGTCCGCCGGCGACCAGCACGATGCGGTCGGCGAAGGAGTCTGCCTCCTCGAGGTAGTGGGTGGCGAACACGACGGTTCGGCCGGAGTCGGCGTCGGCGTGCATCGTCGCCCAGAACTCGTGCCGGGCGGTGACGTCCATCCCGGCGGTCGGCTCGTCGAGGATCAGCAGATCCGGGTCCGGCAGGAGGGCGAGGGCGAACCGGAGGCGCTGCTGCTCCCCTCCGGAGCACTTCGACACGCGCCGGTCGGCGATGGGAGCCAGCCCCGCGCGGTCGATCACGTCGTCGACAGGGGTGTGAGCGGCATACGTCGAGGCGATCATCCGGACCGTCTCGCGAACCGTCACGTCGCGCAGGAGGCCGCCGGTCTGCAGGACGGCGCACACGCGCCCGGCGCGGATCGCCTCGCGCGGCGCGCGACCGTAGACGCGTGCCGAGCCGCTCGTCGGCTGGGTGAGCCCCAGCACCAGGTCGAGGGTCGTCGTCTTGCCGGCACCGTTCGGGC
>NZ_AWQS01000034.1 GCF_000576575.1 Intrasporangium chromatireducens Q5-1
TGAGCCGGCTTCCGAGCGGAAGCCGGCTCAGCGACATACCTCCTGCGCGTCAGCGACGGCGCTTCTCGCGCACCCGCACGGACAGCTCGATCGGCGTCCCCTCGAAGCCGAACTCCTCGCGCAGCTTGCGCTCGATGAAGCGGCGGTAGCCGGCCTCGATGAAGCCCGAGGCGAACACGACGAAACGCGGTGGCCGGGTCGACGCCTGGGTGGCGAAGAGGATCCGCGGCTGCTTGCCGCCGCGCACCGGGTGCGGGTGTGCGGCCACGACCGAGCCGAGGAAGGCGTTGAGCCGGGAGGTCGGGACGCGCCGGTCCCACGAGTCGAGGGCGGTCTCGAGCGCCGGCACGAGCCGGTCGACGTGCCGGCCGGTGCGCGCGGAGATGTTGGCCCGCGGTGCCCAGGGCACCTGGACCAGCTCCTTCTCGATCTCGCGCTCGAGGTAGTAGCGGCGCTCCTCGTCGAGGGTGTCCCACTTGTTGTAGGCGATGACGAGGGCCCGGCCGGCGTCGATGACCTGCTGGATGACGCGGACGTCCTGCTCCGCGATCGGCTCCTCCGCGTCGATGAGCACGATGGCGACCTCGGCCTTCTCGAGCGCCGCCTGGGTGCGCAGTGACGCGTAGAAGTCGGCGCCCCGGGTCTGGTGCACCCGCCGCCGGATCCCGGCCGTGTCGACGAAGCGCCACGTGCGGCCACCGAGCTCGATCAGCTCGTCGACGGGATCACGGGTCGTCCCGGCCACGTTGTCGACGACGACGCGTTCACTGCCCGCGAGCTTGTTGAGCAGGCTCGACTTGCCTACGTTGGGTCGACCGAGCAGCGCCACCCGACGGGGGCCCCCGGGCGCGAGCACGCCGTGGGCGGAGACCTCGGGCAGCACGTCGAGGACGGCGTCGAGGGCGTCTCCGCTGCCCCGTCCGTGCAGGGCGGACACGGGCCAGGGCTGGCCGAGGCCGAGGTTCCACAGCATCGCCGCGTCGGCCTCGCCCCGCTCGTCGTCGACCTTGTTGGCGACGAGCACGACCGGCTTGCCCGAGCGCCGCAGCAGCTTGACGACGGCTTCGTCGTCGTCGGTCGCGCCGACCGTCGCGTCGACGACGAACATGACGACGTCGGCGAGCTCGACGGCGATCTCGGCCTGCTCGGCGACGCGCAGGTGGATCCCCGTCGCGTCGGCCTCCCACCCGCCGGTGTCGACGAGCATGAACCGGCGGCCGGACCACTCGGCTTCGTAGGAGACCCGGTCGCGGGTGACGCCGGGGACGTCCTCGACGACCGCCTCACGGCGGCGCAGGATGCGGTTGACCAGGCTGGACTTGCCGACGTTGGGACGCCCGATGACCGCGACGACGGGCAGCGGCGCCTCCGGTGCGGACGGCGCCCCGGTGAGTCCCTCCCCCTCGATGAGGGCGCGGTCCTCCGGGCTGAGGTCGAAGTCGGAGAGCCCGGCGCGGAGCGCGCGTTCGACGGAGGTGTCGTCGGGCGAGATCGGGTAGCCCTCCGGGCGTGCGGTCTCGTCGGTCACGGTGTCCTCTCATCGGTGGTGGGGCTGGACGTCCCATTGTCCACCCGCGCGCGCCGGACATGGTCCACGAGCCGGAGCCGCAGCTGCTCCGTGGCAGCCCTCATCCGCTCACGGCCAGGTCTGCACGGGTCGACCTCGAGCGTGAACGGCTCGCCGAAGTCGACGGTGATGCTCGAGAGCAGGGTCGGCCAGGTCTCGGCCGACCGCCCGGGCACCCGGGTGCCGAGCACCGCGACCGGGACGATCGGGGCACCGGTGCGCAGGGCGATCCAGGCCGCGCCCTGGTTGACCTGCTCGACCTCGCCGTCGCGGCGGGTGCCCTCGGGGAAGATGCCCACGACCCCGCCCCGGTCGAGCACCGCCGCGGCCGTGCCGAGCGCCGTGCGGTCCCCCACCGTCCGGTCGATCGGCACCTGCCCCACCGCATCGAGCACCCGCCCGAAGAGTCCCCTGAACGCTTCCTGCTTGACGAGGAAGGTGACCGGTCGCGGGGCCAGCGAGAAGACGACCGGCCCGTCGAGGAACGCGGCATGGTTGGCCACGAGCAGCGCCGGACCGTCGGCCGGCACGCGGTCGACGTGGCGGGTGCGGCCGCGGTAGGCGGTGTGGAACAGGGTGGTGCCGACCCAGCGACCCACCCGGGGCCGCCACGGTGACGGCGCCTCGACAGGACTCATTGACGCGCGGCGTCGACGACCTGCAGGACCGCGGCCACGGACTGGCCGAAGTCGAGGTCGGACGTGTCGACGGTCGTCACGCCGTCGGCCGCGACGGTGAACTCCGAGACCGAGGAGTCGGCACGGTCTCGGTCGACGATCTGCGTGCGGGTGGCGGCGACGGAGGCGGCATCCGCCCGGCCGTGCAGCTCGGTGGACCGGCGGGCCAGCCGCGCCTCCTCCGAGGCGGTCAGCAGGATCCGCACCTGGGCGTCCGGGGCGACGACGGTGGTGATGTCGCGGCCCTCGGCCACCACGCCGCCCTTGGCCGCGCCCGCCTCGGAGATGAGCCGGCGCTGCAGCTGGCGGAGGATCTCACGCACCGGGATGATCGTCGCGACCTTTGAGACCTGCTCCGAGATGCGGGTCTGCCGGATGGCCGCCGAGACGTCGACGCCGTGGACGTGCACCTCCGGCAGGTCGGGGTCCGTGCCGATCGTCAGTGGCAGCTGAGCAGTGGCCGCGGTGACGGCCTCCGCGTCGTCGAGGTCGATCCCCTGGTCGAGGCACCACCACGTGGCGGAGCGGTACATCGCCCCGGTGTCGAGGAAGGCGAAGCCGAGGGTGCGGGCGACCTGCTTTGACACGCTCGACTTCCCGGAGCCGGACGGGCCGTCGATCGCGATGACGAATCCGGCGAGGGGGGTGTCGGCGGCGGCAGGCATGGGCTGCAGCCTACTGGCCTGTCACTGGTGGACCCGCCAGCCCCGGTGGGCCAGCGTCTCGAGGAGCGGCTCGACGGAGCCCGGCACGACCGAGAGGTACGCGACGCCGACGGCCTGCCCGATGCCGTGCTCGAGCTGCAGGTCCTCGAGGTTGATCCCCGCCTCGCCGACGTCGGCGAACAGGCGGGCCAGCGAGCCCGGTTCGTCGGGAATGACGACCGAGACCACCTCGTAGGCGGCGGGCGGTGCGCCGTGCTTCCCGGGGATGCGGGCATGGCCGAGGTTGCCCGCCTCGAGGACCCGGCTCAGCGTGCCGAGCGCGCCCTCCGCCCGGCCCGCGGCGACCGCCTCGAGGGCGGCGACCACCTCGGCGACGTGCTCCTGCACCTCGCGCAGCACGTGGACGAGTGCGGGGGCATTGCCGTAGAGGATCTGCGTCCACAGGCGGGGGTCGCTGGCGGCGATCCGCGTCACGTCGCGCAGGCCCTGGCCGGCCAGGCCGACGGCGGGCTCGGGCAGGTCACGCAGGCCGGCCGCGACGATGCTCGCCGCGAGCTGGGGCAGATGCGAGACGGCAGCGACGGCCGCGTCGTGCTCGGCAGCGGGCATGGTGCGCACGGCCGCCCCGACGTCCGTCGCGATGCTCCGCACCGCCTGCACGGAGCGGGCGTCCGTCGAGTCGTGCGGGACGATGACCCACGCTCGTCCGTCGAACAGGTCGGCTCGGGCGGCCGCGGCGCCCGAGCGCTCCCGGCCGGCCATCGGGTGGGACCCGACGTAGCGGCTGGCGTCGGCGCCTGAGGAGAGCACCTCCCGCAGGATGACCTCCTTCACCGAGGCGACGTCGGTGACGACCGCCTCCGGCCAGCGCGTCAGGGCGTCGACGACGGCAGCGCCACAGACGTCAGGCGGTGCCGCGACGACGACGACGTCCGGTGCCTCGTCGACGTCGATCCGCCCGGCCCTGAGGTCACGCGCCAGCCACCGGGCGGTCGGGGACGGGTCGTCGAGGGCGACGTCGTAGCCGGCGTTGGTCAGGGCGATGCCGAGGCTCGTCCCGATGAGCCCGGTGCCGATGATGCGTACGTGCGCCCTCACGCCCCGCAGCGTAGCGACGCGGGAGCGCAACGCCCCGCACCCGTCCGGATCACAGACCGGCAGCCTTGTAGAGGGCGGCGACCTCGGCGCGCCCCAGCTTGCGGGTGCGGCCGCTGCGCAGGTCGGCCAGCCGGATCGGACCGACCTCGGTCCGGACCAGGGACAGGACGGGGTGGCCGGTCTCCGCGAGCATCCGACGCACGACGTGCTTGCGCCCTTCGTGCAGGACGACCTCGACGAGCGCCTTGCCGGGCTGCGAGTCGACGACCCGGAACGAGTCGACCTTGACGGGGCCGTCCTCGAGCTCGACGCCCTCGCGGAGCCGCTTGCCGAGGTCGCGCGGCACCGGCCCCTGGATCTGCGCGAGATAGGTCTTGAGCACCCCATAGGCCGGATGCTGGAGCCGATGCGCCAGGTCCCCGTCGTTGGTCAGCAGCAGCAGGCCCTCGGTGTCCGCGTCGAGGCGCCCGACATGGAAGAGCCGGTCGTTGCGGTTGCCGAGGTAGTCGGCGATGGACGGGCGCCCGAGCTCGTCGTTCATCGTCGTCACGACGCCCTTGGGCTTGTTGAAGGCGAGGTAGACCCGCTCCTCGTCGAGGTTGACCCGGTCGCCGTCGACGTGCACGACCTGGCGCTTGGGATCGATCCGGACCCCGAGCTCCGTGACGATGTGCCCGTCGACCTCGACGCGGCCCTCGGCGATGAGGTTCTCGCACACCCGGCGGGAGCCGACGCCCGCGGCAGCGAGCAGCTTCTGCAGCCGGACCCCGTGGGGGTCGTGGACGTCGACGTCGTCGGTGCGCGGCCGGTCCGGCAGCCGGGTCGGCTGCCCGGGCTTTGTCGAACCGGCGAACCGCGGTCCCTTGCCGCCGGCTCGCTTGTCGCCGCCCTGGGTCCGTGGGCGCTGGCCGCGGCCCGGCTGCGGCCGCCCGTGGCCGCGCTGGTTACGGGGGGAGCGGGAGTGGTGCTCGCTCATAGGTGGCCCTCCTCGACGAGCTCTTCGATGACATCGGCGTCCGGTAGGTAGGGGGCGAGCGCCGGCAGCTCGTCGAGCGAGCCGAGACCCATCCGCTGGAGGAAGTAGGGCGTCGTGCGGTAGAGCGTGGCCCCGCTCTCCCCCGTGTCCTCGACCTCCTCGATGAGCCCGCGGGTCAGCAGGGTGCGCACGACCCCGTCGACGCTGACCCCGCGGACCGCGCTCACCCGGGCCCGGGACACGGGCTGGCGGTAGGCGATGACGGCCAGCGTCTCGAGCGAGGCCTGGGTCAGCTTGGCCTGCTGCCCGTCGAGGACGAACCGCTCGACGACGGGTGCGAACTCGGATCTGCTGTACATCCGCCAGCCGCCCGCGACGTTGCGCAGCGTGAACCCGCGCTGGGCCCCGGCATAGTCGTCCTCGAGGGCGACGAGGTGCTCGTGGACGTCCTCGACCGACAGCTCGAGGGCGGAGGCGAGGGCTTCCTCGCTCACGGGGTCGTCGACCACCATGAGGACGGCCTCGAGCGCGGCGCGGGCACCTCCGGGGAAGGCGCCGAGGTCGAAGGCGATCTGCTCGTCCCCCACCGGGCCGGTCGCCGTGGCGTCGTCAGTCATCCTGTCCCTCCTGCGTCTCTGCGACCGCCGCGTCCGGGCCGGCTGCCGGGGCCCCGGCCACCACCGCCGGTGTGGCCGCGGCGTCCGTGTCGTCCTGCTCGTCGAACTCGTCAGTGATGTCGACGTCCCCCATGTCGGCGCCGGTCCAGCGGATGTCGAGCTCGCCGAGCGCCTCGGCCTGCTCGAAGGCGATCGCCGCCTCCTTGAACAGCTCGAGCAGGGCGAGGAAGCGGGCGACGATCACGAGCGTGCTGTCCGCGTCGGCGACGAGAGCGCGGAAGGAGACCTGGCCGCGGGCGCGCAGGCGCTCGACGAGGATCGCGGCCTGTTCCCGGACGCTGACCTGCGGCGCGTGCAGGTGCTCCAGGCCGACCGTCGGTGGCGTCTTCGGGGTCAGCGCGCGCGCGGCGATCATCGCGAACTGTTCCGGGGTGACCGCGATGACGAGCTCGGGCAGGAGCGCCGCGAACTCGGGCTCGAGCCCGGCCTGGCGCGGGGTGATCCGGCCGAAGGTGGCCATCCGGTCCGCGAAGGTGCGCGCGATGTCCTTGTAGGCGCGGTACTGCAGCAGCCGTGCGAAGAGCAGGTCGCGCGCCTCGATGAGGGCGAGGTCCTCCTCGTCCTCCGGCCCCACCTGGGGCAGCAACCGGGCGGCCTTGAGGTCGAGCAGGGTCGCGGCGACGACGACGAACTCGGAGGCCTGGCTGAGGTCCCAGGAGTCACCGGCCCCATCCGCCTGCGCCGCCTTGAGGTGGGCGACGAACTCGTCGGTCACCTTCGCCAGCGCGACCTCGGTGATGTCGAGCTTGTGCTTGGCGATCAGGCCGAGCAGCAGGTCGAAGGGCCCCTGGAAGACGTCGAGGTGGACCTCGAACGGCGCGGCCGCACGGCGGGTGATGACGCCACCGGGCGTCAGGTCCGTGCCGCGGCCGAGGGCGCTGTCGGGGACGCCGTCGGGCAGCGGGACGCCGAGCTCCGCCACGGCGTCGGGGGCCGGCTCCAGCCCGGGCGCGGGCGGGACGAGGGCGGCGTCGACCGGGGGGCGGTCGACGAGGTCCGGCTCGCTCATCAGGTCAGGCCGCGTCCCCGCGCGCGATGAGCTCGCGCGCGAGCTGGCGGTAGGCGTCCGCCCCGGAGTGGGTCGGCGCGTAGGCGGTGATGGGCTCGGCGGCGAGGGTCGCGTCGGGGAACTTCACCGTGCGGCTGATGACCGTGTGGAAGACCTGCTCGCCGAAGTGGTCGACGACGGAGCGGACCACCTCGCGGCTGTGGAGGGTGCGTCCGTCGTACATCGTGGCGAGAATGCCGTCGAGCTGCAGGCGCGGGTTGAGCCGGTCGGTGATCTTCTCGATCGTCTCGACGAGCAGGGCCACGCCGCGCATCGCGAAGAACTCGCACTCGAGCGGGATGATGACGCCGTGTGCCGCGGTGAGGGCGTTGACGGTGAGCAGGCCGAGTGAGGGCTGGCAGTCGACGAGGATGACGTCGTAGTCGTCGACGACCGGACGCAGGACCCGCGCGAGCACCTGCTCGCGGGCCACCTCGCCGACCAGCTGCACCTCCGCCGCGGACAGGTCGATGTTGGCGGGGACGACGTCGAGGTTGTCGGTCGTCGTGCGCTCGATGATCTCGCGGATGTCGTGGCCGCCGCCGACGAGCAGGTTGTAGATCGTCTGGTCCAGCTCGTGGGCGCGCACGCCGAGGCCGACGGACAGGGCACCTTGCGGGTCGAAGTCGACGAGCAGCACCTTGCGGCCCAGCTCGGCGAGCGCCGCACCGAGGTTGATCGTCGTCGTCGTCTTGCCGACGCCGCCCTTCTGGTTGCACATGGCGATGATCCGGGCCGGGCCGTGGGTCGTCAGCGGCGGCGGCTCCGGAAAGTGCGGCAGCGGGCGGCCCGTGGGACCGGTGACCGGAACCCGCGGGGACCCGTTGTCGAAGAGGTTGGTGGGGTCACCGACCTGGTCGGCCTGTGCCGCCTCCTGGGTCTCCTCGTTCACCCTGGTGTCCACTCCGCTCCATCGTGCTCGGTCAGCGCCCGCTGATCAGGCCCGACCCTATCAGCGTGCCCGCGGGTGGGCCTCCGCGTAGACCTCGCGAAGTCGGTGCGCCGAGACCATGGTGTAGATCTGCGTCGTCGTGACGGATGCGTGGCCGAGCAGTTCCTGGACGACACGGACGTCGGCGCCGCCGTCGAGCAGGTGGGTGGCGAAGGAGTGCCGGAGGGTGTGCGGCGAGACATGCTCGCGGAGCCCGGCCCGCTCGGCGACCTCCTGGAGCACCAGCCACGCGGACTGGCGGGAGAGCCGGGCGCCGCGCTTGCCGAGGAAGAGGGCGGCGCCCGCGCGACCGTGGGCCGCGAGGCCCGGACGCGCCCGGGTCAGGTAGGCACCCAGGGACTCAGCGGCATACCGGCCGATGGGCACCACCCGCTCCTTGGCGCCCTTGCCGAACAGTCGCACGACCCGCGCCTCGAGGTCGACGTCGTCGACGTCGAGGCCGACGGCCTCGCTGATCCGCGCGCCGGCACCGTAGAGCACCTCGAGCAGGGCCCGGTCCCGCAACGACGTGGGCGGCTCCCCGACCGAGGACGCCTCGAGGAGCCGCTCGACGGCGGCAACGGGGATCGCCTTGGGCAGCCGGGACGGGGGCCTGGGAGGCGCCACGCTCGCGGCGGGGTCGGCTGGCGTCATGCCCTCGACGGCGAGGAAGCGGTGGAAGCCACGGACGGCGACGAGGGTGCGCGCGGCCGAGGAGACGGCCAGGGCCGGCCGACCGGGGCCGCCCTCGCGCAGGTGGGCGAGGAACGCGGTGACGTCCGGCTCGCGCACCGCGACGGCGTCGGTGATACCGCGCTCGGTGAGGAACTCCCGGTAGCGGGCGAGGTCACGACGGTAGGACGCCAGGGTGTTGTTCGCCGCGCCCCGCTCGACCCGGACGTGGTCGAGCCACGCCTTGATGTCGCGGTCGAGGGGCGTGGGTCGCCCCGTCGCCGCAGTCGATGGGCTCAGGACAGCACCTCGGCGAGCTCGATGCTCTCCAGCCCGTGGGCGGCGGCCACCGGCTCCGAGACGAGGGCACCGCCGTGCGTGTTGAGGCCCAGGGCGAGGGCCGGGTCGGCCCGCAGCGCGTCGAGCCAGCCGTGCCCGGCGAGCGCCACCGCGTAGGGCAGCGTCACATTGGTCAGCGCGTAGGTGCTCGTGTGCGGCACGGCACCCGGCATGTTGGCGACGCAGTAGAAGATCGAGTCGTGGACCTCGTAGGTCGGGTTCGTGTGCGTCGTCGGCCGGGAGTCCTCGAAGCAGCCACCCTGGTCGATCGCGATGTCGACGAGGACCGAGCCGGGCTTCATCCGGGAGACCTGCGCGTTGCTGACGAGCTTGGGGGCTCGGGCGCCGGGGACGAGGACCGCCCCGATGACGAGGTCGGCGTCCCCGATGGCGTGCTCGATCTCGAACGCGTTGGAGGCGACCGTCTGGCAGTGCCCCTGGTAGACGAAGTCGGCGTGGCGCAGCTTGGCGATGTCGCTGTCGAGCAGCAGCACCTCGGCCTGCATCCCGAGTGCGATGGCGGCGGCGTTCATGCCGGCGACGCCGGCGCCGATGACGACGACCTTGGCGGCGTAGACCCCGGACACACCGCCGAGCAGGATGCCCCGACCGCCCTGGGCGCGCATCAGCGCCTGGGCGCCGACCTGCGGCGCGAGGCGCCCGGCGACCTCGGACATCGGCGCGAGGAGCGGCAGGCTGCCGTCGGGCAGCTCGACCGTCTCGTAGGCGATGGCCGTGACCTTGCGCCGGACGAGCTCCTCGGCCAGCGGGCGGTCTGCGGCGAGGTGCAGGTAGGTGAAGAGCGTCTGTCCCTCGTGCAGGCGGTCATACTCCTCGGCGACCGGCTCCTTCACCTTGAGGACCAGCTCGGCGACGTCCCAGACGTCGTCGGCCCGGGCGAGGAGGGTCGCACCGGCCGCCCGAAAGTCCTCGTCGGCGATGGCGGAGCCCAGGCCGGCACCCTCCTCGATGACGACCTCGTGCCCGTGAGCGACCAGCTCGGTGACGCCGGCGGGCGTGATCGCCACCCGGAACTCGTTGTCCTTCACCTCGCGCGGGACGCCGACCTTCATGGTCAAACAGTAGTGTCGCCGGCTCGGTGCGGCGTGCCTCTTCGACGTCGAACATGTCACAGCCCGCTCGTTGTTGCGACACGTGGGGCCGTGCGATGGGTATGCCGCTCACACCCGCCCGCGGGCCCGTTCGGTCCCGCTCGTCGCCCCACGGAGGCCTCGATGAAGCTCTACGCAGACACGACGGCGAGACGTACGCGCCAGCTCCTCGCCGACGTCGCCATGCTCGGCTGGCTCGCGGTCTGGGCCTGGGCCGGCCGGCAGGTGCACGACGTCGTGCTGCGGCTGCGCGGTCCGGCCGACTCGCTGCAGACGGCGGGGACCTCGGTCCACGACTCGCTGAGCGGTGCGGGTGCCGAGGCCGGGCGGATCCCGGTCGTCGGGGCGGAGCTGCAGCGCTGGCTCGACGGCGCCGCCGCCTCGGGCACGCGGCTGCGTGGGGCGGGCGAGTCGATGGCCAGCACCATCGAGGCGCTGGCCCTCTGGCTCGGCTGGTCGACGGCGCTGGTGCCCATCCTCACCGTCGGTGCGCTGTGGCTGTGGTTGCGAGCCCGGTTCGTGCGGCGGGCGACGTCGGCACAGCGGTTCATCGACACGCGGGCGGACCTCGACCTGTTTGCGCTGCGGGCCATGGTGCGACAGCCGCTGACCGCGCTCGCGAGGGTCAGCCCCGACCCGGCGGGTGACTGGCGCCGCCGGGACGCGGGCGCCATCCGGGCGCTGGCCGCGCTGGAGCTGCGCGACGAGGGCCTCCGGCTGCCGGGTTGAGCAGGCGGCGGTCGAGCCGGGAGTCAGGAGGTGCGCGTGATCGCCGGCATGAGGTCGGCAGCAGGCGGCGACCAGGCCGCCGCATCAGCGGGCACCTGCTCGCCCGACCGGATGTCCTTGACCTCGTCACCGGGCTCGCCGGCGCCGGGGAACCAGACGTACGGGATACCCCGACGCTCGGCGTAGCGGATCTGCTTGCCGAACTTCGCCGCCGTGGGCGCGACCTCGCACGCGATGCCCCGCGATCGCAGCGCCGTGGCGACCGCGACGGCCGCGTCTCGTGACTCGTCGTCCTTGAGCGCGACGAGGACCGCGGCCGGCGTCGACCGCGAGGCCGTGACGAGGCCACGCCCGATGAGCAGGCCGAGAATGCGGGTCACCCCGATCGAGATGCCGACGCCCGGGTACGTGTTCCTGCCGTCCGAGGCGAGGGCGTCGTAGCGGCCGCCCGAGCAGAAGGATCCCCAGTCCTCGTGCCCGACGAACTGCGTCTCGTAGACGGTGCCGGTGTAGTAGTCGAGCCCTCGCGCGATGCGCAGGTCGGCCACGATGCGTCCCGGAGCGTGCGCCAGACCGGTCCGGATCACGTTCGCCAGCGACTCGAGGCCCTCGTCGAGCAGGGGATGCTCGACCCCCAGCGAGCGCACCCGGTCGACGAAGGACAGGTCCTCGCTGCGGATCTCGGCGAGGGCCAGGCACTGGTCGGCCTGCTGCGGCGTCGCTCCGGACTCGACGAGCAGCTCCTTGACCTTGTCAGGGCCGATCTTGTCGAGCTTGTCGACGATGCGCAGCGTGCCGATGACGTCGGTGAGGCCGATGCCCTGGTAGAAGCCGTTGGGGATCTTGCGGTTGTTGACCTGGATGACGAACTCGCCAACCGGGAACTTGCTGAAGACGTCCGCGATGACGAGGGGCATCTCCGCCTCGAAGTGCGGCGACAGCTCCCCCACGTCGACGACGTCGATGTCGGCCTGGGTGAACTCGCGGTAGCGCCCCTCTTGGGGCCGCTCGCCCCGCCAGGCGCGCTGGATCTGGTAGCGCCGGAACGGGAACTGCAGCTTGCCGGAGTTCTCGAGGACGTAGCGGGCGAAGGGCACGGTGAGGTCGAAGTGCAGACCCCACTTCGCGTCGTCCTCGTCGCCGGCGAGCCGGGAGACGGCGTAGATCTCCTTGTCGGCGTCGCCGCCCTTGCCGAGCAGCCGGTCGACCGGCTCGATGGAGCGGGTCTCGATCGAGGAGAACCCGTGCAGCTCGAAGGTCTCGCGGATGACGTCGAGGAAGCGCTGTTCGACGATGCGCTCGGCCGGAAGGTACTCCGGGAACCCGCTGATCGGCGTGATCTTGGCTGGCGTGCTCACGCGGGCAAGTGTTGCAGGTAGGGGTTCGTGCCGCGCTCGTGGGCCATCGTCGTCGCGGGCCCGTGCCCGGGCAGGACGAGCGTCGTGTCCGGCAGTGGCAGCACGACGTCGCGCAGGCTGCGTTGCATGGCGGCGTTGTCCCCGCCGGGCAGGTCGGTGCGCCCGATCGAGCCTGCGAACAGGACGTCTCCGGACAGCGTCGTGCGGTCCACCTCGACCTGCTCGCCGATGCCGTCGGGCACCCGGTCCACCCCGAACATCACCGACCCCTCGGTGTGGCCCGGCGCGTGCCGGACCTCGAAGTCGAGCCCTGCCAGGGTCAGTCGCGTGTGGTCGGTGATCTCCACGACGTTGCTCGGCTCGGTCCAGGTCGCCTTGCGGCCGAACTGCTGCTCGAACATCGCGATGAGCCCGGGGTTCGTGTGAGCGAGCAGGTCGTGCAGCCGGTAGCGGTCGTCGGTGTGGATGTATGCCGCCGTGTCCGCCCCGCACACGGGCGTGACGGACCAGACGTGGTCGACGTGCCCGTGGGTGAGCAGGACCGCGGCCGGCCGCAACCGGTGCGTCGCCAGAACCTCACGCAGCGTCTCCTCGATGCCGATGCCCGGGTCGACGACGACGCACTCCTCCCCCGGCGCCGGCGCGAGGACGTAGCAGTTCGTGTCGAAGGCCTGGGCGGGGAACGCAACGGTCAGCACACCTGCGAGCCTAGCCGCGGGCACCCAGCCCGCTGAGCGGCATACGGCGTCGGTGCAGGGCAGTTGTCACGGACTCGTGACCATGCCGTCCGCACCGACCGAGGCTGTGTCCCTAAAATGACCGGAGCCCGGCCAAGCCGGACGGTCCGCCAAGGAGAGGTTCGTGACGAAACAGCAGGAGCGCGCCCGCGCACGGCGCCGCCAGCAGGGCCCCCAGCGTGCCACCGAGGCACCCGTGAGCGAGAGCACGAGGGACAAGCAGCTCTTCGGTGGGATCCTCGCGGTCATTCTCGTCGTCGCGGCCTTCGTCGCGGTGCCCCACTTCCTCCCCAAGGGCGACCCGACCCCGCAGTCGGCGCCCACGCAGGCCGGCTCGGCGACGGGCGCGGCGCTGCAGGAGGGACAGCAGCTCGCGGCCGGCTGCGAGCAGCCGCCACCCCTCCAGACGACGCCCAAGACCTTCGCCAAGGTCCCGGATAAGAAGGCGGCAGCCGGCAAGACGTTCGTTGCGTCGGTGCACACGACGTGTGGTGACATCACCTTCGAGCTGAACGGTGCCAAGGCGCCCCAGACGGTCGCCTCGTTCAACTTCCTCGCCAAGGAGGGGTACTGGGCGCCGAGCCCGTGCCACCGGGTGACCAGCGCCGGGATCTTCGTCCTGCAGTGCGGCGACCCGACCGGCAGCGGGTCGGGCGACCCCGGCTACGGCTACGGGGTCGAGAACGCACCCAAGGACGGCGTCTACCCCGCGGGCACCCTGGCCATGGCGCGCACACAGGACCCGAACAGCAATGGCGGCCAGTTCTTCATCGCCTACGAGGAAACGAAGTTGCCCACGGACGGCGGCGGCTACACGATCTTCGGGAAGGTGACCAAGGGACTCGACGTCGTCAAGAAGATCGCGGCCAAGAAGGCGCTGCCCCCCAACACGAACGACGGGACTCCGGTCTCCCCCATCAGCATCCTCAGCGTCGAGGTGACGGAGAAGAAGGCATGACGGACACGACGAAGCAGCCCGAACAGCCGCAGCAGGACGACCCGGCCGAGGTGGCCCAGCAGGTGGAGGCCCAGCAGGTGCAGACCGAGACGCACACCGAGCCGCAGCAGGTTCCCGACGCTCCCACCGAGGCCCACCAGGCCGAGGTCACAGACATCCCGGCCGAGCCGCAGCCGGCAGACGTCACCGACGCTCCGGCCGAGCCGCAGCACGGTGAGGTGACCGACGCTCCGTCGGAGCCGACGGCACAGCCACAGGCCGAGCCCGCCTCGCCTGCGGTGCCCAAGCCCAGCGGCATACCGAAGCCGAGCGCGATCCCGACCCCGGCAGCGATGGCCCGGCCGGCGCCACGTCCCGCGGCCCCGGCCCCGACCGAGGACCACTCGGCGTCGGCGGCGTTCGGGCGCGTCGACGAGAACGGCGTCGTCCACGTGCGCACCAAGGAGGGCGAGCACGAGGTCGGCAGCTACCCCGGCGCGAGCCCCGAGGAGGCACTGACCTACTTCGCCCGGAAGTACGACGAGCTCTATGCCAACGCTGTCCTCCTCGAGCAGCGGCTCGCCCAGCCCGAGGTGCCCTCCAAGGACGTCGCCGACGCGCTCAAGAAGCTGGCCGAGCAGGTCGACGACGCCGCCGTCGTGGGCGACCT
Organism: Intrasporangium chromatireducens Q5-1; assembly: GCF_000576575.1. Lineage (GTDB taxonomy): Bacteria > Actinomycetota > Actinomycetes > Actinomycetales > Dermatophilaceae > Intrasporangium_A > Intrasporangium_A chromatireducens. The sequence goes on from NZ_AWQS01000034.1 coordinate 14,194, forward strand.
CGACGCGCTGCGGGCCAAGCTGGACGAGATCCAGTCGGGCATCGCGCAGAAGCGCAACGTCGAGCAGGAGGCGCGCGCCGCCGCCAAGGCGCAGGCGAAGGTCGAGCGTGAGGCCATCGTCGAGCAGGCGGAGGCGATCGCCGAGCAGCCCGAGAACAAGATCCAGTGGAAGCAGAGCGGGGCACGCATGCGTGAGCTGCTCGACGAGTGGAAGCAGCACCAGCGCTCCGCGACGCGGCTGGACCGCGACACCGAGGCCGCCCTGTGGCAGCGCTTCAGCGGGGCCCGCAACCGCTTCGACAAGGCGCGCCGGGCTCACTTCGCGACGCTCGACGCGACGCACGCCGAGGCCAAGGCGTCCAAGGAGCGACTCGTCGCCGAGGCGGAGCGGCTCTCGACCAGCACGGACTGGTCGGCGACTGCGGGCGCCTACAAGCGGCTCATGGACGACTGGCGCCGCGCCGGCCGCGCGAGCCGGTCCGACGACGACCAGCTGTGGGCACGGTTCAAGGCCGCGCAGGACGCGTTCTTCGCTGCGAAGGACCAGGTGGTCGCTGCCGAGGAGGAGCAGTTCCGCGGCAACCTCGGGGTCAAGGAGGAGCTGCTGAAGGAGGCCGAGGCGCTCCTGCCCGTCACGGACCTCGAGCAGGCCAAGTCGTCGCTGCGCTCGATCCAGGACCGGTGGGACGCGGCGGGCAAGGTGCCCCGCGCCGACATGGAGCGGATCGAGAAGTCGCTGCGTCGCGTGGAGCAGGCGGTCCGCGACGCCGACGAGAAGCGCTGGAAGTCGTCCAACCCGGAGGTCGCGGCGCGGGCCCAGGGCATGGTGGACCAGCTCGAGCGGGCCGTGGCCGACCTCGAGGCCGACCTGGCGAAGGCGGAGTCCTCCGGCAACGAGTCGAAGATCCGCAAGGCTCGGGAGGCGCTCGACGCCCGGCGGGCCTGGCTGGAGCAGGCCAAGACCGCAGCGAGCGAGTTCGGCGGCTGAGCCAAGGCGCGAGGACCCGAGCGACGCCCGGTCAGCGCTGCTGCTGGGTTCCCTTGCCGCCGTTGACGCGGTAGACGTCGAAGACCCCGTCGATCTTGCGCACGGCCTTGATGACGTGCTCGAGGTGGGCGGGGTCGCCCATCTCGAAGGTGAACCGGGACAGGGCGACGCGGTCACGCGACGTCTGCACCGACGCCGACAGGATGTTGACGTGTTGGTCGGACAGGACGCGTGTCACGTCGGACAGCAGGCGGCTGCGGTCGAGCGCCTCCACCTGCAATTGGACGAGGAACACGCTCGCCGAGGACGGGGCCCACTCGACGTCGATGAGCCGCTCGGGGTTGGCCGTCAGGGAGCTGGCGTTCGTGCAGTCCACCCGGTGCACCGACACCCCGTTCCCGCGAGTGACGAAGCCGAGGATGGGGTCGCCCGGGACGGGGGTGCAGCACTTGGCGAGCTTGACCCACACGTCGGCCGTGCCCACCACGACGACGCCGGGATCGCCGCCACGGCGGCGACTGGCCGCTCGGTTCGGGACCGTGGCCTCGGCGAGGTCCTCGGTCGCGCCGTCGACGCCACCCATCGACTCGACGACCTTGTGCACGACGTGCTGGGCGGAGACGTGCCCCTCGCCGACCGCGGCATACAGGGCGTCGATGTCCTGGTAGCGCAGCTCGTTCGCGACGGCGGTCATCGTCTCGTGGCTCATGATTCGCTGGAGCGGCAGGTTCTGCTTGCGCAGCGTCTTGGCGATGCTCTCCTTGCCGGCCTCGATCGACTCCTCGCGGCGTTCCTTGGAGAACCACTGCTTGATCTTGTTGCGGGCACGGGGACTCTTGACGAAGCTCAGCCAGTCGCGGCTCGGGCCGGCTCCGTCCGCCTTCGACGTGAGCACCTCGACGACGTCGCCGTTCTCGAGCGTCGACTCGAGCGGGACGAGCCGCCCGTTGACGCGGGCCCCGATGCAGTGGTGGCCGACCTCGGTGTGCACCGCGTAGGCGAAGTCGACGGGGGTAGCGCCCATCGGCAGGGCGACCACGGATCCCTTGGGGGTGAAGACGTAGACCTCGCTCGCGCCCATCTCGAAGCGGAGGGAGTCGAGGAACTCCCCCGGGTCCTCCGTCTCGCGCTGCCAGTCGAGCAGCTGTCGCAGCCACGCCATGTCGTTCTGCGGGGCCGCCTCCCCGCCCTTGCCATTGACCGCCTGGTCCTTGTACTTCCAGTGGGCGGCGACGCCGTACTCGGCGCGACGGTGCATGGTGTGCGTCCGGATCTGGATCTCGACCGGCTTGCCCTGCGGACCGATGACCGTCGTGTGCAGCGACTGGTACATGTTGAACTTCGGCATCGCGATGTAGTCCTTGAACCGGCCGGGGACCGGGTTCCACCGCGAGTGGAGGGCGCCGAGCGCCGCGTAGCAGTCGCGCACCGTGTCGACGAGCACGCGGACGGCGACGAGGTCGTAGATGTCCTCGAAGTCGCGGCCGCGCACGATCATCTTCTGGTAGACGGAGTAGTAGTGCTTGGGCCGGCCCGTCACCACCGCCTTGATCTTCGCGGCGTCGAGGTCCTCCTCGACCTGCTTGCGCACGCCGGCGAGGTACTCCTCACGGGCGGGCGCCCGCTCGGCCACGAGCCGCACGATCTCGTCGTAGACCTTCGGGTAGAGCGTCGCGAACGACAGGTCCTCGAGCTCCCACTTGATGGTGTTCATCCCGAGGCGGTGCGCGAGCGGGGCATAGATCTCGAGCGTCTCGTTGGCCTTGCGCTTGGCCGACTCCTCGGAGACGTAGCGCCAGGTGCGGGCGTTGTGGAGCCGGTCGGCGAGCTTGATGACGAGCACGCGGATGTCGCGCGCCATGGCGATGACCATCTTGCGGACCGTCTCGGCCTGGGCGGCCTCGCCGTAGGTGACCTTGTCGAGCTTGGTCACTCCGTCCACGAGCATCGCGATCTCGTCGCCGAAGTCGCGACGCAGCTCGTCGAGGCTGTATGACGTGTCCTCGACCGTGTCGTGCAGCAGCGCCGCCGCGAGCGTCGGCGGGGTCATGCCCAGCTCGGCGAGGATCGTCGTGACCGCCAGCGGGTGGGTGATGTAGGCGTCGCCGCTCTTGCGCAGCTGACCCTGGTGGGCCCTCTCGGCAATGGCGTAGGCCCGCTCGATGACCGACACGTCGGCCTTCGGGTGGCTCTGGCGCACCGCCGTCATGAGCGGCTCGAGGACCGGGTTGCCCGACGGCCGAGCGGCGCCGAATCGGGCAAAGCGGGCGCGCACGCGAGACGGCGTGCTCAGCTCGCTGCGGACCTCCTCGCTCATGCGACGAGTCTAGATGGCCGGGCTGGGATCACACCGTCAGGATGGCGTGCACCGGGCGCTCGCCGAGCTTGTCGCGCCCCTCCAGGAAGCCGAGCTCGAGGACGACGTCGACCCCGGCCACGACCGCACCCGCGCTCTCGACGAGCTCGCACGCAGCGGCTGCCGTCCCACCGGTGGCGAGCACGTCGTCGATGACGAGGACGCGCTCCCCGGCGCGGAACGAGTCGGCGTGCACCTCGATCTCGGCCGTGCCGTACTCGAGCGCGTAGGAGCGGCTCAGGGTCAGGCCCGGCAGCTTGCCGCTCTTGCGGACCGGCACCATCCCGATCCCGAGGTCGAAGGCGACCGCGGCGGCGAGGATGAACCCCCGCGCCTCGATGCCGACGACGACGTCGACGGAGCCCGTGTGCCGCGTCGCCACGTCGCGCACGACGGTCGCGAACGCCTCACCGTCGGCGAGCAGCGGCGTGAAGTCCTTGAACAGGACGCCCGGCTTCGGGAAGTCGGGGATGTCCCGCAGCCTCGATGCCACGACCTCGGCGACTGACGGACCCACGAACGAGGTCACCGCTTCGACCTGGGTGAGCGCTTCGGCTGGTTGCGCGGCCCGGCTTGCGCGTACTTGTGCACGCTGCGTGGCTCGGCGCGGTGCGCCGCCCCGGCGACGTCGGCGGGCACGGCCTCGACAGGCTCCCCGTCGACGGTGGTAACCGCCTCGGCCTGCACGACCGCCTCGTGGCGTGCCCCGTGCCGCGCCACGTAGCGCTCGAGGTCGAGCACCTCCGGCTCCTTGCGGCGGAAGTCGACGAAGAGCGGCGTCGCGATGAAGATCGACGAGTAGGCACCCACGGCGATACCGATGAACAGGGCGAGGGCGAGGTCGAGCAACGTGCCGGGGCCGAGCAGCGTGAACCCGACCACGAGGACCGCCGCGATCGGCAGCAGCGCGACCACGGTCGTGTTGACCGACCGGACCAGGGTCTGGTTCACCGCGAGGTTGGCCGCCTGCGCATAGGTCATCCGCTTGGTCCGGAACGCCTCGGCCGTGTTCTCCCGCACCTTGTCGAAGACGACGACGGTGTCGTAGAGCGAGTAGCCGAGGATGGTCAGGAAGCCGATCATCGACGACGGGGTGATCTCGAACCCGAACAGGGCGTAGATGCCCACCGTGACGACGAGGTCGTGGAGCAGTGCGATCGAGGCCGCCATCGCCATCTTCCAGGTGCGGAAGTAGACCGACATGACGAGCGTGACGAGGATGAGGAAGACGATCAGGGCGCGCACGGCCTGTTGGCTGACGGAGGCGCCCCAGCTCGGGCCGATGAGCGAGGCGCTGACCTGGCCCTCCTGGACGCCGAAGGTCTTGGCGAGGTCGGCCTTGGCCGCCTCGGTCTTGCCCTCGGCGGCCTCGGTCTGCACCCGGACGGTGTTCGAACCGATGACGCTGGAGCTGACGTTCCCGGTGATGCCGGCCTGGCCCACCGCCGACGACGCCTTCTGCTCGTAGTTCTGCGTCGAGGTCACTCCCGAGACCCGGAACTCGGTGCCGCCGCGGAACTCGATGCCGAAGTTCAGGCCGCGCAGGAAGAAGCCACCCAGGGCGAGCACGATGAGGATGGCGGAGAAGGCGTACCAGCGCTTCTGCCGCTCGATGAACTGGACCGACCGCTTGCCGGTGTAGAGGTCGTTGCCGACCTGGGCGAAGTTGATCATGCCTGACCCCTTCCCTCGGCGGAGCCGAGTCTCGAGGCCGCAGCCGACCGGCTCGCGGACCTGCTCGCCGTGCGCGGACCCGTGCCGAACTGCCCGGCGCCGCGGTAGCGGGGGCTGACCTTCGCACCGAGCCGAACCGGGTCGAGGCCGGACCACCTGTGGCCGTTGCCGAAGAACTCCGTCCGGGCGAGCAGCTGGACCATCGGGTGGGTGAAGAGCATGACGACGAGCAGGTCGATGATCGTCGTGAGGCCGAGGGTGAACGCGAAGCCGCGCACGTTCGCCGAGGCGAGCAGGTAGAGCACCACCGCGGCGATGAAGTTCACTGCGTCGGCGGCGATGATGGTGCGCTTGGCGCGCTTCCAGCCGGTCTCGACCGCGGCGACGAGTGGCCGGCCCTCGCGGACCTCGTCACGGATGCGCTCGAAGTAGACGATGAAGCTGTCGGCGGTCACACCGATCGCCACGATCAGGCCCGTGACCCCGGCCATGGTGAGCCGGAAGCCGTGCGTCGTGCCGAGGACGGTGACGGCCAGGTAGGTCAGGACCGCCGCGACCACGAGGGACAGGACCGTGACGAAGGCCAGGGCGCGGTACTGGAAGAGCGAGTAGATGACGACGAGGATCAGGCCGATCAGCCCGGCGAGGAGGCCCAGGGTGAGCTGCTCCTGGCCCAGCTGCGGCGTGATGTCGTCCTGGGTCTGCAGCTTGAACGACAGCGGCAGGGCACCGAACTTCAGCTGCTGCGCGAGCTGCTTGGCCGAGTCGACGGTGAACGACCCGGTGATGGAGGCCTGCCCGTTGGTGATGACGGCCTGGGCGCGGGGCGCCGTGATGACGGCCTTGTCGAGCACGACGGCGAACTGGTCGCGCGGCGGCTGGGACTGCAGGGCGTAGAGCCGCTGGGTCACCTGGGCGAACTTCTTCGCACCCGCCGAGTTGAACGAGAGGCGGACCTCGACGATCGAGGTCGGCTGCCCGTTGGGGCCGGCCTGGAAACCACTCGAGGCATCGGAGATCTCGCTGCCGTCGATCTCGACCGGGCCGAGGACGAACTTGCTCGTCTGGTCGTCGCTGCAGGTGGCCATCGGCAGGGCCGGGTCGTCGACGATCTTGTCGAGGGTGCCCGGCACCGAACAGTTGAGGGCGACGAACTGCTTGGCCACGGTCGCGGCGGCTGCGTCGGCCTTCGCCTTGTCCCAGCCGAGGGCGACGAGGCTCTGGGAGGTCTCCGCGGCGACGGTCTTCTCGTCCTCCGGGTTGCTCGGCGGGGCCTGCTCGGCGGGCGCCGTCGGCGTGCTCGTGGCCGTGCCGGTCGCGCCACCTGTCGCCGTGCTGCCCGAGGCGGACGTCGTCGGCGAGGAGGTCGCCGCCCGCAGCGCGGACGGGACTGGCGCGTTGGCGGCGGTCTTGGACGCCGACGGGGTCCCGGACGGTGCCCCGGTCGCGGTGGCGCTCGACGTGCCGCTCGGGGTGGCGGTGCCGGTCGCGGAGGGCGCCGGAGTCGGCGCGGGAGCCGCGGTGGGGATGTTCGCCGTCTGGACGAAGACGGCGCGGAAGCGCAGCTGGGACGGTTTGCGGATCGCGTCGAGCTGCTCTGCGGTCGGTGTCCCGGGGATCGCGATGTCGATGTTGCGGCCACCGAGCGTGGAGATCTCCGCCTCGGAGACGCCGTTGGCGTCGATGCGCTGCCGGATGATGTCGACGGCCTGGTTGATCTGTCCGGCCGTCACGGTGGTGTTGCCGACGAGGACCGGCTCGAGGACGATCTCGGTGCCGCCCTCGAGGTCGAGCCCCAGGCGAGGGGTGTACTGGCCGCCTCCCCACTGGGCCAAACCGGCGGCGATCGCGAGCAACCCGATGATGATCGCGATGAGGGCGGTCAGCGACCGGGTCGCCGACCTCTTCTCTGAGCTACGCGCCATGCGCTGGCCTCACTGACCGGTCGTGTCGGCGGGCCCGGTGGCGTCGGACCCTGCGGCGCTGGCGGGACCCCCGCCGGCCGCGTCGGACTGCTTCATGGCGATCGCGCGGCGGTCGATGCGCAGGGTGATCCCCTCGGCGACCTCGACCCAAGCGCTCTGGTCGTCGAGGTGGCGGATCGTGCCGTAGATGCCAGCCGAGGTGATGATCTGCTCGCCGACGGACAGCGAGGAGCTGAAGTTGCGCATCGCCTTCTGACGCCGGGACGTCGTCCAGAACATCCACACCAGGAGCAGGATCGGCAGGGCGAGGATCAGCAGGGAGGACATTCCGCCGCTCGACGCGGTCTGCGCGGGGGCGGTCTGGACCAACGAGGTGACCTCGTTGCCGTAGTTCAGCATCAGCTCTCGTTCCTTCGGGTGTGGGTCCGGGCAGCGAGCGGCACCTCACGGGCTGTGGGGACGTCGCGTCAACGACCGGTGGCACCGGAAAGTGCCGCGCACTGCGGCGCGGTGCCCGCAGGAGTCTATGGCGACCAGCCGGATTTGTCAGACGCGGCGCGCAGGCGGTCAGGTCTCGAAGCGGCCGCCGGAGGCGTCGTCGAGCGGGAGGGTGGCCGACCACAGGCCCTGGGCGTCGAGCGGCGCCGCCAGGCCGAGGTGGTCCCACGCCAGCGCAGAGGCGGCCCGTCCGCGCGGGGTGCGCACCATGAAGCCTTCTCGGACGAGGTAGGGCTCGGCGACGGTCTCGACGGTGTCCGGCTCCTCACCGACGGCCACGGCGAGCGTGGACAGCCCGACCGGTCCGCCACCGAACCGGCGGCACAGGGCGTCGAGCACGGCGCGGTCGAGCCGGTCGAGCCCCCGTGCGTCGACGTCGAACAGCTCGAGCGCGCTCATCGCCGCGGCATGCGTGACGCGGTCGTCGCCGTGCACCTGCGCCCAGTCGCGCACCCGCCGCAGCAGCCGGTTGGCGATGCGGGGCGTCCCCCGGGACCGGGACGCGATCTCGGTGATGCCGCTCTCGTCCGCCTCGAGGCCGAGGAGCCGTGCGGAGCGGTGCAGGATCGTGACGAGGTCGGTCGCGGCGTAGTAGTCGAGGTGACCGGTGAAGCCGAAGCGGTCGCGCAGCGGCGCCGGGAGCAGCCCGGCACGGGTGGTGGCCCCGACGACAGTGAACGGCGGCAGCTCGAGCGGGATCGCGGTGGCCCCCGGCCCCTTGCCGACGATGATGTCGACCCGGAAGTCCTCCATCGCGAGATAGAGCATCTCCTCCGCGGAGCGGGACATGCGGTGGATCTCGTCGAGGAAGAGCACCTCGCCCTCGGCGAGAGAGGACAGGATCGAGGCGAGGTCGCCCGCATGCTGGATGGCCGGCCCGGAGGTGATCCGGATCGGCTGCTCGAGCTCGCTCGCGACGATCATGGCGAGGGTCGTCTTGCCGAGGCCGGGCGGCCCGGAGAGCAGGACGTGGTCGGGCGGGGTGCCGCGGCGTTTGGCGGCCTGCAAGAGCAGGCCGAGCTGGTCCCGGACCCGGACCTGCCCGGGGAAGTCGTCGAGACGCTTCGGGCGCAGGGCGGCCTCGACCTGCCGCTCGTCGGCGTCGCCGCCGGCGTCCACGATGCGCGCCGTCGCCTCGAAGGACCCGTCCCACTCGCCGTCCGGGCGCTCTGCGTCCCAGTCCGAGGTCATCGGCCGAGCTCCTGCAGCGCCGCACGCAGCAGCGCGGAGACGCCCGCGTCTTCGGCTGCCTGCGGGGCGACCTTGTCGAGCGCTGCATCGGCCTGCTTGACGTTCCAGCCGAGGCCGACGAGCGCCTCGCGCACCTGCGCACGCCACACCTCACCGGTGTCGGCCGGCTCGGCGGCCGGTCCCGTGCCTTCGCCCACGACGACGCCGAGCTTGTCGCGCAGCTCGAGGACGAGCCGTTCCGCGCCCTTCTTGCCGATCCCGGGCACCTTGGTCAGGGTCGCGATGTCCTCTCGGGCAATCGCCAGCCGCAGGGTGTCGGGTGAGTGGACCGCGAGCATCGCCAGGGCGAGCCGGGGGCCGACGCCCGACACGGTCTGGACGGTCTCGAAGACCGCCTTCTCGTCGGCACTCGCGAAGCCGTAGAGGGTCAGTGAGTCCTCGCGCACGACGAGCGTGGTGGCGAGGTCGGCGGACTGGCCGGTCCGCACGGAGGCTGCCGTGGCGGGCGTGGTGTGGACGAGCATGCCGACGCCACCGACTCCAAGGACGAGCGAGTCGAGGCCGACGGTCAGGACGGTGCCGGACAGCGAGGCGATCATGGGCGGGGGGCTCCGGGGTTGGGTCGGACGGTCGTCGCGCGGCTGCCGGCAGGGACTGCGCGCACGCTCCCCGCCGCTCCGCGTCGTGGCGCTCGTGAGGGTATGCCGCTGGGCTTGGTCCCGTGCGCGGCGGCCGCCTCCGCGAGACGGTGCTGCACGCTGCCGCGCCAGACGTGGCAGATGGCAAGGGCCAGTGCGTCGGCCGCGTCGGCGGGGCGGGGCGGGGTGCTCAGGCCGAGCAGCCGGGTCACCATGGCGGTCACCTGCGCCTTGTCGGCGCGACCGCTGCCGCTGACCGCTGCCTTGACCTCGGTCGGGGTGTGCATCGTGACGGGCAGGCCGCGGCGCTCCGCGAGGAGCATGACAACGCCGGTCACCTGCGCGGTGCCGACGACGGTCGAGACGTTCGTGTCGGCGAAGACCCGCTCGATGGCGATGGCCTCGGGACGGTGCCGCTCGAACCAGAGCCGCATCTCGTCCTCGATCGCGACGAGGCGCCTCGGGGTGGGGTCGCTCGACGGGGTCCGGATGACGCCGACCTCGACGAGGGAGAGCCGGCGACCCGGCACCCCGTCGACCACGCCGATGCCGCAGCGGGTCAGTCCCGGGTCCACGGCGAGGACGCGCACCGCGTCACCTCCACTTCCCCGACAGACCGACCGAACACCTGTTCGGCCCAACCGTATGCCGCGCTCCCCCGCGAACGCGGAAGGCACGCCGCGCGCGGCGTGCCTTCCCGCTGGGACCGAGCTCAGCGGCATACGGCGTGGCTACTCCTCATCGTCAAGCTGCGAGAGCACCTCGTCCGGGATGTCGCCGTTGGCGAAGACGTCCTGGACGTCGTCGCTGTCCTCGAGGGCCTCGATGACGCGGATCATCTTCTTGGCGCCGTCGAGGTCGAGGGGGACCTGGAGGTTCGGCACCCACGACGCCTCGGCCGAGTCGTAGTCGATGCCGGCCTGCTGGACGGCCTGCCGGACCGCGACGAAGTCGCTCGCCTCCGAGACGACCTCCCACGTCTCGCCGTTGTCGTTGACCTCTTCCGCGCCGGCGTCGAGGACGACCTCGAGGATCGCGTCCTCCGTGACGGGACCCGAGGGGCCGTCCTTGGGGACGATCACGACGCCCTTGCGGTTGAAGACGTAGGCGACCGAGCCCGGGTCGGCGAGCTGCCCGCCGTTGCGGGTCAGGGCCGTGCGCACCTCGGCGGCGGCGCGGTTGCGGTTGTCGGTCAGGCACTCGATGAGCAGGGCGACCCCACCCGGGGCGTAGCCCTCGTAGGTGATGTTCTGGTACTCGGCCGCGCCCGCCTCGGCGCCCGAGCCGCGCTTGACCGCGCGGTCGATGTTGTCGTTGGGGACCGACGACTTCTTGGCCTTCTGGATCGCGTCGTAGAGGGTCGGGTTGCCGGCCGGGTCACCGCCACCCTGCTTGGCCGCGACCTCGATGTTCTTGATGAGCTTGGCGAAGAGCTTGCCACGCTTGGCGTCGATGGCAGCCTTCTTGTGCTTCGTGGTGGCCCATTTGGAGTGGCCGCTCATGCAGTGTCCTCACGCTCGCGAACTGACGATCTTGACGAACTCGGCGTGGATCCTGCGGTCGGTGCCCACCTCGGGGTGGAACGACGTCGCGAGGAGCCCATCCTGCCGAACCGCCACGATCTTACCGGCGGCGGGCCCCTCCCCCACTCGGGCGAGGACCTCGACGCCGTCACCGACCTGATCGACCCACGGTGCCCGGATGAAGACGGCGTGGACCGGCTCGTCGAGTCCGACGAAGTCGAGCTCGGCCTCGAAGGAGTCGACCTGCCGACCGAAGGCGTTGCGCCGCACGGTGATGTCGAGGCCCCCGAGGGTCTGCTGCCCGGCCGCCCCGTCGCTGACCCGGTCGGCGAGCATGATCATCCCGGCGCACGACCCGTAGGCCGGCATGCCGTGCTCGAGCCGCTCCCGGAGCGGTTCGTACAGGCCGAACGTCCGCACCAGCTTGTCCATCACGGTCGACTCCCCTCCGGGAACCACCAGGGCGTCGATCCGCCCGACCTCCTCGGGCCGCCGGACCGGGACCGTGTCGACCCCCAGCTCGTGGAACGCGGCGACGTGCTCGCGCACGTCTCCCTGCACGGCGAGGATCCCGATGCGTGGTGTGGTCATGAGGCGGAGCGTATGCCGCTCGCCCGCGCCGCTCCGAAACCGGCCCGCGCGGCACACCTCCCCGGCGGCGAGACGATACGTTCGAGCGCATGGACCGGACGGCTCTTGACCCGATGACCGCACGCGCCCGGGACCTCGACGCGCGAGCCGAGCTGCGGGCCACCCGCGCCCGCTTCCGGCTACCCGCGGGAGTCATCTACCTCGACGGGAACTCCCTTGGCGCGCTTCCGGATTCGGTCCCCGCGGCGATCGCCGAGGTCACCACCCAGGAGTGGGGCGAGCGACTGATCCGGTCGTGGAACGAGGCCGGCTGGTGGGAGGCGCCGCTGCGCGTCGGCGACCAGGTGGGCCGCCTCGTCGGTGCGGCCCCGGGCCAGGTCGTCGTGACCGACTCCACCTCGGTCAACCTCTTCAAGCTCATGGTGGGCGCGGCGCGGCTGCGGCCCGGACGCACCCTCGTGCTCACCGACCCGGACTCCTTCCCGACCGACCTGTACCTAGCCCACTCGGTGGCCCGCCTCCTCGACCTGGAGCTCCGGCGCGTCTCCCCCACCGATGCCGTGGCGGCGATCGCCGAGGCGGCCGACTCCCTGGCGCTCGCCGCCTTCTCGCACGTCGACTACCGCACCGGCGAACGCTGGGACCTGGCCGGCATCACGGCGGCCGCCCACCGGGTCGGCGCTCTGGTGTGCTGGGACCTGTGCCACTCCGCCGGGGCGATGGAGGTCGGACTCGACGAGGCCGAGGTGGACCTCGCCGTGGGGTGCGGCTACAAGTACCTCAACGGCGGCCCCGGCGCTCCGGCGTTCGCCTATGTGGCCGAGCGCCACCAGGCCGTCTTCGACCAGCCGCTGCCCGGGTGGACCGGGCACGCCCGGCCGTTCGCGATGACGGCCGGCTACGTGCCGGCGCCGGGCATCGCCCGGCTGCGCAGCGGTACCCCGCCGCTGCTGTCCCTCCTGGCTCTCGAGGCGGCGCTCGGGGCCTTCGACGGCGTCTCCCCCGCTGGGCTGCGGCGCCAGTCGCTCTCGCTCACCACCCTCTTCATCGAGGCGGTCGACGCGCTCGAGCAGAGTCTCGAGGTCGTCACGCCCCGGGAGCCGGACCGTCGGGGCTCGCAGGTCTCCTTGCGCCATCCGGACGCGTTCGCGATCGTCCAGGCGCTCATCGCCCGCGGCGTGATCGGCGACTTCCGGGAGCCGGACCTCATCCGGCTCGGCTTCGCACCGCTCTACGTGACCCACGCCGACGCGGTGCAGGCCGCCCGTCAGCTCGGGGAGGTCCTCGACTCCGGCGAGTTCCGCCGACCCGAGTTCTCCCACCGCGGCGCCGTCACCTGACGTCGACCGGTCACTTCCCCTCCGTCGACCGGTCAATTGCCCTGCGTCGACCGGTCACTTCCCCGCGGTCGACCGGTCAATTGCCCTGCGTCGACCGGTCA
>NZ_AWQS01000035.1 GCF_000576575.1 Intrasporangium chromatireducens Q5-1
CCGAGCCGGATCCCCCGCCCGGGGCCGAGCCGGCCAGCCGGGCCGCGGCGCTCGCACGGCGCAGCCGGGCCGCCTTGAAGACGTAGTCCACACCGCTGAGGACGGTCGCGACGAGAGCCACGCCGAGCACGACGTGGGCCAGCACACGCCATACTTCCGCGAGCGGCAGGACCCACAACGGGAAGGTCAGTGCGCCGAGCGAGATGGTCTGCAGCATCGTCTTGAACTTGCCTCCCCGGCCCGCGGGCATGACGCCGTAGCGGATGACGAGGAAGCGCAGCAGGGTGATCCCGACCTCTCGGGTGAGGATCACGATCGTGACCCACCACCAGATCTCACCGAGGAGGGACAGGCCGATGAAAGCCATGCCCATCAGGGCCTTGTCGGCGATCGGGTCGGAGACCTTGCCGAAGTTCGTGATCTGGCCCCGGCTGCGTGCGATCCGGCCGTCGATGCCGTCCGTCACCGCGGCCACGACGAAGACGACCCAGGCCCAGAACCGCCACCACGGCTGGGCGCCGTCGTCGTGCATCAGCAGCAGCCCGTAGACCGGCACGAGCAGGACGCGCAGGACGGTGAGCGCGTTGGGGACGTTCCAGTCCGTCGGTCGGGGCGGCGGCCCCTCGCCGTGGTGCATCGTCATCGCGGCACCGCGACGAGGTCGACACCCTCGCTCTCGACGACGGTGGCCGTGACGATGTCGCCGACCTTCAGGGCGGGCGTCGAGGCATCGATCCGCAGGATGGTGACGCCGTCGACGTCGGGCCCCTGGAAGCCGGTCCGTCCGACGAGGTCGCCGTCGCCGAAGGCGTCCGGCACCTCCTCGACGAGCACGTCGACGACGTCGCCGACGCGCTCCTCCGCCCGCTGGGCGTTCAGCTCCTCGACGAGCCGGCTGACCCGGTCGAGACGTTCGGCGATGATCGGCTCGGCCAGCTTGCCCGGCAGCCCCGCCGCCTCGGTGCCGTCCTCGTCGGAGTAGCCGAAGACGCCGACGACGTCGAGCCTCGACTCGCTGAGGAAGGCCTCGAGCTCGTCGACGTCCGCCTCGGTCTCGCCGGGGAACCCGACGATGACGTTGCAGCGGATCCCCGCCTCAGGCGACCGCTCGCGAACCCGTTGAACGAGGTCGAGGAAGGCAGGTCGCGAACCGAACCGACGCATCGCCCGAAGCACCGGCTCGGACGCGTGCTGGAAGGAGATGTCGTAGTACGGCGCGACGCCGGGTGTGTCGGCCATGGCCGCGAGCAGGCCGGGGCGGATCTCTGCCGGCTGCAGGTAGGACACCCGGACCCGCTCGATGCCCTCGACGGCGGCCAGCTCGGGCAGCAGCTTCTCGAGGAGGCCGAGGTCGCCGAGGTCCTTGCCGTAGGACGTGGAGTTCTCCGAGACGAGGAAGACCTCCTTGACCCCACGCTCGGCGAGCCACCGGGCCTCGGCGAGCACCTCGTCCGGGCGGCGGGACACGAACGCACCCCGGAACATCGGGATGGCACAGAACGTGCACCGCCGGTCACAGCCGGACGCGATCTTGAGGGGGGCCCACGGGCGCCCGTCGAGCCGGGCCCGGATGACGCGCGGGCCGGTCGGCGGCACGGGGCCGGTGGGCTCGTCACCGAAGCCGGGCATCGCGACGTGGCCAACCTCGTCGCGGCGGGCAGCGGGGCTGAGGGGCAGGAGCCGGCGCCGGTCGCCGGGTGTGTGGCTGGGCACGTGGCCGCCGGCGAGGATCGTGCGCAGATGCGTCGACATGTCGCGGTAGGAGTCGAAGCCGAGCACGGCGTCGGCCTCGGGCAGCTCGGAGGCGAGCTCGGAGCCGTAGCGCTCGGCGAGGCAGCCCACCGCCACGACGGCCCGCGTGCGCCCACCCTGCTTGAGGTCCGAGGCCTCGAGCAGCGCGTCGATGGAGTCCTTCTTGGCCTGCTCGACGAAGCCGCACGTGTTGACCACCGCGACGTCGGCGTCCGCGGCGTCGTCGACGAGCCGCCACCCCTCGGCCAGCAACCGACCTGCGAGCTCCTCGGAGTCGACCTCGTTGCGCGTGCACCCGAGGGTGACGAGGGCGACGCTTTTGTCCGGCGGAGTCATGCGCCCACTCTAGTTCGGGGGTGTTCAATGGCTCGCATGCCCGCCGCCTCGTCCCTGGACCGCGCCCGTGCCCTCCTCGACGAGCACCCCCTCGTCGACGGGCACAACGACCTCATGTGGGAGCTGCGCGAGCAGGCCGGCTACGACTTCGACCGGATCGATGTCAGCCACCCGGTCGCCACGACGAACACCGACCTGCCGCGGCTGCGGGCGGGCGGGGTGGGCGCACAGTTCTGGTCCGTCTTCGTGCCGAGCACGCTCCCGGGACCGGAGGCGGTCGTGGCGACGCTCGAGCAGGTGGACGGCGTCCGCCGCATGACGAGGCGGTATGCCGCTGCGCTGGCTCCCGCTCGCACGTCCGCCGACGTCGTGGCGGCGGCGCGCGCCGGACGGATCGCGTGCCTCATGGGGGCGGAGGGCGGTCACTCCATCGGGGAGTCCCTCGCGGTCCTGCGGATGCTGCACGCGCTCGGCGTCCGCTACCTGACGCTGACCCACAACGACAACGTGCCGTGGGCCGACTCCGCGACGGACGTCCCGACCGTCGGTGGGTTGACGGAGTTCGGCCGCGGCGTCGTGCGGGAGATGAACCGGATCGGGATGATCGTCGACCTGAGCCACGTCGCGGCGACGACGATGCGTGCGGCCCTCGAGACGACCCGGGCTCCGGTGATGTTCAGCCATTCGTCGGCGCGAGCGGTCTGCGACTCGCCGCGCAACGTCCCGGACGATGTGCTGTCGGCGCTCGCGGCGAACGGCGGGGTCTGCATGGTGACGTTCGTGCCGGAGTTCGTCTCCCCCGTGACGGCCGAGTGGCGGGTCGAGGCCGCCGCAGCGGCGGCCCGGGTCGGGGTCGACGCCAAGGACTGGGTCGCCTTCCAGCGGTTCGTGCGCACGCACGTCCTCGACCACCCGAAGCCGGACGCGACGATCGACCAGGTGGTGGCCCACCTCGAGCATGTGCGGGACGTCGCCGGGGTCGATCACGTCGGGATCGGCGGCGACTACGACGGGACCGACACGTTCCCCGTCGGGCTCGAGGACGTCGGCGGCTACCCCCGCCTCGTTGCGGCCCTGCTCGACCACGGGTGGTCCGACTCCGACGTGGCGAAGCTCGCCCGGGACAACATCCTGCGGGTCATGCGCGACGTCGAGGACGCCGCGCAGGCCGGCTGAGAAGCCGGAGCCGGGCCGGGAGCGAGCCCGCGCGCAC
This sequence comes from Intrasporangium chromatireducens Q5-1, assembly GCF_000576575.1. Lineage (GTDB taxonomy): Bacteria > Actinomycetota > Actinomycetes > Actinomycetales > Dermatophilaceae > Intrasporangium_A > Intrasporangium_A chromatireducens. The sequence goes on from NZ_AWQS01000035.1 coordinate 3,302, forward strand.
GTCCACTGACGAGCGTGAGCCCACTCAGCGGCATACCGCTCAGCGGTTGAACCGCATGATCGTCAGACCGACGAGGCGCGCGACGACGAGCGCGACATAGAGGATGCCCGAGAGCATCTGCACCATGACGAAGGACCGAACGTTCGGCGTCACGGCCACGATGTCGGACAGGCCGGTGTTGGTCATCGTGGTGACGGACAGGTAGAGCAGCTCGAACCAGCTGCGGACACCGGGTCCCGCCTCCCCGTGGATGGTGAACGAGTCAGGCCAGATGAACTGGACCGTCTGGTAGACGTAGGCGTAGGCCCAGACGACGACGGTGAACGTGGCGCCGGTGGCGAACAGCTCGTCACGGGTCACCCAGTTGTCGGCGAACATGTACCGGATCAGCGCGTAGGCGATGTAGAAGTAGAACATCGCGTGCAACAGCGCCGAGGTGAAGGCGAGCGGCGTGACGTCCTGCCAGATCGCCTCGGCAATCGTCAGCAGCACGACCGGCCCCCCCCAGGACCGCCGCGACCCAGGTCAGCGCCGGAGTGGCACGCACGACCCGCACCGCGAGGTAGATCACGACGAGGGCCGCGGCACCGATGAGCGCCTTGGCGTAGCGGCCCAGCACGTCGGTCTCGATGAACGGGTAGATGAACAGGAGCAGGATCTGCACGAAGAGCAGGACCGCGCTCGGCGTCTCCCGGACGTTGCGGAGCCAGCGCTGCCACCGGTTGGGCGGGCCGACGTGGCGGGTCACCGACGGCCAGAGGTCCATCGAGGAGGATTCCATTGCAGGGACTCTAGTGGTGCCCCTGCGCGACCAGCACCAGCGCGCCGAGCGCCGATGCTAGGCGTGTCGCCGCAGCCTCACCAGCGGTCGTCCCGGCGGTCGGTCAGCTGCCACGCGTCCTCGGACTCCTCGTCGTCCTCGTCGACGACCGGCGTCATGTCACCGGGGGTCCACGCCGCGGGCGCGGCGTCGTCGTCGCGGCGCGCACTGCGCTGGGCGATGATCGCGGCCGTGCGCGTCTGCTCCGGCTCCGACGCCTCGCCGCCGAGCTGCTCCTCCACCGGCTCCCGGTCGACCACGGAGTCGTCGTAGGGCTGGGGGCTGTCGAGCTCGAGGTCCTCGGCCACGTCGGCCGGCTGCGGCACGTCCTCGCCGCGCAGCAGGGCCAGCGTCGTCGGCAGGTCGTCCGGCCGCACGAGGACGTCGCGGGCCTTGCTCCCCTCGCTCGGCCCGACGATCCCGCGGGACTCGAGCAGGTCCATGAGCCGGCCGGCCTTCGCGAACCCGACCCGCAGCTTGCGCTGCAGCATCGACGTCGACCCGAACTGGGTCGTCACGACGAGCTCCGCGGCCTGCAGCAGGACGTCCAGGTCGTCGCCGATGTCGTCGTCGATCTGCTTCTTGGGCGCCGCCACGGTCACGTTCTCGACGTAGTTGGGCTTGAGCTGGTCGGTGACGAACTTGACGACCTCGTGGATCTCCGACTCGTTGACCCACGCGCCCTGGACACGCATCGGCTTGCTCGCCCCCATCGGCAGGAAGAGCGCGTCACCCTGGCCGATCAGCTTCTCCGCGCCCGGCTGGTCGAGCACGACGCGCGAGTCGGCGAGCGAGCTCGTCGCGAAGGCCATGCGGGAGGGCACGTTGGCCTTGATCAGGCCCGTGACGACGTCGACGGAGGGCCGCTGCGTCGCGAGGACGAGGTGGATGCCGGCGGCGCGGGCGAGCTGGGTGATCCGGACGACCGACTCCTCGACGTCGCGGGGGGCGACCATCATCAGGTCGGCCAGCTCGTCGACGACGACGAGCAGGTAGGGGTAGGGAGTCAGCTGCCGCTCCGAGCCGGGCAGCGGCTTGACCTTGCCGGTGCGCACGGCCTTGTTGAAGTCGTCGACGTGCTTGAACCCGAACGCGGCGAGGTCGTCGTAGCGCTGGTCCATCTCGCGCACGACCCACTGGAGCGCCTCGGCGGCCTTCTTCGGGCTGGTGATGATCGGCGTGATGAGGTGCGGGATGCCCTCGTAGGCGGTCAGCTCGACGCGCTTCGGGTCGACGAGGACGAGGCGGACCTCCTCGGGCGTGGCGCGCATGAGGATCGAGGTGATCATCGAGTTGACGAAGCTCGACTTGCCCGAGCCGGTGGCGCCGGCGACGAGCAGGTGCGGCATCTTCGCGAGGTTGGCGATGACGTAGGCGCCCTCGACGTCCTTGCCGACGCCCATGACCATCGGGTGCTGGTTGCTGCGTGCCGTCTGGCTGCGCAGCACGTCACCGAGCGCGACGTTCTCGCGGTCGGCGTTGGGGATCTCGATGCCGATGGCGGACTTGCCCGGGATAGGGCTGAGGATGCGCACGTCGGCCGACGCAACGGCATACGCGATGTTCTTCGACAGCGCCGTGACCCGCTCGACCTTCGTGCCCGAGCCGAGCTCCACCTCGTAGCGCGTCACGGTCGGGCCTCGGGTGAAGCCGGTGACCGCGGCGTCGATGTCGAACTGCTCGAAGACGTTGGTCAGGGACTCGACCACCCGGTCGTTGGTCTCGCTGCGGGTCTTGTGGGGTGCTCCGGGGGTGAGCAGCGCCTGGTCCGGCAGCCGGTAGGTGATGTCGCCACCGAGGGAGAGCTGCTCGACCCGGGCCGGCATGGTGCTGGTCGGGGGCGCCACGAGCTCCGCCTTGGGGCCCACCTTCGAGGTGTCCGGTGCGCCATGGGTGCGCGGATCGGTGGCGTCGAGCCCCGACGCGGCGTCCGCCGGCTTCGGCGCCAGGACCCCCGGGCGGGTGGGGCGCTTCTCGCCGGGGCGGAGCCGCGACGCGTCGGATCCCTCGGCGTCCACCTGGGCCGCCTTGCGGAAGGCCTCGTCGCCCTCGCGCCCGTCGTCGAGGTCGATCGCCTTGCGCTTCGGGCGCTTGCGGCCGGTCGGTTGCGTGTCACCGGTGCCCACCTCGTCGGGATGCGGCCGCCGGAGCACGAGGTCGCGCAGCTGGCCCAGCCGCGTCGGGATGAGGTTCACCGGTGTCGCCGTCACGACGAGCAGCCCGAACAGGCCGAGCAGCGCGAGGATGACGAGCGCTCCGTAGACGGAGACGGCCGCCGAGAGCGGGCTGGAGGCGAGGAAGCCGATGATGCCGCCGGCCGCCCGCATCCCCTCGGCGCCGTCCGGCGGGTTGGGGATGCCGTCGGCGATGTGGGCGAGCCCGCACGCCGAGAAGGTCAGCGCCAGGGTGCCCCACGTGATCCGGGCGTTTGCCGCGTCGTCCTGCGGCGCCCGCAGCAGCCGCAGGCCGAGGGCCACGAGCACCAGGGGGACGGCGTAGGCAACCCGACCGAACGTACCGGCGAAGATGGCGTGGACGACCTGGCCGACGGGGCCGGGCACGCCCCACCACTCACGGGCGGCGACGACGACGGACAGGGCGATGAGGGCGAAGCCGAGACCGTCGCGGCGGTGCTCTGGCTCGAGGTCCATGGCGCTGTGGCCGACCCGGCGCACCGCGCCACCGGCGACGTGCGAGACGCCCATCCACGTGTTTCGCAGGGCCCGCAGCGGCAACGGCAGCCCGCCGCCCCTCGCCTTGCGCTGCGTCTTGCCGGAGGTCGAGCGGCTGCTCGGACGGGTCGACCGCGTGGCCGGTCGACGGGTGGAGGCGGCGCGGGTGGCTGCGCCGCTCTTGGTCGCTGAGGACCCGCGGGTGCTGCTGGACGGACGAGTCGCCATGGTCGCACCGTACGCCACTGGTCCCCCTCGACACACGCGTCACACGCGCAACAGGTGCAGAAAGCCCGCTCGAACCTGCCGTATGCCGCTCACCACGGTCACCACGGACGTGCGACCGCGTGCCCGTCGCGCCCGTCGCCGTCGGCGAGGACCCAGGCCGTGCCGTCGTGCGCCCACCTGTCGAGCGGGCCGTGCTCCACCAGCCTCCGCAGCCCGACCACGAGCCGGTCGACGGCCTCCGGCGTCGTGCCGAGACCGATGCTGGCCCGGACCGCCGTCGCCGAGGGGCGCTCGTCGAGCAGCCGGTCGACGAGCAGGTGCGCACAGAACTTGCCGTCGCGCACGCCGAGCCCGTGCTCCCACGACAGCACCTGCGAGACGAGCGCCGGGTCGAGCCCGGCCACGGTGAAGGCGACGACGCCGACCCCGTCCTCGTCGCCGTCGCGGATCGAGAGCAGCCGCACCCCGGGCACCGACCGGAGCCCCGAGCGCAGCTGCTCGAGCAGACGCGCCTCGTGCCGGACGATGGCGTCCCAGTGGCCCGAGATCGTCGCGCACGCGGCGGCGAGCGCGATCGCGCCGACGACGTTCGGGCTGCCGCCCTCGTGACGGGCCGGGCCGGTCTGCCAGCTCGTCGCGAACTGGGTCACCGACCGGGTCGCCCCGCCGCCGACGAGGTAGGGGCTGCCGGCGTCGAGCCAGTCCTGACGCCCAACGAGCACACCGGCCCCGAAGGGCGCGTAGACCTTGTGGCCGGAGAAGGCGAGGTAGTCGGCGTCCCAGCGTCCAAGGTCGATGGGTCGGTGGGCGGCGAGCTGTGCGGCGTCGACGGCAAGGCGCGCACCGTGGGCATGCGCCACGGCGGCGAACCGCTCGACCGGCCACACCTCCCCCGTGACGTTCGAGGCGGCGGACAGCACGACCAGACGAGCAGGCGCCGGCCGCGTCGCCAGGGCCTGGTCGAGCCGGGCGAGGGCGTCGTCGATGCTGCTCGGCACGGGCAGACGCACCGTTCGGTCAGGGCCCCACGGCAGCAGGGTCGAGTGGTGCTCGCTCTCGAAGGCGAGGACGACGGCATCCGCGGGCAGGACCCGGGCCAGCAGGTTCCACGAGTCCGTCGTCGTGCGGGTGAAGACGACCTCGTCGCACGTCCGGGCCCCCACGAAGCGGGCCACCTCGTCACGGGCCTGCTCGTACCAGGCGCTCGTGAGGCGCGAGGCCCAGCCCGCCCCGCGGTGGACCGATGCGTAGGAGCCCAGCGCCGTGTCCACGGCCTGCTTCACGGCGGCCAGCGCCGGCGTCGACGCCGCGTGGTCGAGGTTGCCGTAGCGCACGGTTCCGGACCGCGACGGGACGCCGAGGTCGGCTCCGACGACCGCAGGCAGTGGCGTCGGCTCGCACGCGACGGTCGGGACGGGGGCAAGGGGAGACAGGACAGGCACGGGTCACTCCTGGGTCGGGGGACCCACCACGGGCAGGTCCGCGCTTGCCGCGCCCGGACGGGCACGGCCCGGTCGTCACCCGGAGCACCCCGCCGCGGAAGGAGGGTTGCTGGCCAGCGAGCCGGGGCTTGGCGCTGGCGCTCATGACCTGTGCTGAACGATAGGGCGTGCTGCCGCGGGGCGTCCACGCGTCGCCACCACCGTGTCGCGATCCGAGACGACGAGCCCGCGAGCGGGCGGTCAGCGCAGCGCGTAGCTCGCCCACACGAGCATGTGGTCCGAGCCGTGGAAGGCGACCTGGCCGGCGTCGACGACACCCAGGCCCCGGCTCAGCAGGTGGTCGAGTGCGACGAACGGCGGCATGCGCCGCCCCACGACGGGCCAGGTGCGCACCCAGCCTTCGCCGGCCGCCCGCTGCGCGTCGACGAGCCCGTCGGCGAGATCCCGGAAGGCGGGCTGGCCGAAGGAGGTGTTGAAGTCGCCCGCGATGACGAGCCGCTCGCCGCTCGGGACATCGTCCTTCCAGCGCTGCAGGGCGGCCAGGCCGGCGCGCCACTGGTCTGTCTCGCCCGGCAGCGGGGCCATCGGGTGGGCCGCCTTGAGCCGCACCTGCCGCCCGCCCACCGTGAGGACGACCTCCGGTTGGAGGCTCGGTGTCTGCTCGACAGAAGGGTTCGCCGTGCCGGAGACGACCGTCATGGGCAGCCGGCTGTAGATCATCGTGCCGGTGAAGGTGTCGGGCCGAGCTTCACCCGTCCGGTGGCCGAGCAGCCGGGTGAGGCCCGCGGCGTCGAGACGGTCGATGACGTCCGGTGTCACCTCGGTCAGCACCAGGACGTCGACCTCGTGGGTCCGCACGGCTGCCATGACCTGGTCGGCGTTGGCGCGCCCGTAGTAGAGGTTCGCCGACATGACGGTGAGGTTGCCCGGGCCGGGCACGGTGTGGGCGAAGAACGTCGGCAGGGCCATCGCCCACGCGAGGGCGGCGCAGATCCCGACCGGCAGCAGCATCCACCACCGGCGCAGCAGCAGCGTCGCGACGAGGAGCAGCCCGAGCGCCACCACGACGAACGGGCCGACCGACTGCAGGACGACGACCGGGCGCCACGTCGTGTCGATCCAGCGCAGCGACCCGACGAGCAGGAGCAGGACGAGGACCCCGCCGATGGTGGCGTCGAGCCAGCGGCGCACGGGTCTCAGGCCTGCATCACGACCGGGATGATCATCGGGCGACGACGGATCTTGCCACCGGCCCACGAGCCGACCGCCCGCCGGACGACCTGCTGCAGCTGGTAGTCGTCGCGCACGCCGCCGCGCACGGCCTCCTCGATCGCCCGCTCGACCTTCGGGATGACCTCGAGGAAGATCTCGTCGTCCTCGGCGAACCCGCGCGCGGTGATCTCGGGGCCGGTGGCGATCTTGCCGGTCGCCGCATCGAGCACGACGATGCAGGTGATGAAGCCCTCGTCGCGCAGGATGCGCCGGTCCTTCAGGAGCGCCTCGTCCGTGCCGCCGATGTTGCTGCCGTCGACGTAGACGTAGCCGCAGTCGACGACGCCGACGATGCTGGCCCGGCCGTCGACGAGGTCGACGACGACGCCGTCCTCGGCGAGCACGACGTTCTCCTGCGGCACACCGGTCGCCTTGGCCAGCTGGGCGTTGGCGTACATGTGCCGCCACTCGCCGTGGACCGGCATGACGTTGCGCGGCTTGACGATGTTGTAGGTGTAGAGCAGCTCGCCCGCGCTGGCGTGGCCGGACACGTGGACCTTGGCGATGCCCTTGTGCACGACGGTGGCGCCGAGCCGCATGAGCCCGTTGATGACGCGGTAGACGGCGTTCTCGTTGCCGGGGATGAGGCTGCTCGCGAGCAGGACCGTGTCGCCCGGCCCCACGTCGATGCGGTGGTCACGGTTCGCCATCCGGGACAGCGCCGCCATCGGCTCGCCCTGCGACCCGGTCGAGATGAGCACCACCTCGTGGTCGGGCAGGTCGTCGATCCGCTTCCAGTCGACGAGGATGCCGTCGGGGACGTGGAGGTAGCCGAGCTCGGACGCGATGCCCATGTTGCGCACCATCGAACGGCCCACGAGCGCGACCTTGCGTCCGGCCTTCTCGGCCGCGTCGAGGACCTGCTGGACGCGGTGGACGTGGCTGCTGAAGCAGGCGACGATGATCCGGCGCTGGGCGTGCCGGAACACCTTGTCGATGGCCGGGGCGATCTCCAGCTCGGGTGTGGTGAAGCCCGGCACGTCGGCGTTCGTCGAGTCGGTGAGGAACAGGTCGACGCCCTCCTCACCCAGGCGGGCGAAGGCGCGCAGGTCGGTCAGCCGCCCGTCGAGCGGGAGCTGGTCCATCTTGAAGTCGCCGGTGTGCAGCAGCGTCCCCGCGGCCGTGCGGACGAACACCGCGAGGGCATCCGGGATCGAGTGGTTCACCGCGACGAACTCGAGGTCGAAGACGCCGAGCTGCTCGCGCTGGCCCTCCTTGACCGCCATCGTGAACGGCCGGATGCGGTGCTCCTTGAGCTTGGCCTCGACGAGGGCCAGGGTCAGCGTGGAGCCGATGAGCGGGATGTCGCCCTTGAGCTTCAGCAGGTAGGGCACCGCGCCGATGTGGTCCTCGTGCCCGTGGGTCAACACGATCGCCTCGATGTCGGCGAGCCGGTCCTCGATGTAGGAGAAGTCCGGCAGGATCAGGTCGACGCCCGGGTGGGTCTCGTCCGGGAAGAGGACGCCGCAGTCGACGACGAGCAGCCGGCCCTGCGTCTCGAGGACGGTCATGTTGCGGCCCACCTCGCCGAGGCCGCCGAGGGCCACGACGCGCAGCCCGCCCTTCTCGAGCGGGGGCGGGTAGGTCAGTTCCGGGTGAGGGTGGCTCACGGAGCTCCTGTCAGTGCGTCAGGTCGAGGCGAGCGGCCAGCATCGCGGTCTGCGACGGGTCGGCCTCGACGAGCGGGAGTCGCACGGTCGGCGACGGGATGATGCCTTGGAGGGCGAGCGCGGCCTTGGCCATGATCGCGCCCTGGGTGACCGTCATGACGGCCTCGACGAGCGGGATGAGCGCGCGGTGGACGGTGCGCGCGTCCTCCCAGCGCCCGTCGAGGACGGCGTCGGCCATCTGTCGGTATGCCGCTGGGCTCGTCTGCGACGTGACGCCGACGAAGCCGGTGGCGCCGTTGACGAAGTGGGCCAGGTTCATGGCGTCGTCGCCGGAGTACCACAGCAGGTCCGTGGCCTCCATCAGCTGCGAGGCGAGCCAGAGGTCGGCACGCGCGTCCTTGACCGCGACGATGTTGGGGTGCTTCGCGACCTCGAGGTAGGTGTCCTTCGCGATCGCGATGCCGGAGCGGCCCGGGATGTCGTAGAGCATGACCGGCAGGTCCGTGGCGTCCGCCACGGCCGTGAAGTGGGCGACGAGACCAGCCTGCGGGGGCTTGTTGTAGTAGGGCGTCACGACGAGCAGACCGTCGACGCCGGTGGCGGCGGCGGCGTGGGCGGTCTCGACGCTGTGTGCCGTGTTGTTCGTGCCGACACCGGCGACGACGACGGCCCGGTCACCGACTGCATCGACGACGGCCTCGAGCAGCCGCACCTTCTCCGCGTCGGTCGTCGTCGGCGACTCCCCCGTCGTGCCGGAGACGACCAGGCCGTCGTGGCCCGCGTCGACGAGGTGGCTCGCGAGTCGCGCGGCCGCGTCGAGGTCGAGGGAGCCGTCCGGGTGCATCGGGGTGACCATGGCCGAGAGAACTCGTCCGAGCACGGGAGTGGCTGCCATGCGCCAAGGTTAGCGCCAGCCAGCGACGCTCCCGGACGCCGTGTCCGAGGGTCGGCGCGGCGGTCCGCGGCACTCACAACGGGCACTCCGGCAGGCAGGGCGCTACTCGCTCGGGGGTCCGGGTAGCGCCCTGCGTCCCTACCATCGGTAGGGACGAACCGGCCGTTACAGGTCGGCCCGGGCGCAGCGGCCGGCCATCGCCTCAGCGGCGCTCGTACACGACCCAGGCGAAGCCGTCATGGGGCTCGCGCGACACCTCGCGCCATTGCGTCAGGTCGACCTCCGGGAAGGTGACCGAGCCCTCCGGGGAACGGTCCACTTCCGTGACGAGGAGGTGAGCGGCATACGGCATCGCCTCGCGGTACACCTCACCGCCGCCCACGACGAAGACCTCCTCGGCGGGGCCGGCGAGGCTGAGCGCCTCCGGCAGCGAGTGGGCGGTCTCGACGTCGGGGTGCGACCAGTCCGGCTGCCGGGTGATGACGATGCTGCGCCGCCCCGGCAGCACCCCCATCGACTCGAAGGTGCGCCGACCCATGATCATCGGGTGGCCCATCGTCGTGCGCTTGAAGTACTTCAGGTCCTCGGAGATGTGCCACGGCATGCTCGTGCCGTCACCGATGACGCCGTTGCGGCCCACGGCGACGATGAGCGAGACGTTCGTCATACCGCGATCGGTGCCTTGATGGACGGCTCCGCCACGTAGTTCTCGAGCTCGAAGTCGTCGAGGTCGAAGTCGTCGATGTTCTTCTTCGCCGGGTTGATCCGCATCGTCGGCAACGGGTGCGGCGTCCGGGTCAGCTGGAGCTTCGCCTGTTCCACGTGGTTGAGGTAGAGATGCGCGTCGCCGAGCGTGTGCACGAACTCGCCTGGCTCGAGGTCGGTCAGCTGCGCGACCATCTGGGTGAGCAGGGCGTAGGACGCGATGTTGAACGGGACGCCGAGGAAGATGTCGGCGCTGCGCTGGTAGAGCTGGCACGAGAGCCGTCTGCGGCCCCCGGCATCGGTCGCCGGGTGGACGTAGAACTGGAACATCGTGTGGCACGGCGGCAACGCCATCTCGTCGACGTCCGCGACGTTCCACGCCGACACGATGAGGCGGCGGCTGTCGGGGTTGGTGCGGATCTGCTCGACGACCTTGGCGATCTGGTCGACGTGACGCCCGTCCGGCGTGGGCCACGACCGCCACTGGTGGCCGTAGATCGGGCCGAGCTCGCCGTCGGCGTCAGCCCACTCGTCCCAGATCGTGATGCCCCGGTCGTTGAGCCACGTGACGTTGGTGTCACCCCGGAGGAACCACAGCAGCTCGCCGATGATCGAGCGCAGGTGCAGCTTCTTGGTCGTGAGCACGGGGAAGCCGTCGGCCAGGTCGAACCGCATCTGGTGGCCGAAGACGCTCAAGGTGCCGGTCCCGGTCCGGTCGGACTTCTCCTGGCCGTTGGCGAGCACGTGGTCCAGGAGGTCGAGGTACTGCCGCATGGCTGCAGCGTATCCACGACCGCCCTTCCCGCGAGTCACCCTTCGGTCGTGAGCGGGAATCGGTGTCCTGGCCCCGAAAGGTGCTCACGACCCCTGCCCCGCGTCTTGGCTGTGGATGACGCCTGCCGGCGCGATGAGTCCTGCACGACGATCAATGGGTGGGCGAGGACCTGAACCGCGAGGCACGACTGCTGCAGGCGCGTGTCAACGGCCAGTCGGGCCTGCTCACGCGGGCCCAGGCCCTCGACGCGGGGATCAGCCCCGACCGGCTCCGGTGGAAGGTCAAGTCGGGTCGTTGGCTCACCATGCAGCCGGGCGTCTACCTGACCGAACCGGGTCGGCGAGGCTGGGAGGTGCAGGCCGTTGCGGCTCTGCTCTTCGTGGGGCGACCCAGTGCGCTCTCCGGCATCAGCGCTGCTCATGCCTGGGGGCTGGTGCGGGATCCCGGGGCGGCGATCGAGGTGCTCGTGCCCTATGGCCGTCGACAGTCGGCCCGGCCAGGGATCGTGACACGTCGCTCGCGGCACTTCGACACCAGGGTCGACCCCGACGCGTGGCCACACCGGACCACCGTGGAGCACACGGTCCTCGATCTCGCTCGTGAGCGAGATCTCGACGGCGCCATCGCGCTCGTCGCCCGCGCCTGCCAACGGCGCATGACCGACGAGCTCGCGCTCCTCGCGGCACTGGCGGAACGGCCGACGCAGAGCGGTCGGGCTTTGCTGGTCGAGGCCCTGAGCGACATGCCCCGTGGTGCTCACAGCGTCGCCGAGGTCCGCTACGTCCGAGACGTCGAGCGGGCTCATGGATTGCCGACTGGGATCGGCCAAGAGCCCGGTCCCCGAGGCACGCACCGCGATCGGGCCTATGCGGAGCTCCGGCTGATCGTCGAAGTCGATGGCCGGCGCGGTCACCAGGGCTGGCTCGGTCAACAGGCTGACGGTCGGCGGGATCGTCGCTCAGCTGCCGGAGGTTGGCTCACCGTGCGGGTCTTCTGGGTTGATGTCGCGAACACACCGTGTGAGCTCGCACTCGAGCTCGGGGCGATCTGTCAGAGCCGCGGCTGGACTGGCCAGCTGCGGGCCTGCCGCCGTGGAGACTGTCCCGTCTTGCACGTCGCCTGAGACCCAGTCGTGAGCAGTTCGGGGCACTATGACACCCATTTCTGCTCACAGACCCACGCCGATCGGCCTCGGGGCGCCCGGCTCAGACGTCGTAGTCGAGGGTGACCTCGTCCGTCACCGGGTGGCTCTGGCAGGTCAGGACGAGACCGCGGGCCACCTCGTCGGGCTCGAGGGCGTAGTTGCGGTCCATCTGCACCTCTCCGGAGACGAGGCGGGCACGACAGGTGCCGCAGACGCCGTTCGTGCACGAGAACGGTGCGTCCGACCGGACGCGGAGGACCGCGTCGAGCACGACCTCCTCACGGCTCGGCATTGGCACGACCGTCGTCCGGCCATCGAGCGTCACCGTCACGACGGCCTCCGGCGGCGCGGACTCGTCGACGACGACCCTGCGCCGCGGCTCGGTCCCGTCGTCGACGTGGAAGATCTCGTGGTGGACATGGCGCGGGTCGACCCCCCGGTCCTTGAGCAGCTGCTCCGCCGCCGTGACCATCCCGAACGGCCCGCACAGGTACCACTCGTCGACCGACTCGACCGGTAGCAGCGCGGCGAAGATCCGCTCCAGGCGTTCAGCGTCCAGTCGGCCGTGGAACAGCTCCACCTCCTGCGGCTCGCGGGAGAGCACATTGACCAGCTGGAACCGACCCGGGAAGCGGTTCTTCAGGTCCTCGAGCTCCTCGAGGAACATGATCGTGTCGGTGCGTCGGTTGCCGAAGAGCAGCGTCGCCCGCGAGCCCGGCTCCTCCTCCAACGCCGTGGTGAGCAGGGAGATGACGGGCGTGATCCCCGAGCCCGCCGCGATCGCGACGTGATGCCGTATGGCGCTGGGCTGGGTCGCGCACGTGAACGACCCGAGCGGGGTCATCACCTCGATGCGCTCCCCGACCCGCAGCTCGTCGTTGAGCCAGTTCGACATCCGGCCCTCCGGCACCCGGGCGACGGCCACCCGGAGCGTGCCCGCGCGGCCCGGCGCGTGCAGCGACTGGCAGATCGAGTAGGACTGCCGCACGTCCTCACCGCGGATGCCCCGGCGCAGCGTCAGGTGCTGGCCGGGCAGGAAGGCGTACTCACCGGCCAGCTCGTCCGGCACGAGGAAGGTCACGGCCACCGCGTCGTCGGTGAGGCGCTCGATGTCGAGCACCTCCAGCTCGTGGAACCGGGCACGGCGTGACGCCGACGAGGCCTCGGCGGGGGTCGTGTCGATGTCAGTCATGGGTGTCGTCACAGGGCCTTGAACTCGTCGAAGGGCTCGCGGCAGGCGTTGCACCGGCGCAGGGCCTTGCACGCCGTCGAGCCGAAGTGGCTGATCTCGGTCGTGTCCTCGGACCCGCAGTGCGGGCAGGTCACCACGTGCCGGCTGAGCCGGACCGTCACCGGGCCGGCGGCGTGAGCCGGCCCCGGAGGTGCGATCCCGAAGCGTCGCAGCGCCTCCTTGCCCGACTCGGTCATCCAGTCAGTGGTCCAGGCCGGCGAGAGCTGCGTGCGGACCTCGGCCGCGAAGCCATGCACACCTGCCTCGTGCTCGATGCGGTCACGGATCGCCTCCATGGCCGGGCACCCCGAGTAGGTCGGGGTGATCGTCACCACGATCGACCGCTGCGCCTCATCGACGGCCACGTCCCGCAGGATGCCGAGGTCGGCAATCGAGACCACCGGCACCTCCGGGTCGGGGATCTGCGAGATCGCTTGTGCGACAGCGCTGCCCGCCACCGATTTGCTCGCCACCGTCACCACGTCGCTCCCGGGTGCGACCGGGAGATGTGCTGCAGCTCGGCCAGCAGGTAGCCCATCGGGCGGGAATGGATCCCGTCCCGTCCCCCGCGCGAGCGCCACGTCGGCGGGTCGGGCATCGTCAGGGTCGCCTCCGACACGACCGCCTCGACCCGCCCCTGCGCCGCCTCGCGCAGCTCACTGGGCAGGCGGGCCACGAGGCCCGCCTCCACGGCCGTCACGGCCGCGGCGTGGTCGTCGAACAGCTCGTCGACGTAGGGCGCGGCCCACTCGAGGGCGGCCTGCATGCGCCGGTGCGACTCGTCCGTGCCGTCCCCGAGCCGCAGCACCCAGTGCCGCGCATGGTCGAGGTGATAGCGCACCTCCTTGGCCGCCTTGCCCGCCACCCCCGCGACGACGGGGTCGCTGGAAGCCAGCTGAGCGGCATACAGCTCGTGTTGGTACGACGCGAACCACAGCATCCGCGCCATCTCGCGCGCGAAGTCACCGCGCTCCTGCTCGACGAGGTGCACGTTGCGCCACTGCCGCTCGTCGCGGAACATCGCGTAGTCGTCCTCGCCCCGCCCGCTGCCGTCGAGCTCGCCGACACGCGCGTAGAGGGCCCGCGCCTGCCCCAGCAGGTCGAGCGAGACGTTGGCGAGCGCCATGTCCTCCTCGATCTGCGGCGCGTTCGTCAGCCACTCCCCCAGCCGCTGGGCATAGACCATCGCGTCGTCCGCCACCGCCAGGACGTATGCCGCTGAGCCGGCTTCCGGCGAGGGTGCGCTTCCAGCCGTCACAGGTACTCCACGTCCTCAGGGACGTCGTAGAACGACGGGTGGCGATAGATCTTGTCCGCGGCCGGGTCGAAGAAGGAGTCCTTCTCGTCGGGGCTGCTCGCCGTGATGTCATCGGCTCGGACGACCCAGATCGACACGCCCTCCTGCCGCCGGGTGTAGACGTCTCGGCCGTTGCGCAGTGCCATCTCGGCGTCGGGCGCGTGGAGCGAACCGACGTGGGTGTGGGCCAGCCCCCGCTTGCCCCGGACGAAGACCTCCCACAGGGGCCAGCTCCGCTCGTCGTGGGCGCCGGCCGGGACCGCGGTCGGTTCGCTCACGCGGCACTCTCCTGCGAGCGAACGTGCTTGGCGGCGTAGGCGTTCGCGGCCTCGCGGACCCAGGCGCCCTCCTCGTGCGCCCGGCGCCGCTGCGAGATCCGCTCGGCGTTGCACGGCCCGTCGCCGCGCAGGACGCGCCAGAACTCGTCCCAGTCGATCGGACCGAAGTCCCAGTGGCCGCGCTCCTCGTTCCAGCGCAGGTCGGGGTCGGGCAGGGTCAGGCCGAGCTTCTGCGCCTGCGGCACCGTCATGTCGACGAACTTCTGCCGGAGGTCGTCGTTGCTGAACCGCTTGATGCCCCACGCCATGGACTGCGCCGTGTGGCCCTGGGACGCCGCCTCGCCGCTGTCGGGCGGACCGAACATCATCAGCGCCGGCCACCACCACCGGTTCGCCGCGTCCTGCGCCATCTCCCGCTGCGCCTCCGTGCCGCGCGAGAGGACCCAGAGGATCTCGAAGCCCTGCCGCTGGTGGAAGCTCTCCTCCTTGCAGATCCGGACCATCGCGCGGGCGTAGGGGCCATAGGAGCACCGGCACAGCGGCACCTGGTTCATGATCGCGGCGCCATCGACGAGCCAGCCGATCGCCCCGCAGTCGGCCCACGTCAGCGTCGGATAGTTGAAGATCGACGAGTACTTCTGGGTGCCGTTGTGCAGCCGGTCCAGCAGCTCGGCCCGGTCGATGCCGAGCGTCTCGGCCGCGGAGTAGAGATAGAGCCCGTGCCCGGCCTCGTCCTGCACCTTCGCGGTGAGGATCGCCTTGCGCCGCAGCGAGGGAGCCCGGGTGATCCAGTTGCCCTCCGGCTGCATGCCGATGATCTCGGAGTGGGCGTGCTGGGCGATCTGGCGGATCAGCGTCTGCCGGTACTTGTCGGGCATCGCGTCGCGCGGCTCGATCCGCTGGTCGGCGGCGATGAGCGCATCGAACCCCCCGCCCACCTCGTCACGCCGGTCCTCGTGCTGCCGGGCCTCGTCGTAGGCCGGCGTCTCCGCCGCGTTGAGGGGGTCGTTCGGGTCGATGACGTCATTGCCATACATGAGTCCAGTATGCGAGACCGACCACAAGGCGGGCAAAACCGCGCCGGTCTGGGGAGGCTGAGAGACTGGACCGCGTGGAGGCACAGGGACACGGACACGGGCATGACCACGAGCACGGACACGAGCACTCGGCGCACGGCGCCCTTGCCGACGCGAGCGTCCGGCTGGCCCGCGAGTCGGACGCACCGGCGGTCGGTTTCGTGCAGGCGGTCGTCTTCCGGGACGCGTATGCCGCCCACCTTCCTCCCGACGTCGTCGCCCAGTTCGAGCCACGGCCGTTCACGAACGCCTGGCGGGCCTCCCTCTCCAAGCCGCCGAGCCGCGACCACGTGCTCCTCGTGGCGTGCGCGGGCGAGCAGGTCGTCGGCTTCGCTGCGGTGGCCCCGTCGGCCGATCCCGACGCGACGGACGAGACGGCCGAGCTGTCGACGATCGCCGTCCACCCGGACGCCCGGCGGCAGGGTCACGGCTCACGGCTGCTCAACGCGGTCGTCGACACCGCCCGGGGCAGGGGGCGCACCGAGCTGACGACGTGGGTCGTCGGCTCCGACGACGACACCCGCGCGTTCCTCACCAGTGCCGGCCTCGTCGCCGACGGTGCGCATCGGGGCCGGGTGGTCTCGCCCGCGGGCGACACCCTCGACGAGGTGAGGCTGTCTGCCGACGTGTCCCAGGACCCCCGCGGGAGATGAGCACGACGCAGGAGCAGGATGCAGTGTCCGCGCTCGACTCCGGGGTGCGTCGCCAGGTCTGGCGGCAGGGCCTGTCGGTCGGGGTTGCGACCGGTGCCTACGGCATCAGCTTCGGCGCGCTCGCCGTTGCCGCGGGTCTGAACGTCTGGCAGGCGCAGGCGCTGTCGGCCCTGATGTTCACCGGCGGCTCCCAGTTCGCCTTCGTCGGGATTGTCGGCAGCGGCGGTCTGGCTGCTGCTCCCGCGGCGATCGCGGCGTCCTCGATGCTGGGGATCCGCAACGGGCTCTACGCCCTCGAGCTGACCCAGCTCCTCGGCGTGCACCGACTGCGGCGAGCCGCGGCCGCGCACCTGACGATCGACGAGTCGACCGCCGTCGCGGTGTCACAGCAGGACGAACGCGCCTCGCGGCTCGGCTTCTGGGTGACCGGTCTGTCGGTCTTCGTCCTGTGGAACCTCATGACCCTCGTCGGCGCCCTCATCGGCAACGCCCTGGGCGACCCGAAGCAGTGGGGCCTTGACGCCGCCGCCTGCGCTGCGTTCACAGCCCTGCTCTGGCCGCGGCTGAAGAGCCGCGATGCCGTCGCCATCGCGATCGTCGCCGGTGTCGTCGCGATGGTGCTGTCCCCTGCGCTGCCTGCCGGCCTGCCGGTCATCGTGGCCGCGGCCGCAGCGCTGCTCGCCTGGCGAGCACCGAAGCGCTCGGTCGAGGAGGCCGAGGCGTGACCATGTGGGTGGCTGTACTCGTGGCGGCGGGTATCGCCTTCGCGCTGAAGCTCGTCGGACACCTCGTGCCCTCGACCCTCCTCGACGAACCGCACGTCAAGCGGGTCACCGCGGCACTGCCCATCGCCCTACTGGCCGCGCTGGTCGCGACGCAGACCTTCACCGGCTCGGACGGCGGCCTCGTGCTCGACGCCCGGGCCGCCGCCGTCGGCGTCGCGGTGGTCGCCCTGCTACTCCGCGCGCCCTTCATCGTCGTCGTCGTCCTCGGCGCGCTGACCGCCGCGCTGCTCCGCCTCGCCGGCTGGGCCTGACTACCGGGCCCGCGCACGCGCGAGCGCCCCTCCAGAAGGAAGGGCGCTCGTCGAGCGGACTCAGTGGCTGCAGGTGGGGCAGCTGCAGTTCTGGCACGTGCAGTTGGCGCAGGTGCACCCCTGCGGGCAGTTCCCGCACGAGCACTGGCCTGCCGCGGCGGGCGGTGCTGGCTGCTCTGCGTGCTGCATGGAGTCTCCTTCGGTAGTGCTGGTTCGGATGCCCCTCGGCCTACCCCCGCGGCACGAGCCGGAAACCCGGTCAGGCCAGCGCGGGCGGCAGCAGCCCCACGTCGGCCGTCGGCCAGTCCTCGGGGCGGGGGCCCAACCGGTCGAGCTGCTCGACCTGCTGGCGGCACCACACCGAAATGGCACGGCCGTCGCGCACCTGCCGGACGAAGGTGGGCCACTCGAGCCACTCGGCCGCCGCCACCTCCGTCGGGTCGGGACGGGGCTGCTCGTCGACGCGGCCGACGAGGACGGGGCACAGCTCCCGCTCGACGATCCCGTCCATCTCGGCGCGGTAGGCGAAGCGCGGCAGGACCAGGCGCAGCCCTGTCACACGGAGGCCCAGCTCGTCGGCCGCACGACGCCGCACGGCGTCCACGAGCCGCTCCCCCGGCGCGGGGTGGCCGCACACCGAGTTGGTCCACACCCCGGGGAAGGTCGCCTTGTCGAGCGCGCGACGGGTCAGCAGCAGCCGCCCCTGCCCGTCGAAGAGGTAGGCGGAGAAGGCGAGGTGCAGCGGGGTGTGCGCGCCGTGGACCGACGCCTTGGGCGCGACGCCGATGCGCTGGCCGTCCTCGGAGAGGAGCACGACCAGCTCCTCCTCGGCCGGCGCTGTCACGGCGCGGCCAGACCGAGGTAGTGCTCGAGGCCGACCGTCAGCCCCGGGTGGTCGGCGACCCGGCGCACCCCCTCGATGACGCCGGGCATGAAGGACGCCCGGTCGAACGAGTCGTGCCGGATGGTCAGCATCTCGCCCACGTTGCCGAGGAGCACCTCCTGGTGGGCGACGAGCCCACGCAGTCGCACGGAGTGGACGGGTATGCCGCTCACTCGCGCCCCGCGGGCACCCTCAGGATCGTGGGTGGTGGCGTCGCTGACGGGGCCCGCTCCGGCCTGCTCGCGGGCCTCGGCGATGAGACGAGCGGTGCGGGCAGCGGTGCCGGAGGGAGCGTCGACCTTGTCGGGGTGGTGCAGCTCGATGACCTCCACCGACTCGTAGAACCGGGCCGCCTGCGCCGCGAAGGTCATCATCAGGATCGCCCCGATCGCGAAGTTCGGTGCGACGAGGACCCCGACCGGGGCGCCGGTGCTCGAGGGCGGGGCCTCGGCGAGCTGCCGCCGCAGGGTCTCGAGCCGGCCATCGTCCCACCCGGTCGTGCCGACGACGACGTGCACGCCCCGTGCGACGCAGTGCGCGACGTTGGCCGGCGCGGCGTCGGGCACGGAGAACTCGACGACGACGTCCGCGCCACCAAGGTCGCCCAGGTCGTCCCCGTGGTCGAACCGCCCGACGAGCCGGAGGCCGTCGGCGGCCTCGACGGCCCGGCACACCTCGGCGCCCATCCGGCCCTTGGCGCCGATGACGCCGACCCTGATCCCTGCGCCACTGCTGTTCGTCACGAGCCACAGGCTAGCCGTCGACCCGTGACCTTGGTCCCTCCCGTGGTGGCACGGCCCGGTGTTCGACTGGGAAGGTCGAGGGAGGTCGTCATGAGCCACCGCACCACCATCGCCGGGGCCCTGAGTGGTCTGGTCCTGGCCGCCGCCTGCGCCGTGGGCACCGGTGCACCCACCGCGACCGCCGCGACGATGTTCGGGCACGACATCTCCTGGCCGCAGTGCTCGAGCAGCGTCGGTGGCTACGACCTGCCGATGCCCCCGACCTCGACGCAGTTCGTCATCGTCGGGCTCACCAAGGGCCTTCCGTTCACCGAGAACCCCTGCCTCGCGAGCCAGGTGGGCTGGGTGAAGAACAACACCAAGCCCGCGCAGGCCTACACGATGGCCGCCTACCCGACCGCCGCGCAGGTGACGACCTATGGCGGCCAGGGTCCGTGGTCGAGCAGCACGACGTGGGGGAAGCTGTCGAACGTCGGCTACGCCGAGGCACGGTTCGCGGTCGCCAGTCTGGCCAAGGTCGGCTTCACGCCACCCGTGGTCTGGATCGACGTCGAACCGCGCGCCACCCAGGCGTGGCCGAGCGGGACCGCCGCCCGCGAGCGCGCGAACCGCTATGTCGTCGAGGGGCTCATGCGCGGGTTGCGGGACGCCGGGTACCCCTACGGCCTCTACTCGTACGCCGCGGGGTGGCAGCAGATCACCGGGAACTGGCGGCTGCCCGGGGTCCCCGTCTGGGCGACGGCCGGCAAGCTGGACTACCCGAACGAGGCGGCCGACCGGTGCACCCAGGCCAGCTTCTCCGGCGGCCGGGTCTACCTGTCGCAGTGGTACGACGACCAGCGCGACTACGACCGCACCTGCGGCAGCTACGCGTTCACCGCCCTGCCCATGCCGGCCTCGACGCTGTCGAACTCGACGGCTGACTTCAACGGAGACTGGATCGGTGACGTGCTGGCGCGAGTCGGCTCGACCGGCGAGCTGCGGCTCTACGCAGGCACGACACGAGGCGGGCTCGCCTCGGGCGTGCGCATCGGCACCGGATGGAGCGGACTCGACGCCCTCGAGACGCCGGGCGACGTGAACGGGGACGGGCCCCTCGACGTGCTCGCCCGTGAGCGCTCGACCGGTTACCTGTGGCTCTACCGAGGCAACGGCAAGGGCGGCTGGCTGCCCCGGGTGCGGGTCGGGACCGGCTGGAGCTCGTTCGACGTCATCCTCGGCCCCGGCGACTTCAACGGCGACCAGCGGGTCGACGTCCTGGCCCGGCAGCGAACGACCGGATACCTGTTCCTCTACGCCGGCACGGGGACCGGCACCTGGCGTCCGGGCGTGCGGGTCGGCAGCGGCTGGCAAGGGTTCAGCAGCATCGTGGGCCCGGGTGACCTCAACGGTGACGGCTTCGCCGACGTCGTCGCCCGTGAGCGCTCGACGGGCTACCTGTGGCTCTACCCGGGCAACGGCAAGGGCGGCTGGCTCAGCCGGGTGCGGATCGGCACCGGCTGGAACGGGATGACGGCCATCATGAGCCCCGGCGACCTCAACGGCGACCGGGTGCCGGACATCGCCGCCCGCGACAGCTCGGGTCGGCTGTGGCTCTATCCGAGGACGGCGTCCGGTGGCTGGCTCCCGCGGGTCCAGATCGGCTCCGGGTGGAACTTCATCGACCGTCTCTTCTGACGGTGCGCCGGGGGCGACGCGGGCGGAGCTTCGAGCCGACGTCCAGCGGACTCCCAGCGGCGACGGGCATCGTCCTGCCGTGAGCAACGAGGACAGGCCCGTCGGGCGGCGCGCGGTGCTGCGTGGAGGGCTCGCCTCGGCGGTTGCCCTCGGCGCAGCAGCCTGCACGCCTGGCACCGGCTCGACACAGACCGAGCCCTCCTCCGGCTCCGGCACGATGAGCGGGACCCCGAACGCGACGGCCGGCCGCGCGCAGGGCACGGCTCCCCCGGAGGTACACACCACCGATGCGCGGCCACAGGTCCTGCGCACCCCGGGAGCGGACGTCGACCACGGGCCCCGCTCCGCCTCCGGGGTCGCCCTGACCTTCCATGGCGCCGGCGACCCAGGGCTTACCCGTGAGGTGCTGGCGATCTGCCGGGAGCACGGCGCTGGGATCACCGTCTTCGCCGTCGGCACGTGGCTGACGGCTCACCCCGAGCTCGGGCGGGCGCTCGTCGCGGCGGGCCACGACCTGGGGAACCACACCTGGTCCCACCAGCCGATGCTGCGGCTGGGGCGTGCCGCCGCCGCGGCCGAGATCAGGGACGGTGCCCGCGCCGTGGCAGCCATCAAGGGATCCAACCCGCTCCTCTTCCGCCCGTCCGGCACCCAGCACTCGACGCCCCTGCTGCGTGCGACGGCCCGGGCTGCAGGCTATGAGCGGTGCATCTCCTACGACGTCGACCCCATGGACTACCTCGATCCCGGCGCGACGGCGGTCGCTCGCGGTACGCTGGAGGCCGTGCGAGCCGGATCGATCGTGAGCCTGCACCTCGGTCACCGAGGCACGGTCCAGGCGCTGCCCGCGGTGCTCACCGGTCTCGGCGACCGAGGTCTCACCGCCCGATCCGTGACGGAGCTGCTCGCATGAGGACCGCACGCGCGGCCGCCCTCGTGGGCGTGGTGCTCGCCGTCGTCCTGTCCGCGTGCGACGGGCGCAGTGGGCCGATCTCCGGTCCGGTCGGGTCCGCGGACGCGACCGGGCAGACCACGGTGGCGCCCGGCACCCCGGGTGCCACAGCGCACCTGGGCCCGAGCACCTCGGCCCGCCCAGCGCCATACGCGTTCACCGGGGCGGGCCGGATCACCGGCGCGGCGCAGCAGGCGAAGCCGCTCGTCTACGTGCCGAACCAGCTCGGCGGAACGGTCCAGGTCATCGACCCCGCGACATACAAGGTCATCTCGACGCACCGCGTCCCTGCCTCTCCCGAGCACGTGGTCCCGTCGTGGGACCTGCGCACCCTCTGGGTCAACTCCGACCAGGGCAACGCCCTGACCCCCATCGACCCGCGCACGGGGCGGCTCGGCACCCCGGTGCCGGTCGCGGACCCCTACAACCTCTACTTCACTCCCGACGGCGCGCACGCCGTCGTGATGGCCTCGCGGCTGCGCCGGATCGACGTGCTCGACCCGCACACCCTGAAGCTGCAGCGGTCCCTGAAGATCCCGGAGTGCGCCGGGGTGAATCATGCCGACTACACCGCTGACCTGCGCTTCATGCTGGCCAGCTGCGAGTTCAACGGCAAGCTGCTCGTCGTCGACCGCGAGGTGACGAGGATCGTCCGCGTCATCGACCTCAACCCGATCCACACACCCGGCGCGACGCCACCGAGCCAGGCGCACATGATGGGCGGCCCGAAGTCCGGCCTCGCGCGCGGCGCCTCGTCGATGCCGCAGGACGTTCGCCTCACCCCAGATGGCAAGTGGTTCATGGTCGCCGACATGCTCCGCAACGGCATCTGGTTCATCGACGCCACGACGATGCGCTTCGACCACTTCGTGCACACCGGCACGGGGGCGCACGGCATCTACCCTTCCCGGGACGCCGCCCGGGTCTTCGTCACCAACCGCGACGAGGGCACCATCTCGGTGTTCGACGCGACGACGAACGAGCCGGTGACGAAGTGGAAGATCCCCGGGTCGGCCAGCCCGGACATGGGCGACGTGTCCGCGGACGGCACGCAGCTGTGGCTCGCAGGTCGCTACAACAGCGAGGTCTACGTCATCGACACCCGCACCGGCCGCCTACTGCACCGCATCCGCACCGACGCCGGTCCGCACGGGCTGTGCGTCTGGCCCCAGCCGGGGCGGTTCTCGCTCGGACACACGGGGAACATGCGCTGACCCTCTCATCCGACGTTCAGGTGCGGAGCGGACGATCTCGGCCGTGACCCAGTTCCAGCCCACCGACCTGCTGACCGGGTGGACCGCCGCCCCGTTCGGGATCACCCTCGTCGTGGTGGTCGCCGGGTGGTACCTCTGGCAGGTCGGCCTCGCCCGCCGCGAAGGTGTCCGGTGGCCGTGGTGGCGCGTCGCGCTCTACCTCGGCCTGGGAGTGAGCACCCTCGCGTATGCCGTGTGCGGGCCACTCGCGGTCTACCGGTCCAACCTCTTCTGGATCGGCGCCCTGCAGGTCGGCATGCTCGCCTCGCTGACCCCGGTCGGCCTCGCCCTCGGGGACCCGGTGACCCTGCTGCGTCGACGGCGTCAGGACCGCCAGCACCTGCTGCTGCGGCTGCTCGCGGGTCCGGTCGCCCGTGTCCTGATGTTCCCGGCCGTCAGCACGATCCTCGCCGTCAGCACCATGCTCGTCGTGTTCTACACGCCGGTGTTCGTCGTGACGACCCGATCGGCGACCCTGCAGGCGGTCCTCGACGTCGTGCTGCTCGTCACCGGGTTGCTCTTCGTGCTTCCGCTCATGGTCGACGAGCTGCTACCGGCATGGGCCACGCCGGGCATCCGGACACTGCTCGCCTTCGCTGACGGCCTGCTCGACGCCGTGCCAGGAATCCTGCTCATGACAGCGGGGTCTGTCGTCGTGCCGACCTTCCCCGGTTTCGTCGGCCGGGTCGGCGCACCCGACCCGCTCCTCGACACGCACCTGGGCGGCGGTGCGCTGCTCGCCGTGGCCGAGTCGGTGGGCCTGCCCGTCATCGGTGCCGTCTTCGCGGAGTGGATCCGTGCGGACGCGAAGGAGGCCCGCGAGGTCGATGCCCGGCTCGACGCTGCCCCCGCCCTCGGCGCCGTGACCACTGCAGCCGCAGAAGCCGGCCCGGACCGGGCACAGCCCGCCCTTGACACGGGCACCGGCCTCTGGTGGGAGACCGACCCGCGGTTCGGCAACCGGTTCCGCCCGCCCCCGGACTGACTGGCCCTTCGTCGGTTAGTGGCCCCTCGACGGTTACTGGCCCCTCGTCGGTTCGTGGCCCTTCGACG
>NZ_AWQS01000036.1 GCF_000576575.1 Intrasporangium chromatireducens Q5-1
CCTCTCGACGGTTGGTGGCCTCTCGACGGGGTCGGTCAGCGCCCGGCGGGGGTGAGCCCGAGCGAGCGACCGGCGAGGCCGCGGGAGCGGTGCGCCAGCCCTCGTGCGATGCCGCGCAGGGCCACCCCGGCGGGGGAGTCGGGCTCGCCGAGCACGACGGGGGTGCCGGAGTCGCCGCCCTCCCGCAGCCGCGTGTCAAGCGGGATCTGGCCGAGCAACTCGACCGGTGCGCCGATGCTGCGCGACAGCGAGTCGGCGACGGCCTGGCCGCCACCGGAGCCGAAGATCTCCTGCCGCGTGCCGTCGGGCAGCTCGAGCCACGACATGTTCTCGATGACGCCGACGACGCGCTGGTGGGTCTGCAGCGCGATCGAGCCGGCCCGCTCCGCGACCTCGGCCGCTGCCTGCTGCGGGGTCGTCACGACGAGGATGTCGGCGTTGGGGATGAGCTGCGCGACGGAGATCGCGATGTCTCCGGTACCGGGCGGCAGGTCGAGCAGCAGGACGTCGAGGTCACCCCAGAAGACGTCGGCGAGGAACTGCTGCAGCGCCCGGTGCAGCATCGGTCCGCGCCATACGACCGGCTGGTTGCCCGGGACGAACATGCCGATCGAGATGACCTTCACGTCGTTGGCGACGGGCGGCAGGATCATGTCGTCGACCTGGGTGGGCCGGTGCTCGACGCCGAGCATCCGCGGCACGGAGAAGCCGTAGACGTCCGCGTCGACGACGCCGACCCGCAGCCCCTGCTCGGCCATCGAGGCGGCGAGGTTGACCGTGACAGACGACTTGCCGACGCCGCCCTTGCCCGATGCGACGGCGTAGACACGGGTCAGGGAACCGGGCTTGGCGAAGGGGATCTCCTTCTCGGCGGCCCCGCCGCGCAGCTGCTGGCGCAGGGCGGCCCGCTGCTCGTCACTCATGACGTCGAGCGAGATGTCGACCCCGGTCACGCCGGGGACCTTGGCGAGGGCGGCGGTCGAGTCCTTGGTGATGGTGTCGCGCATCGGGCAGCCCGAGACCGTCAGGTAGATCGTCGCCGCGACGTGCCCGGCCTCGTCGATGTCGACCGACTTGACCATGCCGAGCTCGGTGATCGGCTTGCGGATCTCGGGGTCGTTGACGGTGGACAGTGCCGTGAGCAGGTCGTCACGGCTCGGTAGTGCGGCGGCAGACATGGTCAACATCGTATGTCGCGCTCCGCGTCCTGCTGGCGGCGCCCGGTGTCTACCTCGCCACACGCCAAGGCCCGCTCGCCCGCGGAGCCGGCTGTGCGGCATACCCCTCGTGGCGGCGCCGGGCCGGCGGGGGCTACTCGGCCCGACGGGCCTCCTCGCGGGGGAGGACCAGCTGGCGCTCCTCGAGCTCGCTCAGCAGGTCGCGCAGCTCGGACCGGACGAAGTCGCGGGTCGCCTGCTCGCGAAGAGCGAGGCGCAGCGAGGCGACCTCGCGGGTGAGGTACTCGGTGTCGGCGAGGTTGCGCTCGTCGCGGGCGCGGTCCTGCTCGAGGCCGACCCGATCACGGTCCGCCTGCCGGTTCTGCGCGAGCAGGATGAGCGGCGCGGCGTAGGACGCCTGCAACGACAGGAGCAGGGTGAGCAGGGTGTAGTTCTGCGAGCGGGGGTCGAACTGCTGGGCGACGGGCATGAAGGTGTTCCACGCGAGCCAGGCGGCGCAGAAGACCGTCATCCCGATGATGAAGCCGGGGGTCCCCATGAACCGGGCGAACTTCTCGGAGAGGATGCCGAAGGCCTCTTGCGAGAGCGTGAGCCGCGGGAGGAAGGTGGCGCGCTGCTCGCGTGGCTGGTCGAGGCGGTCGCTCCGTCGCGCGAGGCGCGTCGGCTGGTCGGTCATGGCGTCACCTCCAGCTCATGGCGCTCCTCGCGCCAGTCCTCAGGGAGTATGTGGTCGAGCACGTCGTCGACCGTCACGGCGCCGATGAGCCGGCCGTCGCCGTCGACGACGGGCAGCGAGACGAGGTTGTAGGTGGCGAGCGTCCGCGCGACGACACCGAGCGGTGCGCTGGCCTCGAGCGGCTCGACGTCCTTGTCGATGATCGTGCCGACACTGGCGTGCGGCGGCTCGCGCAGGAGCCGCTGGATGTGGACAAGCCCGAGGTAGCGCCCGGTCGGCACCTCGAGCGGGGGCCGCGACACGTAGACGACGGACGCCAGCGCGGGCGCGAGCTCCTCACGGCGCACCATGGCCAGGGCCTCGGCGATCGTCGCCTCCGGGGCGAGGACGACCGGCTCGGTCGTCATCATGCCGCCGGCCGTGTTCTCGTCATAGGTGAGCAGCCGCCGCAGCGGCGCCGCCTCGTCCGGCTCCATCAGCTGGAGCAGCTGCTCGGCCTGGTCGGGGGGCAGGTCGGCGAGCAGGTCGGCCGCGTCATCGGGCTCCATGGCCTCGAGGACGTCGGCCGCGCGCTCCGTGCCGAGGCCGGCGATGATCTCCACCTGGTCGTCCTCGGGCAGCTCCTCGAGGACGTCGGCGAGCTTCTCGTCGTCGAGGGCCGCTGCGACCTCGGCGCGGCGCTTGGGGTTGAGGTCGTGGATCACCTCGGCGAGGTCGGCCACCTTGAGGTCGTCATACGTCTCGAGCAGCCGCTCCGCGCTCTGCGCCGCGGACTGCTCGTGCAGGCCGGTCACGTCGCGGATGTCGACGAGCATCGTCTTGCCCGAGCGCCGCCGGGTGAGCCGGGACATGGCCCGGGAGGCCGACGACCCGCCCGAGGCCTGGCGGACGAACACCTTGACGGCGAACCAGTCCCGGCGGGCCCGCTGCTCGATCGCGAGGTCCTCGACGATGGCCGTCGAGATGTCGGCCGCCTCCGCCTCGGGGCCGCGCACGTGGACGGTCCGGTCGAAGAGCTCTGCGGCGACGAGCGTCTCGTTGGTGCGCTGCTCGAAGCGGCGCATGTTGACCAGGCCCGTCGTGATGACGGCGCCGGCGTCGATCGACGTGACGCGGGTCATCGGGAGGAAGACCCGGCGTCGCCCGGGGACCTCGACGACCAGGCCGATGACGCGCGGCTCGGGCCGGGTGTGCGAGAACATGACGACGACGTCCCGCACCCGACCCACCTGGTCGCCGAGCGGGTCGAAGACGGCGAGACCGGTCAGGCGCGCGACGAAGACGCGGGTGCTCGCACTCATGCCCCAAGGCTAGAGGGTGCTCACCGGCGGCGGCGTGTCCCTCGCCGCTGGCGCCCGTGCCAGTGCCAGGGCCGCCAGGAGGTCGTCGTCGCCGGGGTCTCGACCGGTTCGGCCCGGTGCGAGGTCGCCGTGTAGTGGCCCGGTCCCTCGACCGGCTGGTCGAAGGGACGCAGCGCCGTGATCGTGCACTGCTCGGCCCACCGGGTCAGGCTGTCGTCGATCGCGTTGAGCCGGGCCGCCTTGAGCAGTTCGGCGGCGGTGGTCCACTCGGGGGTGCCCGGCGGCACCACTGTGGCCTGGGCCCGCGTCGTCAGCAGCCGACCGCCGGTGTCCTTGCTGCGCAGGATGATTCGGACCTCGTCGGGGAGCCAGGGGAGGGCCTGCTCGCCCGGGCCGCTCACGATGTAGGCCGTGTCGTCGGCCCAGACGTGCCAGACTCCCCAGCTGCGGCCGTCGGCGTCCTCGACCCAGAGCAGGCCCGACTTCGACAGGGCCTCGGCCAGCAGGGCGCTCGCGTTGACGGGCGGCACGTCGCTCACAGGGCCACCCTAGCCGCGCGCTCGTGACCTCGGTCATAGGTGAAGTCAGTCATAACGCGGGTCGCACGGCCGTTGCTAGCGTGCCCGCATGCGCAGCGCCAAGGACTTCTTCCGTCCCCTCGCCGTGGGAGCCCCTGCTCCCGTGACCGAGGTCCCGGCCAGGCCGAGCCGGATGATCCACTTCTTCGACCCGAGCAACGAGAAGATGGCGGCCAAGGTGCCGGCCATGGTCGGCACCGTCGACGTCCTGCTCGGCAACCTCGAGGACGCGGTCAAGGCGGACCGCAAGGAGGCGGCGCGCGCCGGCCTCGTCGCGATCGCCAGGTCCACCGACTTCGGCGAGCACACTCAGCTGTGGACGCGGGTCAACGCTCTCGACAGCCCATGGGTGCTCGACGACCTCACGACGCTCGTCACCGAGATCGGCGACAAGCTCGACGTCATCATGGTCCCGAAGGTGCAGGGCGCCGAGGACATCCACTACGTCGACCGGCTCCTCGCCCAGCTCGAGGCGCGCGTCGGCCTGACCCGGCCGATCCTCGTGCACGCCATCCTCGAGACGGCGCGCGGCATGGTCAACGTCGAGGAGATCGCGGGAGCGAGCCCACGGATGCAGGGCGTCTCGCTCGGGCCGGCGGACCTCGCAGCGGATCGCCGGATGAAGACGACACGGGTCGGCGGTGGGCACCCGGGCTACCTCGTCCGGCAGGACGCCGTCGGCGGTGACGTCCACGCCGGTCGCGCCACCTACCAGCAGGATCTCTGGCACTACACCATTGCGCGGATGGTCGACGCGTGCGCGGCAAACGGGATCTTCCCCTACTACGGGCCGTTCGGCGACATCAAGGATGTCGTCGGCTGCGAGGACCAGTTCCGCAACGCCTTCCTGCTCGGCTGCGTCGGCGCCTGGTCGTTACACCCGGCCCAGATCGACATCGCCAAGCGCGTCTTCTCACCGTCCGCGGACGACGTCGCCCACGCGCGGCGGGTCAAGGAGTCCATGGGCGACGGCACGGGTGCCGTCATGCTCGACGGCAAGATGGAGGACGACGCGTCGCTGAAGCAGTGCCTCGTCATCCTCGAGCTCGCCGAGCGTCTCTCGCAGACGGATCCAGAGCTCGCCGAGCTCTACCGGCAGTGATCCGTATGCCGCTCTCCCACTTCTCGACGAAAGGTGCACTCGAGTGAGCGCCCAGTCCCAGGCCAACCCAGCGGCATACGGCGGCTACCGCCCGCGGCGGTCCGTGCTCTACATGCCGAGCTCGAACGAGCGCGCCCTCGAGAAGGCCAAGACGCTGGCCGTCGACGCGCTCATCCTCGACCTCGAGGACGCCGTTGCCCCCGACGCGAAGGAGCAGGCGCGCGAGAACGCTTGCGCTGCAGCGAAGTCGGGCGACTATGGCAACCGCGAACTGACGATTCGGGTGAACGGCATCGGGACGCAGTGGCATGACGCCGACCTCGCGGCTGCGTCTGCTGCGGGCCCGGACGGGATCGTCGTCCCGAAGGTCAACTCCGCCGACGAGGTGCGCCAGCTCGTCGCGGCGATGGAGGCGGCCGGCGCGCCGGAGCACACGAAGCTCTGGGCGATGATCGAGACGCCGGTCGCGATCCTGCACGCCGAGGAGATCGCCCGCGCGTCCGACCGGCTCGCCGTCTTCGTCATGGGCACCAACGACCTCGTCAAGGAGCTCGGCGCGGAGCACGTGCCCGGCCGCGCCCCGATCCAGAGCAGCCTGCAGCTGGCGATCCTCGGTGCCCGGGCGGCCGGCATCGCGATCGTCGACGGCGTCTTCAACCACGTCAAGGACGCCGACGGGTTCGCCGCCGAGTGTCGGCAGGGCCGCGAGCTCGGCTTCGACGGCAAGACGCTGATCCACCCGGGTCAGGTCGACGCCTGCAACGCCGCCTTCGCGCCGAGCGAGGACGAGGTCGCGAACGCCCGCGAGATCATCGCGGCCTTCGAGTCGGCGCAGGCTGAGGGCCGCGGCGTCGTGACCGTGAACGGCCGGATGATCGAGAACCTCCACGTCGACACGGCTCGCAAGGTGCTCGCCACGGCCGAGGCCATCGCCGCTCGCACCGCCTGACTCCTCAGCGTGTCGTGCGCCGTGCCTCGACAATCCAGCCGTGGCTGGATTGTCGAGGCGTTCCCTGCCTGTCGGCCTCGCTTTTTCAGCCCGGGCTGGATTGTCGCGGTGGCACGGCGGTCAGCTTCTGCGGGTTGCGGACGGCGTGCACCTCGATGATCCGGTCGTCCTCGACGGTGAAGAAGTAGACGGCGTCCGTGCCGTCCGGCCCCGAGGTGACGACGGCGAGCTCGCCGTTGACCTCACGGAACTCGTACGTCAGCGTCGCGGCCTCGGGGGTGGTGAGCACGCCCAAGAGCCAGCGTGCGACCTTGTCCGCCGTGTGGATCGGTCGCAGGGCGGCGCGCCGGACGCCGCCGCCGTCCGTCACGAGGGTGACATCGGGGGACAGCACGGCGAGCAGCCCCTCGACGTCACCCTGCCCGGCCGCCGTGACGAACCGCTCGACGACGGCGCGGTGGCGCGGAGCCTCGACCGCCTGCCGTGGCCGGCGTGCCTCGACGTGGGAGCGGGCCCGGCGCAGGAGCTGCCGGACCGCGGCGGGTGACCGGTCGAGCGCCCGGCCGACCTCGGCCGACGGCATCCCGAAGACGTCGCCGAGGACGAAGGCCGCGCGCTCGAGCGGGCTGAGCGACTCGAGGACGATGAGCAGCGCCATCGACACCTCGTCGGCGAGCACCGCAGCGTCGGCACCGTCGACGGCCGGCCCCGTGGCGACTGGTTCCGGCAGCCACGGCCCGACGTAGCTCTCCCGTCGGGCGCGGAGCTGACGCAGGCGGTTGAGCGCCAGCCTGGAGGTGACGGTGAGCAGGTAGGCGGGAGCGTCGTCGACCGTCTCGGGGTCGACCCCGTTCCATCGGATCCACGCCTCCTGCACCACGTCCTCCGCGTCGGCGTGCGAGCCGAGGATCCGGTAGGCCGCGCCGACGAGGAGCCGCCGATGGGCCTCGAAGGTCGTGGTCGCGTCGGCGGTCATCTGGCGGCTACCTCACAGTGGTCCTTGAAGCCCTGGCTGGTCAGCCCGAGAGCGGAGTTCGTCCGGGAGCGCTGGTTCTCGAGGGAGATCATCGCAGTGAGCTCCACGAGCTGCTCGTCGGTCAGCTCGAGACGCAGGCCGGCGACCATCTCGTCGGTGACCTCCGGCGGCGTCGCGGTCATCGCCTCTGCGTACCCGAGACGCGGCGCTCCAGCGGGGAGTAGACGTCGCTCGAGCGCCAGTTCGCCAGGTGCTCCAGCTTGGCCGCGGCCATGCCCCGGTTCCGTGCCAGGTAGTAGCCGAAGTCCATGCACCAGCTGCAGCCGATCTGCGCGGAAACGGCGGCGACGGCGAGGTCCTTCAGCTCGGGGTCGAGGGACCCCCACCGCTCGACGCTCAGCTCGAACCGCCCCGTCGACAGGAACACCCGACGATGGTGCATGAGGGCGAGTCCCGGCTCGAGCATGGCACCGAACCGGCGTCTGCTCCACCAGGTGACGGCCCGAGTGAAGAGGGTGTCGGGGTGCTCGAGCGGGATGCGGGCGGTGGTGGTCATGTCGGTCCTCCGGGCTCGGTTCGGGTGGGTCATGGATGAGGACACGGGAATGCCGAGAAATGTGACATCAGCGGCCCGCGCGGCGGGACGCGCCCGGGGCAGCACCGTGGACACGCCGCGGGAGGGTGCTGCATCGCGGCTCGATTGCGGCCACACTGTGCCCCGTGCCCAACCGCCCGTCGCCGATCCGCTCCCGCGCGGGCTCCCCACCCTCGCGTCCGCGTCAGCCGCGCGAACCGGGTCATGCCGAGGCACCGCTGAAGCTCACGCGCAGGGGCATGCTCACCTTCGGCGTGCTCGGCGCCGCGACGGTGCTGGGGGCCGGGACCGCCGTCCTCGGCGGCGGTGACACGGCGGTGCCCGTCACGATGACGCCGGAGGTGCACGCGAGCCCGGTGGCGGTGGAGTCCACGGAGCTGCAGACGCACACGAAAGTCGGCGGAGCGGCATACGTCTACGAGGTGGACGGACAGCCGACCGCCTACTACGTGACGACAGCGTTCCGGACCCGGCTGGAGCGGTGGTACGCGACCCATCTCAAGGAGACCGGGCAGCGGCCGGACGAGGTGCGGTCGTTCGGCGCATGGACGCCCGGCGCGGAGGGGTCGTGGCATGGCTCTGGTGAGGCGTTCGACGTCGCCCGGCTGCGCGCCAAGGGCAAGGACCTCGTCTCGGCGCGCTACGACAAGTGGCGCGACGACACCGCAGCCGAGGTGCGCACCCGGCTGCGGCTCTACTGGCAGCTCGCCGCCGGTCTGCACCTGGAGTTCGCGGACGTCGTGACCTACCTCTACGACTCGAACCACAGCAACCACATCCACGTCGACACCGGACGGTTCGGGCCCACCGGCGCTCCGCGGCTCATTCCTCGCTCGGAGGTGCAGGTGCAGGCGGTGCAGGCCATGTGCCGCCACGTGTGGGGCCGGGCCGGGGTCGAGATCACCGGGCACCTCGACACGGCCACCCGCGACGCGACGGCCAAGGTCATCGCCGACCACGGCGGCCAGCACGCCATCGACGACGGCGTCGAGGGCTGGCGCGCCTTCCTCCTGCCGACCCTGCGCGCGGCGTGAGCCCGAACACCCCACCGGGCTGGGCGCCGCCGCGCCCGTAGGATCGAGCGCATGGCCAAGCGCGTGCTCACCCCGCAGTCGGAGGACTTCCCCCGCTGGTACCAGGACGTCATCGCCAAGGCGGAGCTCGCCGACAACGGCCCGGTGCGCGGCACCATGGTGATCCGGCCGTACGGCTATGCAATCTGGGAGCGGATGCAGGCCGACATGGACGGCCGGATCAAGGCCGCCGGCGCCCGCAACGCGTACTTCCCGCTCTTCATCCCCGAGTCGTACCTCAAGCGCGAGGCCGAGCACGTCGAGGGGTTCAGCCCCGAGCTGGCCGTCGTGACGCACGCGGGCGGCAAGGAGCTTGAGGAGCCCGTCGTGGTCCGCCCCACGTCCGAGACCGTCATCGGCGAGTACATGGCCAAGTGGGTGCAGAGCTATCGCGACCTGCCGCTGCTGCTCAACCAGTGGGCCAACGTCGTGCGCTGGGAGCTGCGGCCTCGGCTCTTCCTGCGCACCAGCGAGTTCCTCTGGCAGGAGGGGCACACCGCCCACGTCTCCGAGGAGGACGCGCGGGCCTACGCGGAGCGGATCCACGTCGATGTCTATGACGCCTTCATGCGCGAGCTGCTCGCGATCCCCTCAGTGCTGGGCCGCAAGACGGCGGCGGAGCGGTTCGCCGGCGCGACGAACACCCTTGCCCTGGAAGCGATGATGCGCGACGGCAAGGCTCTGCAGATGGGCACGTCGCACGAGCTCGGGCAGAACTTCGCCAAGGCCTTCGACATCCGCTACCTCTCCGACGAGGGTGTCGAGGAGCACGCGTGGACGACGTCGTGGGGCAGCTCGACGCGGATGGTCGGCGGCCTGATCATGACGCACGGCGACGACCAGGGGCTGCGGGTGCCGCCGCGGGTGGCTCCCGTCCAGGTGCTCGTCACGGTCGTCAAGGCGGGAGAGGGCGTCCTCGAGGCGGCCCGCGCGCTCGTGGCCGACCTCGTCAAGCTCGGGGTGCGGGCGGAGCTCGATGACCGCGTCGACACGCCGTTCGGACGCCGCGCGGTCGACGCCGAGCTCAAGGGCATCCCCTTGCGCGTCGAGGTCGGGCCCCGTGACCTCGCCGAGGGGTCCGTCGTCCTCGTGCGCCGCTTCGACGGGTCCAAGCGCAGTATGCCGCTGGGCCAGGTGCGCGACGCCGTGCCGTCCCAGCTCGCCGAGGACCAGCAGGCCCTGTATGACGCCGCCCTCGCTTTCCGCGAGTCGCGCACCGTCGCTGCGGCCAGCATCGACGAGGCGGCCGAGGCGGCGCGCTCCGGGTGGGCGACGATCCCGTGGTCGGTTCTCGGGGTCGACGGTGAGGGCAAGCTCGCTGCGTCGGGGATCACGGTGCGGTGCCTGACGATGCCCGACGGGAGCGTGCCGGCGAGCGAGGATGCCGACGGGGTGCTCGCCGTGGTGGGCCGGGCCTACTGATGCCGGGGTCGACACCGCCCGTGCCGTCGGCGGACCCGCCGCCCGACACGCTGACACAGCTGCTGCGGCAGCGCGAGAGCGTCATGGTCTACGACCGCGAGCACGTCATCCCGGCGGCCGACCTCCGCGCGATCCTCGAGGCCGCTCGCTGGGCGCCGTCGGCGGGCAACTCCCAGCCCTGGGGGTTCATCGTGGGGCGGCGCGGCGACGAGACGCACCGCAAGATCGTGCAGGTTCTCTCCGCCGCGAACCAGGCCTGGGCGCCGGCCGCCTCGGTCATCATCATCACGCTGCACCAGGTCGCGACCGACTTCGACCACGAGATCGCCTACTCGGACTACGCGATGTTCGACCTCGGGCAGGCGGTCGCCCACATCACCGTGCAAGCGCGGTCGATGGGCCTGCAGGTGCGCCAGTTCGGTGGCTTCGATCATCGGGCTGCCAACGAGGCGTTCGAGGTGCCGCCGCACTGGGCCGCCACGACCGGGATCGCGCTCGGGCTGCCGGCGACGCACGGCGAGGAGGCGTCGCTGCCCGGCTGGGTCCAGCAGCGCTCCCGCCTCCCGCGTGAACGTCTGCCACTCGAGGCGTTCGTGCACTCCGGCAGCTTCGGCCACGCCGCCGACTTCCTCGCCGAGCGCTAGTCACCTTTCCTCGAGACGGCTACCAGCGGGCGGCGCCGGCGGCCGCGGCCGCGAGGTCGCCGAAGAACTCCTCCGCCTCAACCTCGAGCCCGCGTCGGGTGAACCAGTCGGTCATGTTGCGCGCATCCCGCTCGAGGAAGTCGAACCCGTGCGGGTTGCCGATGACGTCGACGACCTGCGGCCAGTCGATGATGACGAGCCGCTCGCCGTCCAAGAGGACGTTGTACGGCGAGAGGTCGCCGTGCGCCCAGCCCAGCTCGGCGAGGGACGTGAGGGCAGACCGCAGCTGCTCGAAGAGGTCGGCCAGCAGGTCCGGCGCGGGTCGCGCCTGCACGAGCCGGGGCGCTGCCGCCCCGTCGGGGGTGCCGATGAACTCCATCAGCATCTCCGATTCGGTCAGCTG
This sequence comes from Intrasporangium chromatireducens Q5-1, assembly GCF_000576575.1. Lineage (GTDB taxonomy): Bacteria > Actinomycetota > Actinomycetes > Actinomycetales > Dermatophilaceae > Intrasporangium_A > Intrasporangium_A chromatireducens. The sequence continues at coordinate 10,898 of NZ_AWQS01000036.1, forward strand.
CACCGGATAGGGCACCGGCAGCCCCTCCCGCCAGAGGGTCGTGAGCGTGTCGAACTCCGTGAACGCCCACATCCCGCTGATCATCTGCTTGCCGAACGCCGTCCGGGTTCGCATCGCCCGCATCTCGCGGGACTTGCGGACCCGACGGCCCTCCAGGTAGCCGGCGTCCCGGTGGAAGAGGCGGTGGTCCGTCGAGCGGTAGCGCTTCGCCGCCATGAGCACGTCGCGCTCGCGGTCGGCCGGGAGCCAGCGTCGGACGAGGTGGACGTCCGCCTCCTTGCCCGTCTTGAGGATGCCGAGGTCGGACTCGACGGCGCCGAGGTCGGTGATCACCCAGTCGGGCCGGGGCGTCGGCCCGTGGCTCGCGCCGTCCCACGTCGACCAGCGCTCGCCCTCGGGCGGAGCGTCCGGCTCGGTGTCGACGGCGTGGCCGCCGCTGCTCAGGGTGTCGTCGTGTGATTCAAAGGTGCTGCGTGACAAGGGAACTCCAAGGTTGTCGAGGTGTGGGCGGTGACGCCCGTGACCGTGATGGACATGTCGACCTCCTCGGAGTCGGCGCCGGCCCCACTGGCCGGCTGCTCGCGACCAGCCTCTCCGGTCGACCGCGCTTGAGACAACCGAATTTCGGCGCCGGTCGACTTCGCTGAATCGGTATCAACCGGACGACTCGCGCCTCTACCGTGATGTCAGGGGTGACTCGGACTCGTCGGAGGGAGCCGTAGATGCCAGTGAGGTCGTTCGCCGGGGGCGCGGTGCGCGTCGAGCACCCGAGCTCCTACGACGCGAGGCCGGCGGCCCGCACCCGGGCGCTGCCGGGCGAGCCGGGCTACGAGACGCAAGCGAGCAAGGACGCGCTGCTGCAGGCGCTGGGCGACAACGGCTTCGAGCACGTCCAGAGCGTCGACGTGGCGCCCGTGCGAAGCCGGGCGCTCGGCGAGGCGGACGCCCCCACCCGCAGCCTGTCCCTCGATGTCGACGTGTCCACCGACGAGGACGCGGTCGTCCTCTTCGAGCAGGACGGCGTGTATTCGTGGCACCTGCCCGTCATCCCGGCCGGCCGCAGCCGCTCCATCGACCGGGGGCCCAGCACTCGGCACTTCGAGATCGACGTCCGGCCGGCACCGGCCGCCCAGCCGGAGGTGCGGGCGGACGCGCCGGGGCGGCGCACCCGGGGCCTGCTCGGCAGCATCATCCAAGGGGCCGCCCAGGCGATCGTGCTCCGCTTCGCCGCCCCGTTCGTCGTCGACAAGGCCATCGACCTGCTCGAGAAGCATGTCCAGCCGGGCCTGCTCCACCTCACCTCGCCCGACATCGCGGACTGGCACCGGGTCGAGACCCTGGACGAACTGCACCTGCCCACCGACCGGCCGCAGCGGGTCCTGCTCTTCGTCCACGGCACCTTCTCGTCGACGGCAGGCGGCTTCGGCGCCCTGACGGTGACCGACTCGGGCCGCACCTTCCTCGCGCGAGCCATCGAGCGGTATGACGCTGTGCTGGGTTACGACCACATCACCCTCAGCGTCGACCCCCGCCAGAACGCCGAGGACCTGCTGCGCCGACTCAGCGCGCACCATCCGGAGGCGGAGTTCGTCGTCGACATCATCACGCACAGCCGCGGCGGCCTCACGACCCGCAGCCTCGTCGAGTACGAGCTGCCCGGGTCGGCCTGGCCCGGCCGGGTCGACCGGATCGTCTTCGTCGCCGCGACGAACGCCGGCACCCACCTCGCCGACCCCGAACGGTGGTCCGACCTCGTCGACCTCTACACCAACCTCGCGTCGGCGGCGGCGCGCGGACTCGGCCTGCTGCCGGGTGCCGCCCCGGCGGCCGCCATCGTCGGCGGTGTCGTCCAGGGGATCGCCGCCTTCGTCAAGTACCTCGTCTCCTACGCCGGGGACAAGCACGGCGTGCCGGGGCTCGCGGCGATGATGCCCGGCAGGGCCTTCGTCACCGAGATCAACAAGGAGCAGCCGGGACAGCCGGCTCCCGGCACCAGCTGGTTCGTCGTCTCGTCGAACTTCCACGTCTCGCTCCTCGACGACAGCCACAACCCGCCGGAGTTCCCGCGCGAGCTCGCGGTGAAGCTCAAGGAGGGCTTCGTCGACCAGCTCTTCAAGGCCGACAACGACCTCGTCGTCGACACCGCCTCGATGTCCGCGATCGGCCTGCCGACCGGGGGGTTCGTCGCGGACGAGCTCGCGCTCGGCACCAACGACGTCGTCTTCCACAGCAACTACTTCGGCCAGGACCGGGTCGTCGCGCAGTTCGAGCGGTGGCTGCTGCCCCACGGGGCCCACGCAGAGCCGCCCGCGGTGGGCGCCGAACCGCCCGAGGTCGGTGCCGAATCGCCCGAGGTTGGTGCCGAGCCGCCGGTGGACTCTCTGCCCCCCGCCGAGGCGGACCTCGAGCTGCCGGACGTCCTCGTGCCGCCCTCGCGCGATCTCGCGCCGGCCCGCGAGCGGACCGTGCCGCCGCCGGCTCCCTCCCCGCCGCCGCCAGCTCCGTCCGCGCCGCCGGTGCCGACGCCGCCTGCCGTGGCACCGGTGGAGGCGCACCTGGCGGCCGAGATGCCGGCCCTGATGGTCCCCGAGGAGCCGGCTGACCTCCGGGTCCGGCTCTCCCGCAACGCGATCGCGCCCACCGCAGGCACGGCCCACGACGGCGCCGTCGTGTCCGTCGACGAGAGCCGGCCGCTGACGGTCCGGGTCGTCGGCAAACGCAACGCCGAGGTGATCGGTGCGGACAGCGACGTCTTCGCCCTTCCACCCGGTGGTGGCACGTCCGAGCTCGTCTTCCGGGTCCGGCCGCGCCGTCCGGGGCCGGTCGAGCTCAGCGTCGTGGTCCGGCAGGGCACCGTGCCGATCGGCACGCTGCGCCTCTGCGCGGACGCCACGGCGCCCGCAGCGGTCCCGACCGCCCTGGTGGGGCCGGCGACGGTGACAGCGCGCACTCCGCTCGGCATCGACGCACCCGAGCTCGAGGGACTGCCGTGCCTCGAGATCTTCGAGACCGAGCAGGGCGACGACGTCGTCTACGAGTACGCCCTGCGGCTCGAGCAGGGCGGCCCCGTCCAGCGGTTCGCCTCGCCGCCGCTGCACGACCGGGCCGGCTTCGTCCGGGCGCTGCTGCGTCGCGTCGAGGACGCATGGCTCGAGCTGGGTGACCGTCCCTCGGCCTTCCTGGCCGAGATCCAGGACCTCGGCGCCTCCCTCTTCGAGCAGCTCTTCCCACAGGACATGCAGGCGCTGCTGTGGAAGCACCGCAACCGGATCACCGACCTGCTTGTCCACGCCGACGAGCCGTACATGCCCTGGGAGCTGGTCCACCTCAAGCCGCCAGTGGGCCCGCGCCAGAAGGCGCCCCGCTTCCTCGCCCAGCACGGACTCGTCCGGTGGCAGTTCACCGGTTTCCCGCCCAAGACGCTCCGGGCGAGGGAGGGCCACGTCCGCTCGCTCTGCCCGGACTACCTCGACCCGGCCTTCGCCCTCGCGGAGACCGGCCTCGAGGCGGAGTTCCTCGCTGCGAAGTTCGGCGCCATCCCGGTCAACGCGACACCGACCGACGTCCGCCGACTGCTCCGCCGGGGAGACTTCGACCTGCTCCATTTCGCGGGTCACGGCCTTGCGGACTCGGCGGACATCTTCGACGCCAAGGTGCTGCTCCGGGGCCGCAAGCGCGGCAAGTCCGTGCTGCCTCAGTACCTCACCGCGACGAACGTCACCGAGAACGGACGCTGGAGCAAGCCCGGCTCCGGCCCCATGGTCGTGCTCAACGCCTGCCAGGTCGGGCGTGGGGGCGAGCAGCTCTCCACCCTGGGCGGTTTCGCGAAGGCGTTCCTCGACGCCGGTGCCTCGGCGTTCATCTCGAGCCTGTGGTCCGTCGGGGACCAGCCGGCCCGGACCTTCGTCGAGACCTTCTACGACGAGCTGCTCTCCGGCACTCCGGTCGGCCTCGCGACCGTCCGCGCGCGGGAGCGGGCGCGCAAGGCCGGTGACGCGACGTGGCTCGCGTACGTCGTCTACGCACGGCCGGACGCCACGCTCGAAACCCTTTGACGAACACAGGGATTCACCAACAGACAAGGAGCGCATCATGGGCCAGAAGGCACTGTGCGTCGGCATCAACGAGTTCGCCCACCTGCCCATGAGCAGTTGGTTGTCGGGATGTGCCAACGACGCGGAGGACATCGCCGCGACCCTGCGCAAGCGCGGCTTCAAGAAGGCGGACACGACCGTCCTCGTCGACGGGGACGCGACGAAGGAGCGGGTCCTCGGGCGGCTCACCGACCTCGTGCACAGCGCGAAGGAGGGCGACCACGTCTTCTTCTCCTTCTCCAGCCACGGGACACAGGTCCCCGACGTCGACGGCGACGAGAAGGTCGACCACCTCGACGAGGCCTTCGCCTGCCACGACATCGCGCCGAAGGGCGACCAGTGGGACCCCGACACGGTCATCATCGATGACGAGCTGCGCGACCTCTTCAGCCACATCCCCAAGGGCGTGCTCGTCGAGGTGCTCCTCGACACGTGCCACAGCGGCACCGGTCTGCGGCGGATCGACCAGCTCGCACACGACCTGCTCATCGGCCGACGTCCCCGCTACCTGCCGCCTCCGACGCGGCGCGGCCTGACCCGGTCGATCGAGATCTCGAGCGCGCCCAGGCCGAGTCAGAACGGCGCGGACCACCAGGCGCTGGCCGAGCTCGCCCGGTCGAGGTCGACGAAGAGCCGCCCGGTCCTCTTCGCGGCATGCAAGCCTGCACAGACGGCTGCCGACGCCACCTTCGGAGGGCGGTCCAACGGGGCCTTCACCTACCTCTTCCTCAAGTCGCTCAAGGACCAGCCGGAGGGGACGCGCGCGAAGCTGCTGACCGCGGTGACCGCTGGGCTCAAGGCCGAGAACTTCGACCAGCGAGCCACGCTCGAAGGACCGGGCGCAGCGAAGCGGACCGGGTTCGGCGCGACGTGGTGAGGCGAGCCGCGACGGACGGGTGACGAGCGTTACAGGTGGGGGTGCTCACACGACGCGGATACTGTCGGGGAGCACGCTGAGCGGCATACTCCTTGCTTGTTGACCCGCACCGACGAGCAAGGGAGCGTTCGCGCATGTCCCGTCTCCAGCAGACCGACGGCCTCACCGAGGAGCAGAGCGAGCTGATCAAGCTCGTGCGGGAATTCGTCGACGAGCAGATCATCCCGGTCGCCACCGACCTCGAGCACAAGGACGAGTACCCGCAGGCGATCGTCGACGGGATGAAGGAGATGGGGATCTTCGGGCTGATGATCCCCGAGGAGTACGGCGGCCTGGGCGAGTCACTGCTCACCTACGCGCTCTGCGTCGAGGAGATCGCGCGCGGCTGGATGAGCGTCAGCGGAATCATCAACACCCACTTCATCGTCGCCTACATGCTGCTCCAGCACGGCACCGAGGAGCAGAAGCAGCGCTACCTGCCCCGGATGGCGACCGGCGAGATCCGCGGTGCGTTCTCGATGAGCGAGCCCGGCTGCGGCTCCGACGTGTCGGCCATCAAGACCAAGGCCGTGCGCGAGGGTGACGAGTGGGTCATCAACGGACAGAAGATGTGGCTCACGAACGGCGGCTCCGCCAACCTCGTCGCCGTCCTCGTCAAGACCGACACCGGCGCCGACTCGGTCTACCGCAACATGACGACCTTCCTCATCGAGAAGGAGTCCGGCTTCGGTGAGACGGCGCAGGGCGTCACGGTGCCCGGCAAGATCGAGAAGATGGGCTACAAGGGTGTCGACACGACCGAGCTCGTCCTCGCGGGCCACCGGACGAGCGATGCGCAGATCCTCGGCGGCGAACCGGGTCGCGGCTTCTACCAGATGATGGACGGCGTCGAGGTGGGTCGCGTCAACGTCGCGGCGCGCGGCTGCGGCGTCGCGCGGCGCGCGTTCGAGCTCGGCATCGCCTATGCCCAGCAGCGCGAGACCTTCGGCAAGAAGATCGTCGACCACCAGGCCGTCCTCTTCCGGCTCGCCGACATGGCGGTCAAGGTCGAGGCGGCCCACGAGATGATGGTCAAGGCCGCCCGCAAGAAGGACTCCGGCGAGCGCAACGACCTCGAGGCGGGCATGGCCAAGTACCTCGCCTCGGAGAACTGCGCGCAGGTCGTCGAGGACTCGTTCCGGATCCACGGCGGCTACGGCTACTCCAAGGAGTACGAGATCGAGCGGCTCTACCGGGAGGCGCCGATGCTCCTCATCGGCGAGGGCACCGCCGACATCCAGCGGATGATCATCGGCCGCCGGCTCGTCGAGGACTACAAGCTCAAGGGCTGAGCGTGCCGCAGTCTCCCGGTCCGGGCACCCCTCGCGTGCAAGGATGGAGTGCATGAGCATGCAACCGAAGGGCCCAGGGCAGCGGCCAGGATTCGCGACGCTGTCTCTCGACTACCCGATGTCGCTCGGTGTCTTCGACAAGTACGAGGAGGCCCAGCGGGCCGTCGACACCCTCTCGGACAAGGGCTTCCCCGTCCAGAACTGCCTCATCGTCGGCACCGACCTCAAGCAGCTCGAGCGGGTGACGGCCCGGCTGACGTGGGGCCGCGTGATCCTCGCCGGAGTGCTCTCGGGCCTGTGGCTCGGCCTGTTCGTCGGGCTCATCTTCGCCCTGTTCAACCGGCAGGAGAGCGCGTTCGCCCTGCTCATCTCCTGCGCGCTCTACGGCGCCCTGTTCGGCCTCATCTGGTCGGTCATCGGCTATGCGTTCACGCGGGGGACGCGTGACTTCCAGTCGGTGAGCCAGGTCGTCGCCACGAAGTACGAGGTGTTCGTCGAGCACAAGTTCGCGCAGCAGGGCCGGGACATCCTCACCGAAGCCGGCATCCACGGTCAGGGCCAGGCCGTCTACGTCCCACCGGCCGGCGCCGCGGGCGAGCCCGTCACGTCGTCGGACGCCGACCGCTACCCCCGGCCGGAGCATCCCGGGTCGGTGCCGCCGCCCCCGCCGCCGGTGAACCGCGACGCCCCCTGAGAGCCCGACAGCGAGCGGACCTGACCGGGCGGCACACAGGCAGACGACGAGAGGCCGGTCCCATCGCGGGGCCGGCCTCTCGACGTCAGGTGATCAGCGGGACTGGACCTCACGGATCCAGGCCTCGACCTCGCCGCTGGTGCGTGGCATCGAGGCGGAGAGGTTCACGTTGCCGTCCTCGGTGATGAGCACGTCGTCCTCGATCCGGACACCGTTGCCCCGGAACCGCTCGGGCGCCAGCTCGTCGTCGGCCTTGAAGTAGAGGCCGGGCTCGACGGTGAGGATCATCCCCGGCTTGAGCTCGGCATCCATGTAGTCCTCGCGCGTCGCCAGGGCGCAGTCGTGCACATCGATGCCGAGATGGTGGCTCGTGCCGTGCACCATCCAGCGGCGGTGGTACTGGCCGTGCTCCTTGTCGAGCGTGCCCTCGACGTCGACGCCCTCGGGGAGCAGGCCCCACTTGTGCAGGTGCTCGGCGATGACGCGGATCGCCGCGTCGTGGATGTCGCTGAACCTGTTGCCCGGCCGGGCCGCCGCAATGCCGGCCTCCTGCGCGGCGAACACCGCGTCGTAGATCTCGCGCTGGGCGTCGGTGAAGGTGCCGCTCACCGGCAGGGTGCGGGTCACGTCCGCGGTGTAGAGCGAGTCGACCTCCACCCCGGCGTCGAGCAGCAGCAGGTCGCCCTCGCGAACCTCGCCGGTGTTCTTGATCCAGTGCAGCGTGTTGGCGTGGTCACCGCTGGCACAGATCGAGTCGTAGCCGACTCCGTTGCCGTGGTGCCGGGCGTGGAGGCCGAAGACTCCTTCGACCCAGCGCTCCCCGCGCCCGCGGCGGACCGCCTCCGGCAGGTCGCCGATGACGGCCTCGAAGCCGCGCTGCGTGCCCTCGATGGCCGAGCGCATCTGCTCGACCTCCCACGCGTCCTTGACCATGCGCAGCGTGGACAGGAACGTCGCGAGCTCGTCGTCGGGGCTCTTCTGCTCCTCGTCGGCGACCGCGGCCGCCCCCGTCTCCGACGTCGCGGTGGCGTCGGCCGCCGTGTCGGACCGGTCGCCGTCGATGGCGCTGCCGCCGGACTCGTGGCGGACCTCGTCGACCAGCGCGGTGACCTGCGGGTCGGCCTCACGGAGCACGCGGAGCCGGGTGACGCCGGCGTCCTTGGCGAGGGCGTCGCGCAGCTCGTCGATGTGGCGGGCGGTGATGCCGAGCTCCGCCTCGACGTCCTCGATCGTCGGACGGGCCCCGACCCAGAACTCGCCGTAGCGCGCGTCGCCGAAGAACTCCTCGGTGTCGCGGCCGGCGAGCGGACGGAAGTAGAGCACCGCCTCGTGGCCGGCACCACCCGGGCCGGCCTTCGGCTCGAGGACGAGCACGGCGTCCGGCTCGCGGTCGCTGCCCAGGCCGGACAGGTGGGCGAAGGCGCTGTGAGGGCGGAAGACGTAGTCGCAGTCGTTGCTGCGGACCTTGAGGCCGCCGGCCGGGACGACCAGGCGCTCACCCGGGAACTGGGCGCTGACCACGGCACGACGCTGAGCGGCATACTCGGCGACCTCGGCACGCGCGGGGCGCCCCCCGCTGCGCGGGGCCCAGCCGCGCGCGACGAACGCACGGAACTCGTCCGTCGTGGGGCGGGGGCGGTTCTCGGACTTCTTCTGCTCTTCACTGGTCACGCCCCCCATCGTCGCACGCGTCCGCAATCCGATTTCGCGAGCGCATTAGGGTGGCGCCCGTGGCACGTTGGGACAGCTCCGGCCGACCGTCGAGCGCCCGGCTCGGGCGTTCGAGCCTCAGGGCGAGCACGCGTCGCGTCATGCGACCGAGCGGACCCCCCACCGACGAGATACCGGTCTGGACGTCGCCGGACGGCGTCGACCGCCAGACCGCGCAGGCCGTCATCGACCTGGCCATGCGGGCCGGCGTCGCGATGCTCTCGACGGGGGCCGCGGCCGCGGACGTCACGGGCACGGTGCTCATGCTGACGAACGCCTACGGGCTGCGATCGGTCCACGTCGACGTCAGCTACACGTCGGTGACGGTGTCCTATCACCGGGGCCCGGACGCGGACCCCATGACCGTGCTGCGCATCGTGCGGTTCCGGGTGCAGGACTACACGCGGCTCGAGCGGCTCCGCTCCCTCATCGTCGAGCTCGTCGCCGAGCCGATCGACCCGGCGGAGGCGCGGGTGCGGGTCGACGCGGTGATCAGCGCGCCGCATCCCTACCGGCGGTGGGTCGTCACCGCGGCCGGCGCCGTCCTCGCCGCCGCCGTCGCCGGCCTCATCGGCGGCGGCTGGCTCATCATCGGGGCGACCTTCGTCAGCGCCGCGATCATCAGCCGCGTCCTCGACTGGCTGGGGCGGGTCGGGGTCGCCTCGTTCTTCTCCCAGGTCGTCGGGGCGGCCATCCCGACCGTCGCGGCGACGCTGGTCGTCGTCGCGCAGTCGAAAGGGGTGACGAGCCTGCAGGACGTGTCGCCCTCGCTCATCGTCGCCGCCGGCATCGTCCTGCTCCTGTCCGGGCTGTCCGTCGTCGGCTCCGGGGAGGACGCCCTGTCCGGCTACTACGTGACCGCGGCCGCCCGCGCCTTCGAGGTCGTGGTGCTCTCCCTCGGCATCGCGACCGGCGTCACCGTCGTGCTCGCCGTGGGGCAACGGCTCGGGTATCCCATCGCCATCACCCCGTTCACCCGGCTCACCGACGACCTGCGCATCCAGGTCGTGTGCGCCGCGATCATCTCCCTCGCGTTCGCCATCGGCGCGTATGCCAGCGGCCGGGCAGCCACCCTGGCCGGACTGGCCGGGGCCGGCGGCTGGCTCGCCCTCGGCGCCATCGAGGACCTCGGGCTCGGGCCGACGACGGCGTCGGCGGGCGCCTCGCTCATCATCGGCTTCGTCGCGCGCCTGCTCGCGCGCCGGCTCGACGTGTCGGCGCTGGCGGTCACGACCGCGGCGATCGTGCCGATGCTGCCCGGCCGGGCCGTCTACCAAGGAATCTCGCAGGTCGTCTCGGAGCCGTCGGGGGCGGGCATCAACGCCGGCCTGCCGACGCTCGCCGGGGCGTTCGGCCAGGGCCTCGCCCTCGCGGCCGGGGTGTCCCTCGGCACCTACTTCGCCGGTCTCGTGCTCGCCCGACGGTTCGGGCAGCGCCTCGCCGTCCCGGCCGGAGCCGTGGTGCCGCACGACCCGGTGCAGCGGCCGGAGCGGCCGGCCCTGTCCGACACCGGTGAGATGCCCACGGTCGACGCGGCCGGGCTCGACCCGCGCTCGGAGCTCACACGTCGCGAGGGGTGATCGGCTGCGACCGCTTGTGCATCGTGCGGTCGTACCAGCCCTCGATCGTGGCCCGGTCCGCGTCGGACACGTCCTTGCCCTCGAGGTAGTCGTCGACCGCCTGGTAGGACACGCCGAGTGCCGCCTCGTCCGGGTTGAGCGGCTTGTTGTCCTCGAGGTCGGCCGTCGGGACCTTGTTGACGAGGGACTGGGGTGCCCCGAGGTGGGCGGCGACCGCCCGGACCTGTCGCTTCGTCAGGCCGGCGAGCGGCACCAGGTCGCAGGCCCCGTCGCCGAACTTCGTGAAGAACCCGACGACCGCCTCGGCGGCCTGGTCCGTGCCGAGCACGAGCATCCGGCGGGCGCCGGCGACGAGGTACTGGGCGATCATCCGCTCGCGGGCCTTGACGTTGCCCTTCTGGAAGTCGGCCCAGTTGTCCGGCAGACCTGCCGCGGTGAAGTCGATCGTCCCCTTGTCGACCTCCTCGAAGAGCGCGTCGGTCGCCGACTTGATGTTGACGGTGACGACCTCGTCGGCGGCAAGGAAGTCGAGCGCCGCCCGGGCGTCCTGCTCGTCGGCCTGCACGCCATACGGCAGGCGCATGGCGACGAACGTCGCGTCCCCGCCCTGCTCGCGGACCCGCTCGCACGCGAGCTGCGCGAGTCGCCCGGCCGTCGTCGAGTCGACCCCGCCGCTGATCCCGAGCACGTAGCCCCGGGCGTTCGTGCGGAGCAGGTAGGAGGCGAGGAACGCGATCCGCCGCTCGGCCTCCTGCGCCGGCTCAATGGTGGGCTGGACGCCGATCGCGGCGATGATCTCCTGCTGCTTGTCCGTGGTCACGGGGGGACGGTACCCCCGCCGGCGTGAGGAAGCACACGGCGGACCGCCATGTCCGTATGCCGCTCACTCGGGCACGCTGGGACCGTTCTGTTTCGCAGGTGAGGAGTAGGCATGCAGTTCGGGCGCAGCTATGAGGAGTTCGAGGTCGGAGCGGTCTACAAGCACTGGCCCGGCAAGACGGTCACGGAGTACGACGACCACCTCTTCTGCCTGCTGACGATGAACCACCACCCGCTCCACATGGATGCCCACTACGCCGAGGAGACGACGCAGTTCGGCAGGAACGTCGTCGTCGGCAACTACGTCTACTCGCTCCTGCTCGGCATGTCGGTGGCCGACGTCTCGGGGAAGGCCATCGCCAACCTCGAGGTCGAGTCGCTGCGCCACGTCGCGCCGACCTTCCACGGCGACACGATCTACGGAGAGACCCGGGTGCTCGACAAGTGGGAGAGCAGGAGCAAGGACGACCGGGGCGTCGTGCACGTCGAGACGATCGGCTACAACCAGGACGGCAAGGTCGTCTGCATCTTCCGGCGCAAGGTGATGGTGCCGAAGCAGAGCTACCTCGAGGCCCGCGGCGGTGAGCAGCCGGGTCGCCCGGTGCCCCAACCGGACAAGAACTGGCCCGGCGACCCCGCAACACACCGAGCAGACGCCAACTCCTGACGGAAATACCCGTCGTGCGGTGGCACCTGCTCGGGGTGTTGCCCGGGGAAGGGGACCGTCCACAGGGGGCTGGTGCGCGCGCACCTGTCCACAGGCGCGGGGCCGAGCCTGTCCGGACGGCCGTATGCCGCTCACCCTGCTCCCATGGACAACCGACTTCAGGCGTTGGCCGGCGAACAGGCCGGTGCGTTCTCGAGCACCCAAGCCCTCGCCCGTGGCGTTGACCCGCTCGAGCTGCGGGCGGCCCTGCGCCGGGGCGGTCGTCCGGGTGCGACGCGGCGCGTATGTGGCGCGTGGCGCCTGGGACGCGGCTGACCAGGACGGCCGCTACCTGCTGACGGCACTCGCCACGGTGCACACCCGGCCGGGCGACGCGCTGAGCCACCACGCAGCCCTGGCCGCGCACGGACTGCCGCTGTTCGGCCACGATCCGACGCGCGTCGACGTTGTGTCGAACGTCCGCCAAACGGTGAACCGATGCGGGCTGTGGGTCCATCCGGTGTCGGGGGCCGGCGTCGTCGAACGGCTCGGCGTCGTGGTGGTGCGACCGGCCCGGCGATCGTCCGCCGCGGACGCCAACGGCGACTCCGGGAGGGACGCCGGCGAGGCGGTGTGGCTGGAGAAGCGGCGGGAGGATGCCATCCGGCGCCGGGGTCATCCGGTCGAGCGGGTCATCTGGAGAGACCTCGACCGACCGGCTCGGATCGGCAGCCGGGTCCGCGCCGCGCGTCAGCTCGTCTCGCCCGCAGTCCTCGACCCCGCAACACGCCGAGCAGTGGCCACCCCGTGACGGAAATACCCGTCGTGCGTTGACGACTGCTCGGTGTGTTGCGGCGTGGTGGGCCTGCGAGTGGTGGGTTTGCGGCGTGGTGCGTCGTGGGTGGTCGGCGCCCCTAGGCTTGGCTCGTGACGCCCCGCGAGCCGATCATCGACCTGCACACGCACTCCACCGTGAGCGACGGCACGGACACGCCTGCCGAGCTCGTCGCTGCCGCCGTCGCCGTGGGAGTCGACGTCCTGGGGATCACCGACCACGACACCGTCGGTGGATGGGCCGAGGCGGACGAGGCGGCGCAGGCGCAGGGGCTCACGCTCGTCAAGGGGATCGAGATCTCCTGCCACTACTTCTCCTCCTCGCTGCACCTGCTGGGCTACCTCACGGACCCGGCCGACCCGGGGCTCACCGAGGAGCTGACCCGCGCGCGGGAATCGAGGGCGACCCGGCTGGAGCGGATGGTCGAGCGCATGGTGGCCGACGGGATCCCGATCTCCTACGAGCAGGTGCTGAGGCACGTCGCCCGGGGCGCCACACCGGGGCGCCCGCACATCGCCGACGCGCTCATCGAGTCCGGGGTGATCCAGCACCGCGACGAGGCCTTCGTCGACTGGCTCAACGAGTCGTCGCCCTACTACGTCCATCACTACGCCATCGAGCCGGCCCGGGCGGTGCGCCTCGTCCGGGCCGCCGGGGGAGTGCCGGTCATCGCGCACCCGTTCACCCGCACCCGGGGCTCGAGCATTCCCGACTCGTTCGTCGAGGAGCTGGCCGACGCCGGCCTCGCGGGGCTCGAGGCCTACCACCGCGACCACGGCCCGGAGGAGGTCGCGCGCGCCGAGCGCCTCGGCCGGGACCTCGGCCTGCTGCTGACCGGGTCGAGCGACTACCACGGCACGGGCAAGCAGAACCGTCTCGGCGAGAACACGACGCGGCCCGAGGTGCTCGAGGCGATCATCAAGCAGTCGAGCGGGATCACCGAAGTGGTCCGCCCGTGAGCGGACTCGACCTCACGCTCTTCCTGTCCACGTTCATCACCCTCATCGTCATCCTCGACCCGCCGGGCATCGTGCCCGTCTTCCTTGCCCTGACGGGGTCGCTGACGCCCGCGCAGCGCAACAACGCCGCGTTGCGCGCCGCCGGTGTGGCGGTGCTCGTCATCGCGATGTTCGCGATCTTCGGCCAGCAGATCCTCGACTACCTGCACATCTCCATCGCGGCACTGCAGGCGGCGGGCGGTCTGCTGCTCCTGCTGATCGCCCTCCAGCTGCTGATGGGGCGCGAGTCGGGGGCGCAGCGCGACGTCGGCGTGAACGTCGCGATGGTCCCGCTCGGCACGCCGATGCTGGCCGGTCCGGGGGCCATCGTCGCGACGATGGTCGCAGTGCAGGGCGCCTCGGGCCCGGGCGGCTACCTCTCCGTCGGGGCCGCGCTGCTCGGCGCCATCGTCGTGGTCTACCTCGCGATGCGCTTCGCCGGGGCCCTCCGGCGGGTCCTCGGCGAGAGCGGGACGATGCTGCTGACCCGCATCGCCGGCCTGCTCCTGTCGGCCATTGCCGTCGAGATGATCGCGGGCGCCATCCGCACCTTTGTCACCACCACCTCCTAGGGTGAGCCCGTGACCACCCAGCCCGAGCAGCAGACCTTCGCGGGGATGCCGACGCCGCTCTACACGGCCTCGCCCTCCCGGCTGCTCGCCTGGCTCGACTGCCCCCGCCGCTACCGGATGCAGTACCTCGACCGGCCGCGTCCGGCCGCCCGAGCGCAGCGGGCGCACACCTCCGTCGGCATCGCGACGCACAACGCGCTGCGCGACTTCTGGGATCTGCCTCACGCCGACCGGACCCCGGCCGGGGTGGCCGCCCTCGTGCGGACGAGCTGGATCGACGTCGGCTTCCGTGATGCCGAGCAGTCGGCGACGTGGCGGCTCAAGGTTCGCGACGGTGTCACGAACTACCTGCGGGGCATCGACCGGCACCAGCAACCGCTCGGCATCGAGCGGAGTGTGTCGCTGCGCACCGACTCGATCGCCGTCACCGGCCGCATCGACCGCCTCGACGCCCGGGACGGGGAGCTCGTCGTTGTCGACTACAAGACGGGGCGGCACGAGCCCACCGAGACCGATGCCCGCACGTCACTGCCCCTCGCGCTCTACGCCGCCGGCGCGAGCCGCACCATGCGGCGGCCCTGCTTCCGCGTCGAGCTGCACCACATCCCGACCGGCAACGTCGTCGCCCACGAGCACACGCCCGAGTCGCTGCAGCGCAAGCTCGCGGAGGCAGAGTCGATCGCCCGCGACCTGCGCACCGCCGACGCCGAGTTCCGCGAGCAGGGGACCGAGTCGCCCCGGTTCCCGGCTCGCCCCTCCGCGATGTGTCCGTGGTGCGACTACCGGGCGCACTGCGAGGAGGGGCAGCGGATGGGCCCGGAGAAGTCCGACTGGGCGGGCCTCGAGACCGGCACCTGACACACTGGGCCCATGGCACCCAGCACGTCATCCGGCGCCCGCGTCATCGCCCTGGCCAACCAGAAGGGCGGTGTCGCCAAGACGACCTCGGTCGCCTCACTCGGTGCCGCGCTCGCCGAGCGCGGCAAGAGGGTCCTCCTCGTCGACCTCGACCCCCAGGCCTGCCTGACGTTCTCGCTCGGCGTCGATCCCGACGCCCTGGAGACGTCCGTCAACGAGGTGCTGCTCGGCGCGGTGGAGGTCGAGGGGGCCGTGATCCACTGCGACGACGGCTTCGACCTCGTGCCGTCGGTCATCGACCTCGCGGGGGCCGAGGCGATGCTGCTGCCGCGCCCAGGACGCGAGTACGTCCTGCGCACGGCCCTCGAGGGGAGCCGGGCGGCCTACGACGTCATCCTGCTCGACTGCGCGCCGAGCCTGGGTGTCATCACCCTCAACGCGCTCACCGCGGCCGACGGGCTCATCATCCCCATGCCGTGCGAGATGCTGAGCCACCGCGGCGTCGGTCAGCTGCTCGACACCGTCGCGGACGTCCAGAAGATCCTCAACCGCGACCTCGAGGTCTGGGGCGTGCTGCCGACCCTCTTCGACGGCCGCAGCCGCCACGCCCGCGAGGTGCTGGCCGACGTGGGGGAGCGCTACGAGCTGCCCGTGCTCGAGCCGCCCATCCCCAAGACGGTCCGGTTTGCCGAGGCGCCGGCCGTGGGTCGCTCCATCCTCGCGACGGCCGGCAGCTCCAAGGGCGCCCAGGCCTACCGCCAGGTCGCCGAGGTCCTGCTCCGGCGACTCTGACCTTGCCCGTCGGGGGCACTGCCTGGGGCCACGCCCAGCTGCACGGGTGGGCCGTCGGCCCACCCGTGCCGAAGGTCACTGCGCCTCGGTGCTCGGGGCGCTCGCGGCCGACCCGGGGCGACCCTGACCGCCACGCCG
>NZ_AWQS01000037.1 GCF_000576575.1 Intrasporangium chromatireducens Q5-1
CGCTGGTGTCGGTGACCTCGACGAGGAACTGCTCACGCACGGTGCGGGTGGGGTCGGCCACGCGGCGAGGTGCCCGCCGAGACGGGTCCTTTTCCGCGTGGCCTCCCGCCGAACCGGACGTGCCGGTTTCCCGGCATCCGGCTCTCTGATGGTGTTGACGTGCACGATGTTCCGGCGTGTTACCGGTGGGTCAGGTCGAAGCAACGGCTGCAGACGATGAGCGTTTTGCGTCGTCGTGCGGCCATGATCTGCGCCCAGACCGGTGCGGTTTCGGACCGGTCGAGATCGGCGAGGGCCTTGACGTGGTGCGCTTTCACGCTGTCGCGGCTCCCGCACATCTCGCACACGCCGCGTCGGAGCCTGTCGATCAGCTCTTTGCGGGGATGTGCCGGCCCCTCGGGTGGCCGGTCGGTGATGACGGCTGCCTTGGCTCGTGCGAGCGGGAAACCGCCGAACCGTGCCACCAGTGGCTTCCTGCCGTCGCGGTCGAGGGTGGCCTCGAAGCAGGTCCGCGGGCCCTTCGGTGTCATGACTTTGGCCTTGTAGCGTGCCGCCATCTTCGATACCGAGGAGCCGTGTTTCCCTGCGAGGGTCTTGAGCATGGAGGTTTCCATGACCCACCGCAGCCGGTGCACCTTGCGGATGTCACCGGCGAGCAGGTAGTACTGCGCGATGCCCCGATACTTGGCCCCATAGGTGGCCACGATGGTGTAGTCATCGAGGCTCATCCATGCGGCCCGGCGTCCGGGTTTCCCCTTGGCCAGGTACGGGGCAGCGGCCGATCGGATCACCTCGTCCGGCACGCTCAACTGGATCGCACCGTTGACCGAGCGACGGCCGTTGCGGTGGAACCGCTGGTTGTGCCCGACTCGGATGTCGTAGCCGAGGAACCGCGCTGCGCCCGTGCGGGCGTGCGTGATCAGCGTCTTTTCGGGAGACAGTTCCACGGTTCAGCCCGTCACGGCGGATTCTCATTCCCAAAAGGAACGGGAAGACCCGCCCCTTGGGCCTGCCAGGTTGCGCACCTCCCCACATCGGCAGATCCGGTAACCATCGCACGGGCGACACGCGGCGAAGTGACGCGCAGGTGCGCGTACCGCATGTTCCGCTCAACGCCCTCTTGCTTGGATTCACACAAGCGACCGCTCCTCGGTAGATGCTTCATCCACACGCAGACTAGACTGTCACCTGTGTTCGCGCAGTTCGAATCGATAGCGACGATCAAAGTCAGCCTTTAGCTTATCGGCACATTCCGCCATTATTGCCAAACGACGCCCCTCTTCATAACCTTCCGCCTCCTTTACCTCTGCCATTATTCGATGAAAGGCGCCGTCATCCATTCGTCTGGACAATTGAATGCCCAGTGATGAGGGGAATATTGTCGAAAACGACTTTCGCACATCGCTCACCTTCGGAGCGAAGGTGAAGAAGTTCAATAGGAAGTCGGGACGCATCATGTATCGAGCACCTCTATTTGCGCGCTCCAAGTCGCGAGTGTGACGAAGAATTCGCGTCTCATTCGTCAGCCACCAAGTCTTGAAGCCAAATTCGTTTAGCTGCGAAGTCTCGGAACGACGCTGGCGGTGGCCGTAAACCGAACACGCCAGCAACGCATCATTGGATGCAAGATTCGCGTTTTGCTTCTCGGACATGAGCTCCTGCGTCAGCGCATCCACGATATCGGCGTCGACTAGGTCCCCGAGATCAGCACGGCTGCGGTACTCCATGCTGAATGTGGCTTGCAGATAGTGCTGCACCTGGAATTGACCCTCGGGTTTGAACAGATCTGCGTGGTTGCAGAACTGGTTCACAAAGGCGGGCCAGTTGGCCGGGCCAAAGGGTTGCGACCGGTTGTAAAGGTACGCCCGCACAAGAATCATCGGCGCCTCGCGGATCATGTCAGCGGTCAACCTGTGCTCAACCGCTTCAAAGTGATGTCTGAACTCCAGGTCCGACAACCTAAGGTTCATGTAAACCTCGTCCACCACAGGTTCCGTTAGGACGAGCTTCGCCCCACCTTGCGCAGCGATGGCAAGCACATTTCGGCATAGCTGACTTTCGGGCGGAAGGTAGCGCTCACTTAATGCTCGAACCAACATGTCGGTGCCGACGTAAAGGTAGAAGTCGGAACCCATCTGTTCAAAGTATCTTACGAGCCTAGGCTCATTACTAAGCGTGAACAGCAGCGAGTAGGTCCGTGCAAGCCTGCCCAGATAGTCGCGCTCATCCGGGTGGCTGTGATAGAGGCACTGTCGGATCACCATAAGTACTTGGTTGGTGAGGATGGTTGGGTCCTCCGCGCCCTGGGCCATCTGATGGGCCACTTCGCGGACCGCATCCCCAATCTGCGGATATTCGAGTTCTTCCTCGCTGGTCACAAAATGGGAGAATTCCAGTCCTTCGGACTCAAAGGTCTGCTGAAGAGCCCGAAGCGCCATTGCAGCAACGCGATCAGCCTGCTCTTCCGTAATCTCACCACCGAGCGAGATGGCTCGGTCGGCGAGACTGCGTAGGACCCGCACACGTAGGGCCTCATCGCGCTGGTTCTCCGCTACGATTCGCAGGCGCGTCTCATGGGGAAGGACGAACTTCTTCTCGCGACGATGCCACTTAACCTGTCGACCACCGGGGTATTCCTTCATCGACATGGCTTGGAGACGCTTGCCCACCTTCTCCCGGATGATCGACTCTGCAGACGGCACTTGATCAAGGATCTTTGCCTTGACCTCCTCAGCTGACATTAGTATGCCGGCATCCGGGTCTGTACCCTCCAGGGCCCAAAGACAGAGGCTGTCAGTGACCGAGTTGACAAGCGACAGGTCGCCGTCCAACTTATCGACCTCTTGGCGAAGAAATACGAACACGGCCGGCGACGTGACATTCTTGCTCGCAGGAATGATTGTCGAGGATCCGAGTTGCTCTAGAAAGGAAACCTCGGGGCGCAAGAACTTCTCGAAAGCATACTGCGTTACATCGTTGTCGTTTACATGAGCGCGAATATACGCGGCATCCTTGACTCGTATTGATACACCCAACTCTTCCGAGAGGGTGTCCTCCAAGACATCGATGGCGGAGACCACTCGGGAAGTGAAATAGGTCAGCATGCGTGGTTCACGGCCATACTCCTTGAGCCGACGGGTCGTTGCGCGAAGTTTGGCTCTTACGTCCACCTGAACACTGGCCTGGAAGAAGTTCCCTGTACGTCCGACTCTCTCAAAGACCGTATCGCCGCCGTACCCGTCAGCGCCCCCATCGTGCATTCCGCCAAGTGGACTGAAGTCGGCACCGAGGAGAACCGGAAAGAACGCGTTAGAGAAGGACTCGAACGTGGACCCCTTCACGCGATCAAGTGCGATGTCTACCAGGTCTGGGTCGATGGTCACTAGAGCCTCCCCGTGTTCTCCCGCGCCTTCCGCGGTGAGGCCATCGTGCCACGCTCTGACGTCGCGAGCGCCGTCAGGCGCCAGTGGCCGAGTGGTTGGGGTATGCACGCCCACACCGGGCACTCTCCGGTCCGGGCTGAGCCCTCTCTGCGCCTCTACGCCTGCATTTGGCGCACCCAGATGGGATCGACGGCTCGCGCCTGGCGGCGGCCGCGTCAGCTCTTTGGCAGATGGGCTTGTCCCGGCCGAAAGGGACCTTCACTCGAGTCTCGCTTGTGGGTGGTTTCTTCACGCACACGAATATCGGTCTCATACCGACGCCAACCCTGTCATGGAGAACGAGAGCCATGTCCACTTCGTCCCGGTCACTGTGGCGGGGGCAAATACTGGGTGGCTTGTCGCTGGCCGCGCCCATTCTGGGCGGTGTGACGCAACTCGGATTCCCTCAGAATCTCCGGGAACGACGCCATGGGTTGTCCTGGAAACTGTCAGCGTCAGGTAGTAGAACCGGTCCATGATGACCACCTCTGTCACGGTGACCGATGCTCCTGGGCTTGCCGAGGCGATCGGCGCCGGTGTCGGCGAGATCGTCGTGGAGGGCACGATCACCGGTTCGCCGTCG
Source organism: Intrasporangium chromatireducens Q5-1 (assembly GCF_000576575.1). GTDB lineage: Bacteria > Actinomycetota > Actinomycetes > Actinomycetales > Dermatophilaceae > Intrasporangium_A > Intrasporangium_A chromatireducens. Next base: position 4,006 of record NZ_AWQS01000037.1, read on the forward strand.
GTCACGCTCCCTCCGGGCACCACCCTGCGCGGCGGGGAGCTGGCGTTCACCGCCAAAGGGGTACGGCTGAACCGGGACAACACCCTGCGAGACATCACGATCACGACCACCCCGTACGAGGTCGCCGTGTACAACGACACCTCTGTGCCGGACACCGGCACGTTGGCCTTCGAGAACGTCACCACGTTCGGCAGGTGCTGATCCCGGCCGACGACGACACGACGCGCGCCCGCGTGGAGGCCCGGGGTCTGCATGTGCGGGAGGCCGATGTGCGCGGGCGGGTCGAGCAACCGCATGGGTTCGGCGTGGACGTCCTGCAAGGCGGGCTGACGTTGTTGAACCGACATAAGGACCCGTCGGCCGCGTTCACCGCGACGCTGCGGGACGTGTCGGTGGGCACCGAGCAGACCCCGGTCCGTGGTTCGCGTGTGTTCGTGGCGGGATACGGGGACCGTGACGGCCATGGCGCCGGGGGGAGTTTCACCGCCGACCTGATCCAGACCGGCACCGTCGTCATCGACGGCGGCATCGCGCCCGGCACCCCGGACAAGATCACCGGCGGGGTGTTTGTCGTGTCCGGGACGAGCGTGGACCGGGTGGAGAACGCCGGGACGGTGACCACCCACGGGCAGAACGACATGGTCCTGGACAACTGGGGATATGTGAAGCACTGGGTGGCAACCGCGCAGGTCACCTCGACCGGCCCCTCGGGAATCGGCTTCGTCAACTTCGGAGACATCGACACCCTCGAGGTGCAGGCTCCCATCCTCACCACCGGACCCGGGGCCCGCGGGTTCAACCTCTACGACGGGTCCCTGAAGCAGGCCTCCTTCCACTCGATCAAGACCACCGGAGACGGCTCCATCGGCATCCAGGTCTCCAAGCCACTGGGCACGCTGGTCGTGCACCACGACGTAGAGACCACCGGCGGTGAGGGCATGAGCCTGGTCAAGGGAGTCCAGGTGTCCTTGAAGGCGACCGCGTTCTCCGTCAAGCCCGGCGGCACCATCGACTCGGTGACCATCGGCGGCGCCCTACGCACCCGTGGCGACGACGTGGTCACCTACGAGGTCGATGAGGGGGGACCGTCAAACAGCTCACCATCGGCGGGACCGTCGAGGCACTCGGCACCGGCTCGGCCAAGACCCGCATCCAAGGCAACTCACCCGCGGCGTGAGCCGCCCAGTCATCACCGCGCCGACACTGTTCGACGCGGTCGCGCAGAGCGGATCGCATGCGCCAACCGGCCCCGTCACCGCGAGCCCCGTCCTGAACTCTGGCAGGACTCTCGCGCCAATCCGAGCGAAAGGACACAGTGGGACGCGGCGAGAGCAGATCGGCCTCGACGTTACGGCGGAGGAGGTTGGAAACGACAGCGCCTCTGGGTAACACCGGTCACCGGCCGACCGTTCAGGCAGCCCCCGCGGGCTCGCGTTGATTGCCTGATCCCAGAGGAGCGCTGGCTCGAGAAACTGCCCAACCGTCGACTGTGGGGCCGCATATTGGCGATCGAACTGCGGCCGCACTTACGTATGGTCAGTTGTCGAGGTTGACCCAAACGGCGCGCGCCTTGCCTCGGCCGGTGTTCGTCAGAAGGTGCGGCGTCATCGACGAGTAATGGATGGCGTCGCCGGGGCGGAGGACGTGGATGTCATCGTTGACCTGCACGGTTAGCGTTCCAGCCAGCACGATCCCGAACTCACTGCCCTGATGGAATCCGGGTTCTGTACCGCTGCTCGTACCGGGCGCGTACTCGTTGATCACCATCTCCAAGCCACGACTCGGGTCGTTGTGTACGAGGCGGCGCACCACCCCGGACGAGGTCACCACTTCGGTCTGGTCATCGAGACGTCGCACAGGAGAGGAGGGTTCCGCGCCCGCCCCGAAGAGTTCCGACATGTGGGTGCCGAGTGCGGAGGAGACCGCGACGAGCGTGCTGATTGATGCGGTGGCGACGCCGCGTTCGAGCATGGACAGCATAGACACGCTCATGCCCGTCTCGGTCCCGAGCTGCTGAAGAGTCATGTTGCGCCGTTTGCGGATGCGCCGGATCTGCGCGCCCACCAGACGCATCGTCTCCTGCGCGTCGCCGTCCGCCGTGGATCGATCTTGGTCGGGCTTCGCCCCATCCAGTCTGGTGGGAGTCGCCGAATCCTTTATCGGCTTGGTCTTCGTCATCGTTGTGGACACCCCTGGCAGAATGAGTTCAGTCTTGTTGAACTCTAAGCCACGACGTGCAGGTATGACGCTTGCTGGGGGACTCGTGCGGCCGCCCTCGCTCACGGGGGCCTCCTAATTCCCGGCCAGGGAAGGAACCTGGCCTTGGTCCGCCGCAGCGGCCGCGGCGACCGAGGACGCTGCCGCGCCAGCTCCCGTCGGCCCTGTGGCCTGCCATGCCCGCAACAGCTCGCCGCTGTCCATCACAAGGCCGGTGTTAAGCGACATGATCTTGAGCGCGGCATCCTCGAGTTCGTCGTTGGTGCCGGCGACCAGGTTGTTAACGGTGATGACGCGGTAGTTGAGGTTGGACGCCTCGAAGGCGGTGCTGAGGATGCAGCAGTCGGTCATCATGCCGGTCAGCGCGATCGTGCGGACATCGAGTTGGCGGAGCAGGAAGTCGAGGTCGCTGGGGTAGAACGCCGACAGCCGCTTCTTGCTGGTGACCGTCTCGTCCTGCGGCTCGACCCGGGTCCGGAAGCGGGTCCACTCGCTGCCCTCGATGGCGTGCTGGTCGATGTTGGGGATGCCGCCTACGAAGGCGCTGAAACCGAGTCGCCACGCGCTCGGGATGCCGTTGACGTCGTCCGCCCCAGAGGGCCGCAGTCCGGTGCGGACGTGGATGATCCGCACCCCGAGGTCCCGGGCCGCGTCGTGGAAGGCGTCGATCGGCTCGACGAGCGGGACGCCTCGCGGGGCAGGGCAGGGGCAGTCCGGTGAGTCAGACAGGTGGCCCTCGTGCATGTCGACGCAGACCACGGCAGTGCGGGCCGGCTCGAAGTAGGCCTGGTAGGCGGGGGTCTCGGGCAGCGTCTGCTGCTCGCCGTAGAGGTAGTACTGGTAGGTCACGATGGCCTCCGGGAGGTCGGTCTTCTGGTGAGTCGGGTTGAACGGAAACGCATCGGGCAGCCGGACCGGCTACTGGGCCAGCGTCCGTGGCGTGTTGGACCGCATGCGATAGCTGACGACCAGCATGAGCATGACGACAACCCACGGCAGGGCCCCGAAGAGCTGCAGCGGGATCACCGAGCCCTCGGCGACGTTCAGCTTGAGCGAGTCGAGGACGGCGATCAGCAGCGAGCCGGCGATCGCGCCCGGGACCGTCCACCGGCCGAGGATGACGATGGCGATGACGATGAGCCCGCGACCGCCGACGATGTTCGGTGCATAGGACCCGACGGAGCCGAGCGACATTGCCGCACCGGCCAACCCGGCGAGCGCCCCGCACGCGAGCAGGGCGAGCGTGCGGACCCGGCGCGGCGAGGTGCCGCGGTGGGCCGCGATCGTCGGGCTGTGGCCGACCGCGGTGACGGTCATCCCGGCGCGGGTCCGGGCGAAGAAGTACCAGACCGCCACGGCGAGCACGGCTGCGACGTAGTAGAACAGGTTCTGCGCGAAGAAGGCCGGGCCGATGACGGGCAGCTGGCTGAGGACCGGGATCGTCACGGTCGGCACCGCGGGAGCGCCGCCGGTCCAGCCGATCTGCACGTAGAGGAAGTTGGCGATCCCGGGCACGAGGATGAACAGCGCGAAGCCGACGAGGATCTGGTTGCCCCGTGCCCACACCGCCCCGACGGCCATGACGAGCGCGACGAGTGCGCCGGTGAGCAGTGCGGCCACTGTGCCCGCGGCCAGGCCCCAGTGGGCCATGGCGACGGCATACGCCGTGAAGGCGCCGCCGGCGATCATCCCCTCGAGGCCGATGTTCATCACGCCGCTGCGCTGCGCGATGAGCTCGCCGAGCGCGGCGAGCAGGAGGGGCACCATGAGGCGGACGGCAGTGCTCAGGATCGCTTCCAGAAGGTCCATGACCTTGTCCTTCCTTCCGTGCCCGTGGCAGCGGAGGTGGTGGCGCGGATGGCGTAGGCGAGCAGGATCAGCCCGAGCAGCACCTGGACAATCTCGGGGGAGACGCCGGCGCCCACCTGCAGGGAGTCGCCGCCGTGCAGCAGCGCCCCGAAGGCGAGTGCCGCGAGGACGGTGCCGAGCGGGTGCAGGGCACCGAGCAGCGCGACGAAGAGCGCGGCATACCCGACGGGGGTCGCGATGCCGACATAGAGCCGGTGGTCCAGCGCGGCCACCTGCATCCAGCCGGCGAGGCCGGCGCCGGCCCCACCGAGGGTCATCAGCCAGATCGTGTAGCGGCCGGGTCGGATCTGCGCCTGCCGGGCCAGGGAGGGGTTGGCGCCGAAGATGCGCAGCCGGTAGCCGAGCCGGGAGCGGTCGGCGGCCCAGAGCAGCGGCACCGCGAGCAGCGCGACGAGCAGGCCGATGTGGGTGCGGGTGCCGGGGATGAACGTCGGCAGCGCACTGTTAGCCGGGAGCGAGTCCGACTGGGGCAGGTTCGCGAAGTCGCTCTGCATGACGCCGGTCAGCAGGTAGCCGAGCACGGCGACCGCGATGAAGTTCATCGCCAGGGTGGTGATGATCTCGTTGGCCCGCCACGTGGCCTTGAGCAGGCCGGGCAGGAATGCGGTGAGCGCCCCGGCGAGACAGCCGCCGATGGCGCACGCCGGCACGAGTATGGCGCTGGGCAGGGTGGGGGCCTGCAGCGCGATGACCGTGCTGGCCAGGGCCCCGAAGGCCATCTGCCCGGGAGCGCCGATGTTGTAGAGGCCGGCACGCAGCGACGGGATCAGGGCGAGCGCGATGAGCAGGAGCGGGGTGGCCCGGATGAGCGTCTCGCCGGTGGACCGGAGGGTGCCGAACGATCCGCTCCACATCGCCTGCGCGGTCCCGGCCGGGTCAACGCCGACCATCGCGAGCAGGGCGGCGACGAGCCCGGCGACCACGGCGACGGCGGTCAGCAGGTTGACCAGGCCGCGACCGAAGGAGGCCTGGCGGGGGGTGCGGTGGGTGAGCGAGAGCAGGCTCATGCGACACCGCCCATCAGGCGGCCGAGCTGGTCGAGGTCGCCGTCCGCGACGTCGACCTCGCCGAGGATGCGCCCGGCGAACAGCACGACGATGCGGTGTGCGAGCTGGAGCAGCTCGTCGAGGTCGGGGCTGATCATCACGACCCCGGCGCCCTGGTCGCAGGCGCCGAGCACGGCCTGCCGGACCTCCTGGATAGCGCGCACGTCGAGCCCCCGGAAGGGGTTGTGCGCGACGACCAGGGTGGGGCACTCGTCGAGCTCGCGGCCGAGCACGAGCTTCTGCTGGTTGCCGCCGGACAGGCCCGAGATCGGCATGGTCAAGGTGGCGCCGCGTACGTGGGAGCGCCGGAGCACCTCCTCGACGTGCTGGTCCATCCGATCGCGCCGGAACCAGGGGCCCCGACAGAACTCCCGGCGCCGGTGGGAGTGGAGCACGACGTTGTCGCGCACGCTCAGCTCGAGCGCGACGGCGTCGTCGTGGCGGTGCTCCGGCACATAGGCGACCCGGTCGGGCAGCTGGGCCGTGCCGGTGCTGGGTCGCAACAGCCCGGCCAGCACCCGGGCGAGGGTCGACTGGCCGCTGCCGACGACCCCCGCCACCCCGACCACCTCGCCGGCACGCACGACGAGGTCGAGCTCGTGCAGGGCCGACTCGCCGACGTATGGTGCCGGGGCGCAGACCCCGGTGAGGGTGCCGACGACCTCGTGGCTGGCCGAGGCGGTGGTGCGCGCCCGCTCCTCCCCGAGGGCGACCTCGATCAGCTCGGCACTGTCGGACCCGTTGCCGTTCCGGTTCTCGTCACCGGCGACCCGCTGGCCGACCATGTCCGCGGCGAGTTGCGCGACCTCGACCTGGTCGGCCGCATGCCCTCCGACGACGCGGCCGCCGCGCAGCACGGTGATGCGGTCCGCGATGCTCATCACCTCGTGCAGTTTGTGACTGATGTAGAAAACGCCGCCCCCGTCGGCGGTGAACCGCTCGATGATCTCGGTGAGGATCGCTGCGTCCTCGATGCCGAGGGCCGCCGTGGGCTCGTCGAGGATGAGCACGTCAGCGCCGCGGGCGAGCATGATCAGGATCTCGAGGCGTTGCCGCTGTCCCACCGCGAGCAGCTCGACGGGGACGTGGGGGTCGACCGCGCCGCCGAACCGGTTGCCCAGCTCCCGGATCCGGGCTCCGGCTGCTGCCCGGTCGGCCAGGAACCCGGTGCCCTCGGCGAGGATGAGGTTCTCGGCTCCGGTGAGCTCCCGGATGAGGCCGCCTTCCTGCTCGACGAAGCCGACCCCGACGCGTGGCCCGGAGAGCACCCTGTCGGCGGGGGCGGCGCGGCCGTCGACCTCGAGCTCGCCCGTGTCTGCGGGCAGGTAGCCGGCGAGGATCTTCATCAGGGTCGACTTGCCGGCGCCGTTCTCGCCGACGAGCGCGTGCACCTCCCCGGGCCGGAGGTCCACGGTCACGTCGGTGAGGGCGGCGTTGGTGCCGAAGGTCTTGCTGATGTGCTTCAGGGCGACGGCTGGCGTGGCCGCGGGGCGGTCCACGATGGCCACGGAGTTGGCAGCATGCATCACGGTGCGTCCTAACGGAGGCCGGGGTGGACCTTGCTGGCGGGCAAGGAGATCGACTCGTCGGCCAGGCCGGCGAGCATGGTGGTGAACTCCGTGCGCAGCTCAGGCGACACGTCGGCCGCCTCGTCGATGCCGGTGGCCTTGAGTCCCTTGTTGCCGTAGGTCAGGTTCCACGACTTCGCCTCGAGCTTGCCGGTGCGGGCCTGCTCGGTGAGGTCGGCGAGCAGGCTGCTCCAGTCCAGCTCGACGGTCAGCACGGCTGCCTTCGGGGCCCACTTGCGGCCGTCGCCACCCCAGGTGACGCAGTGTGCCTTGGCGGTCTCGCAGAGCCGGAAGCCGCCCACGGTGTCCTCGGTCCCGGAGACGAGGAAGATGTTGTCGATGCCGCGGTCGAGCAGGTTCTGCACCTGCTCCCGGTTGGCCTGGGCGTCGGTGAAGCTGTTGCTGTTGACTACGGTGACCTTCGCGCCCGGGTGGGCGGCCTCGGCGCCGAGCCGGCAGCCCTCCTCGGACTCGACCTCGAAGGGTGCCTCCTGGGCTCCGACCACGCCGACCTGACCGTCCTTGGCCAGCTTGGCGAGCAGCCAGCAGCTGGAGTAGCCGATCTCGAGGTAGCTGGCGGTGGCGGAGGAGAGGTTCGGCTGTTGCATGGTGCCGAACGAGGTCAGCACCATCGGCACCTTCGGGTACTCCGGCGCGAGGGTCTTGGCCACGTCGGTCAGCACGAAGGTGGACAGGACCATGACGCTGGCCCCGGAGTCGAGCAGCTGGCGGATGACCGGCTCGGCCCGCGTCGCGTCATACGCGTCGAACGTCTCGGTGACCTTCATCCCGGGGTTCTTCGCCTTGAGCGACTCGATGGAGTCGTGCCAGGAGAGGCTCCACGGCTCGACGTCGGGCCGGGCCTCCTGGATGAGGCCGACGTGCACGGCGTCGCCGTCGCCGTTGCCTGCGGCTGGTCCCGGGGTGGCGGAGTTCGAGCACGCGGTGAGGGTCAGGGCTGCGGCGAATGACAGTGCGCCGAGCATGCGGGTGGTGGGTTTCATGTTGGCTCCTTGGTTGGCCGGGCCACGTGGCAGGGGTGAAATGGGGTCGATCGCAGAGCGGCGGGTCGGCACGGGAGTCCGCGACCGCCGGGACGAGGGCGTATGGTGCTCGGCTCAGGCCGAGTCGGCAGCCCGGTGGGTGAGGTCGTCCGGCGGGTCCACGTCGAGGACGAGGCGGGCGCCGGCGCAGCGGGAGACGCAGATGAGCATGCAGCCGTTGTCGCGGCTGGACTGGTCGAGCAGGGTGTCGCGGTGGTCGGGCTCGCCGGCGAGGACCTGGGTCTCGCAGCTGCCGCACGTGCCCTCCTCGCAGGAGTAGAGCACGTCGACGTCGGCATCGAGCAGGGTGTGCAGGATGGACTTGTCCGCGGGCACCGTCAGCACGGGTCCGTCCAGCCCGAGCTGCACCTCGAACGGGGTCTGTGCGTCGGCGGATGGCGGAGGACCCGCCGCCTCGGCGATGAACCGTTCCACATGCAGGCTGCCCGGCGCCCAGCGGCGGCCACAGTGGTCCTCGACCGCCGCGAGCAGCGGTTCCGGGCCGCAGCAGTAGACGAGCGCGCCGGGTTGCGGCGCAACGTGGGCCTCGAGGTCGATCAGGCCGACCTCGTCCTGCGGCAGGATGGTCACCCGGTCGGGGTGCGCTGCCTCGAGCTCGTCCCGGAAGGCCATCGACGCTCGCGTCCGACCCCCGTAGACGAGCCGCCAGTCGCGACCGCGCAGGATCGCCTCGCGGATCATGCTGAGCAGCGGCGTGATGCCGATGCCCCCCGCCACGAAGACGTATGACGCCGCGTCCTCGAGCGGGAACCGGTTGCGAGGCCCCGCGATCCGGACCTCGTCACCGACGTGCAGGTCGTCGTGCACCTCCGCCGAGCCGCCCCGTCCGGCCGGCTCGCGCAGCACCGCGATCTCGTAGGACCGGCGGTCCGTGGGCGATCCGCAGAGCGAGTACTGCCGCACCAGGCCGGAGGGCAGGATCAGGTCGAGGTGCGCCCCCGGCGCCCAGCCGGGCAGGTCGCCCCCGTCTGCGGCGACGAGGCGCAGCCAGCGGATGCCGTCGGCCGGTGTCCTGCTGTCGGCGATGACGACCGGCCGGACCAGGGCCATGGTGTTCATGCCCCGTACGGCCCGAGCGGCTCGACCTTGGCCATCTTGAGGAGCTTCTGCCGGTAGACGAGGGAGGCGTTGTCGGCGGGCATGAGGTGCAGCTCCTCCTTAAGGGAGTCGGGGATCCCCTCGGGCCGCTGGCTCTCCACGACCGGGTGGTCCTGCTGCATGATCTGGACCGTGAAGTCGCCGAACTCGGCGTCCGGGGTGTCGTGGCTGTGGTTGCGGACGATCCAGACGTAGAGCTCGCTGGTGTGCTCGGTCAGCGGCGTGGTGACGAGCGTGATGATCGTCGTCTCGTCGGTCTCCTTGACCCGCTTCTTCAGGTGGATGAAGAAAGGCATGTGGATGATGTACTCGTACTCGACGACCGCCGTGCCGCCCTTGCCGTAGAGGTCGCTCGGCTCGACCTGCTCGAAGACGTAGCGCAGCCCGTCGTCGGTCTTGACGACCTTGTAGGGCTCCACCTCGGCGTTCTCCTCGGTGCCGAGCAGGCCCGGGTGCACGTAGGGGAAGTGCGAGAAGTCCATGAAGTTCTCGATGGTGCGCGCCGCCGAGGTCTGCCACACCTCCTTGTACGAGAGGAAGGAGGTCCATCCCTCGGCGTCGAAGCAGTCGTCGGGGAAGGGCGGGATGTCGAGCTCGGGCTCCTCCATCGCCACCCAGACGAGGCCGTAGCGCTCTTGCGACCGGTAGGCCACGGCATGGGCCAGCTCCGGGATGGGTTGGTTCTCGGGACGCGACGGGATCCGGACGCACCGGCCGTCGGTGTCGTACTGCCAGCCGTGGTAGGGGCACACCAGGGTGCCGTCCTTGACCCAGCCGAGCGACAGGGCCGCGCCGCGGTGGACGCACATGTCCTTGAACACCGCCAACTGGCCCTCGTGGCGGAAGGCGACGACGAAGTCGTCCAGCAGACGGAACCGGGCCGGCTTGTCCGTGACGTCCTCACTCCGACCGATCGGGTGCCAGTACTTCCCCAGGGCAAGCGTCGCTTCTGCAACCATCCTGCGTTCCTCCTCGTTGAGCGCTTCGCGGGCGACAGGTCGGGGTCCTCGTGGGGCCTGGGACGCGTGTCGCACTTCACAGGAATTGATGTCGGTGGAGCCTAGGTGAACAAGGTCGGGACGTCAATAGTCTTGAAATTTGTTCAACACCTAGGGCACACTGGCCGCCAGTCGGCCGCCGGTACCCGGCGCCGGGCGGCCGCGTTTCGTCGTCGATCACAACGAAGTGAGGAAGTGAGATCCGGATGTTGGACCCCCGCACTCCGAGCACTCCCCTGACGGTCGGGTTCGATGCGCGGTTGCCCACGGGACGGACCGCCCTCTTCGGTGCCCAGCACCTGCTCGCGCTCACCGGGATCTGGCTCTTCCCGGGCATCATCGGGCAGGCCCTGTCGCTGACCCCAGGCCAGGTCGGCCTGATCACCCAGGGCTGTTTCCTGATGACCGGGGTCATCACGATCCTGCAGTCGAGCCGGCTGTTGCGGCTGCCCATCGTGCAGGGTCCCACCGCGGCCTTCATGGTCGCGATCATCGCCTCGGCGCAGAACTTCGGGCTGGGCACCGCGTTCGGCTCGATGATGGTCGCCGGTCTCGTCTTCGCGCTGCTCAGCCTGCCGTTGCGTCGCTGCGGACTCTTCGGCCGGGTCGCCGCGGTGGCCGCTCACCCCATCGTCTTCGGCACCCTGTTCGTCATCATCGGGGCGCAGCTGGCGACGATCGGGCTAAGTGGCTGGTTCGGCCAGCCGGGTGCGCCCGGACACGGCTGGCCGCTGCTGCTCGTCAGCGGTTGCACCGTGCTCGCCGTCATGGCGTGCACCATCCTGGGCGGTCGCGGCGTGCTGCGCCGGGCCTCAATCTTCTGGGGCATCCTGGCCGGCACCGTGCTGGCAGCCTCCTTGGGGCTGTGGGAGATTCCCGATCTCAGCGCCGTGCCCATGCTCGGTGCGCCAGAGCTGCTGCCCTTCGGCTTCGGCGTCGACGCCGCTGCCGTGGGGCTGATGCTGCTCGCCTTCCTGCAGGCCGGCACCGAGTCGATGGGCATGTACCAGCTCATCGGCCGCTGGGGTGGGGAGCAGGTGGACGTGGAGCGGACCAATCGCGGGCTGTTCACGGAGTTCCTCGGCTCGGTGGTCGGGGCGGCCTGCGGCGGGATCGGCACGACGTCCTATCCCGAGAACGCCGGCATCGTGCGTGTCTCCGGGATCGGCAGCCGCTTCGTGACGATGGGCGCGGGGATCATGGCGGTCGTGCTGGCCTTCATCCCCAAGGTCGGCCTGCTCGTCGCCGGCCTGCCCGGCCCCGTCCTGGCCGCGGCCTCGACCGTGCTGTTCGGGATCATCGCGCTGTCCGGGATCCAGCTGCTCGGGGAGGTGGTCTGGGACGAGCTCAACCTCATGGTGGCAGCGCCGGCCTTCATCATCGCCCTCGGCACCCTGTTCCTGCCCGACGAGATCGTGGCGGCCCTGCCACCCGCCCTCGCCGGCATCGTGACCAACCCGATGATGGTCGGCGTCGCGCTCCTGCTCGTCCTGCACCTCGTCGTCAACCACGGCATCCGGCGCCTGCTGCCTCCGGCCCCGGCCGACGCGGCGGACCCGGTCCAGGACCGTCGAGCCCCCGTCGGGCCGACCCTGTCCTGACCGGTCGGGCGCGGCGCCGGTCGCGCCACCACCCGGTACATGCCTTTCAACTACACCGAAATCGATTGAACTGCTGCATTGAACAGCTGAATCGACTGAACAGCTGACTCGATTGAACAACTGAATCGACTTAACAACCAAGGAGTGGATCATGGTCAAGGGGACCGAGGGCGGCCTGCGCGTCATCACCGAGCAGGACTGGGGCCCGGCGCTGCCGGTCATCGAGGGACTGGGCTGGTGCCGTGAGGTCGTCGGGGCCGGGATGGGCTGCTCCCTGCGGAGCCTCTACCACCTGCGCCTCGAGTCCCTGAGCCGGACGGTTCCGCTCTGCCACTCGGACGAGGCGGTCTACTACGTCGTAGACGGGTCGATCGAGGTTCTTGCCGGAGCCGCCGCGACCAACGTCGTCGCGGGCGGCATGGTCCACATCGCACCCGGCACCCGCTATGCCCTCTCCTCCGTCGGCTCGGCCACCATCGTCGGCGGCCCGGCCCCGTGTGACGAGCAGTTCGGGATGGCCGGTGCCGGCCCCGAGACGGACCGGGGTCCCGAGGGGCTGTCCTTCTACCACCGCGACGAGCCGGGTCTGATGGTGCCGTTCATCTCGGCGGACGCCAGGCTCGTCGTCTGGTACGGCGCCGGCGCGGTCAGCGCGAACATGAACTACGTGGTGCTCGAGCCGGGTGAGCGCAACACGGAGCACGTGCACGCCTACTCCGAGGACACGATCTTCATCCTCGAGGGCCGCGGCACGGCCGAGGACGTCACGAACGGGGTGCGCATCCCGTTCGGGCCCGGTGACGCGGTGACCATCCCGCCCGGGGTCTGGCACGCCGTCGCCGCCGACCTCGGCGAGCGCGTCGTCTCGGTGGGCGGGCCCTGCCCGGCCGACCTCGACATGCTGCGCGCCGTCGGTGTCGACGTCGACGAGATCGCGACGAGGCTGGCGCTGGCATGACCCTGATCGCCCTCGAGCAGACCGCCCCCGCCATCGGCGCGGTCCCGGAGAACACCGCCGAGATCCTCGCGCGCGCCGACCGGGCATTGGACGAGGGCGCCGGCATCGTGGTCTTCCCCGAGCTGGCCAACACCGGCTACGTCACCGACCCGGACCTGGCGGCCCGGCACGCGCAGCCGCTCGACGGTCCGCTCGTCGGCCAGCTCACCGCGCTGACGCAGCGCCGCGGCGGGCTCGTCGCCGTCGGGTTCGCCGAGCGCGACGGGCAGGAGCTGTTCAACTCCGTCGTCGTCGTCGGGGCGGACGGGCCGCTCCTGACCTACCGGAAGCTGCACCTGTTCGACACGGAGCAGCTCGCCTACACCCCCGGCGACAGGCTGCCGGTGGTCGCTACCGAGCACGGCGTCCTCGGGGTCTGTGTCTGCTACGACCTGCGCTTCGTCGAGGTGCTCCGGGCCCTCAGCCTCAAGGGGGCCGAGATCGTCATCGCCCCCGCGGCCTGGGTCGGTGGCTTCGACAGCGCCGTGCCCGCGGAGGGCCTCGTGCAGCAGGCCGAGGCGGTCGTCATGCAGGCCAACCTCGACCAGGTCGCCGTCGTCGCGGTCTCCCAGGCGTCCGGCCCCGGCCAGGACGGGGTGCGACCGCTCGGCGGGTCCATCGCCGTGGACGCGCGCGGGCGGCTCGTTGCCGGGCCGCTGTCCCGGACCGGCGCGGACCGGGCGACCGCCCGGATCACGCCCGAGCAGGTGCGGGAGTCTTGGGTCCGCGGTCCCCGCATCCGGCCGCGCGAGGACCGGCGGACCGACGTCTACCGGCTGCAGATCGATGAGGAGTTGCTGTGAAGCCTGCTGCGTTCGACTACGTCCGGCCCCGGTCGGTCGACGAGGTGCTCGTCGAGCTGGCCGCGGACCCGGACGAGACCAAGGTGCTGGCCGGCGGGCAGAGCCTCGTGCCGATGATGAACTTCCGGCTCGCCCGGCCGAGCCGCCTGGTCGACATCAACGACGCGCCGGGGCTGGACGGCGTCGAGCGGGTCGACGGCCACCTCGTCATCCGGACCCGCACCCGACACCTCACCGTCCAGAACCTGCCCGGCGCGGACCCGCTCACCCGGCTGCTCCGGTCCGCGGCGCACCAGGTCGGCCACCTGCCGATCCGTACCCGCGGCACCTTCGGCGGCAGCCTCGCCCACTGCGACGCCGCCTCGGAGTGGTGCCTGGTCGCGACGCTCCTCGACGCGCAGATCGTCGTCACGAGCGCGGCCCGGGGCGAGCGCACCATACCCGCTCGTGACTTCTTCCAGTCGATCTTCACCACCGCGATGGAGCCGGACGAGCTGCTCCTGTCCGTCTCGCTGCCGGTGCTCGACGACACCCACACGGCCGGCATCGCCGAGTTCGCCCGCCGTGCAGGCGACTTCGCGATCGTCGCGGTGACCACCGACGTCGCGGTCACCGACGGGACGGTCACCTCGGCCCGGGTCTGCATCGGTGGGGTCAGCGACATCCCCTTCCGCAGCGCGGCCGCCGAGGCGGTGCTGACCGGCGCGGCCTGGCCCGAGCACGACGCCGGCGGGTCCGCCCTGGTGCAGGCCGCGGCCGAGGCAGCGGCCGACGAGGTCGACCCGCCCACCGACAGCCACGGCACGGGCGACTACCGACGCGACCTCGTCCGGGCCCTGCTGCCGCGGGCGATCAGCCAGGGCGGTGGCCGGTGAGCGCGCCCGCGACGTCGACCGAGCCGATGAACTGGGTCGGCCAGTCGATCCGGCGCGTCGAGGACCCGGCCATCCTCCGTGGCTGGGGCAGCTATGTCGCCGACATCGCCGCCCGCGACCGGGCCTGCCACTACGCCGTCTTCGTGCGCAGCCCCATCGCGGCCGGCCGGCTCGTCTCGGTCACCGCCCCCGCGCACGTGACGCTCGTGACGGCCCAGGACCTCGCCGGGGTGGCGCAGGTCAGCCCCGTGCTGCACCGCCCCGACTACGTGCCGGCCCCGATGCCGGCACTCGCGATCGACGTGGTCCGGTTCGTCGGCGAGCCGGTCGCGATGGTCCTCGGCCGGACCCCCGCCGAGGCCGAGGACGCCGCCGAGCTCGTCGACGTGCAGATCGAGCCGCACGACCCGGTCCTCACCGTCCGGCAGGCCACCGCGCCGGACGCGCCGCTCGTGCACCCCGGCCCGTTCCCGGGCGAGCCCAACACTGTCATCGACGCGCGCCTGACGACCCCCGGGTTCGAGGACGCGGTCGCCGCCGCGGAGCACCACGTGCACCTCACGGTGGAGTCCGCCCGCCAGAGCGCCATGCCCATGGAGGCGCGCGCCTCGCACGTCGGGATCGACCGGGCGAGCGGCCGCATCACGCTGCACACGACCACCCAGATGCCGCACGTGATCCGCACCGGGATCTGCGACACCCTCGGCATCTCCGAGGACCTGCTGCGGGTCGTGGCCCCCGACGTCGGCGGCGCCTTCGGGGCCAAGATGTCCCTCGCCCGCGAGGACCTCGTCCTCGTGCACACCGCGCGCCGACTCGGTCGCAGCATCGCCTGGGTCGAGACCCGCGAGGAGAACTTCCTCGCCTCCTGGCACAGCCGCGAGCAGGAATACCAGCTCACCGGATCCTTCACCGCGAACGGCGAGCTCGTCGCGTTGCGCGCCGACCTCGTCGCGGACGTCGGCGCCTACTCCTGCTACCCCGTCACGTTCGGGGTCGAGCCCCTCATGGCCTTCGCCGAGCTGCCCGGCCCCTACGCCGTAGGTGAATACTCCGTCCGCTCCCGCGGGGTCATCACCAACAAGTGCCCCATCGCGCCATACCGCGGCGTTTCCCGCCCCGTGCAGACCCTCGCCATGGAGCGGCTGATGGACACCGCAGCGGCGCAGCTCGGGCTCGACCCGGTGCAGATCCGGCAGACCAACCTGATCCGCGACTACCCGCACACGACCCCGACCGGGATGGTCATCGACCCGTCGTCGCACCTCGAGGCGCTCGCCACGGCGACGCAGACCATCGACGTGCCCGCCTTCCGCGAGCGGCAGGCCGCCGCGCGGGCAGCGGGCCGCTACCTCGGGCTGGGGTTCAGCTGCTTCGCAGAACGGACGGGGTATGGCGTGCCCGTCTTCGCCGCGCGCTCCATGGGAATCACCCCGGGCTACGAGAAGGTGGACCTCGCGTTCGACCCGTCCGGCAACGTCGTGCTGCGGATCGGCGCGTCGCCCCACGGCCAGGGGCTGCGCACCACGCTGGCACAGGTCGTCGCCGACGAGCTCGGGGTGGACCCCGCCGTCGTGCGGGTCGTGCACTCGGACACGGACGCCACGCCATACGGCTGGGGCAGCTTCGGCAGCCGCGCCATGGTCATTGCCGGCGGCGCCGCGCGGATGGCCGGGGCGGCCCTGCGCCCGCGGATGGAGCGCATCGCCGCCGAGCTGCTCGAGTGCGCCCCGGAGGACGTGGAGCTGCGCGGCGGCTGGGCCCGGGTCCGCGGCGCCGGGGCCGCGGTGTCGATCGCGGACATCGCCCGCACGGCATACCACCGCTCGCACACCCTGCCCGAGGGGGAGCAGGCCGGCCTCGAGCAGAGCGCCCTCTACAACCCGCTCGGCACGTTCTCCAACGCGGTGCACGCCGTCGAGGTCGAGGTCGACCCGGCGACCGGCGAGGTCACGATCGGCCGGTTCCTCGTCGTCGAGGACGCCGGGGTGCTCGTCAACCCGGCGATCGTCGACGGCCAGATCCACGGCGGCGTCGTGCAGGGGATCGCCAACGCGCTGCTGGAGGAGCTGATCTACGACGAACGCGGCGTGCTCGTGACGACCTCGCTGATGGACTTCCTGCCGCCCACCCTCGCCGAGGTGCCGCGGATCGAGATCGAGCACCTCTACACCGCCTCCGACTTCACGGTGACCGGCGCCAAGGGCGTCGGAGAGGGCGGCCTGATCGGCGCCCCCGCCGCAGTCCTCAACGCGATCACCGATGCGCTGACGCCGCTCGGCATCGCGGTCAACCGGATGCCGGCGACCCCGGCCCGGATCCGGGAGGAGATCCGCCGCGCCACGGAGCGCTCGCAGGAGCACCGGCAGGGACGCTCGCCCGCTGCCGCTGCCGGATCAGCCACCACAGCCTCGGCCGAGTCCGTGCCCACGCCCACGCCCGCCACCGTCCCCGGAGGGAAGCCATGACCAGTCCGACCGTTCCGCTGCGCCTGTTCGTCAACGGTGACCGGCACGAGATCCAGGTCGAGCCACGCAAAACCCTCGCCGACGCGCTGCGTGAGGACTGCGGACTCACCGGCACCCACCTCGGCTGCGAGCACGGGGTGTGTGGCGCGTGCACGATCCTCGTCGACGGCAAGCCGGCCCGGGCCTGCCTGATGTTCGCGGTGCAGTGCGAGGGCATGTCGATCCGCACCGTGGAGGGCCTGGCCCCCGACGACGAGACCCTCCACCCGCTGCAGCAGGCGTTCTGGGACAACCACGGGTTGCAGTGCGGCTTCTGCACACCGGGCTTCCTCATGCTGGCCGCCGGGGTGCTCGAGGAGAACCCGGAGCCGACCGAGGAGGAGCTGGTCGAGGCGCTCTCGTC
This sequence comes from Intrasporangium chromatireducens Q5-1, assembly GCF_000576575.1. GTDB lineage: Bacteria > Actinomycetota > Actinomycetes > Actinomycetales > Dermatophilaceae > Intrasporangium_A > Intrasporangium_A chromatireducens. The sequence continues at coordinate 21,013 of NZ_AWQS01000037.1, forward strand.
CAACCTGTGCCGCTGCACCGGCTACCAGAACATCCTCAAGGCGACCCAGTGTGCGGCGGAGGCGATGCGCGAGTGATCGGCGGATCCGCACGACGCGTCGAGGACCCGGTCCTGCTCCGCGGCCGGGGCCGGTTCGCGGCCGACTCGACGGTGTCCGGGCAGCTGCACCTGCGGGTGGTCCGGGCCGGGGTGGCGCACGGCCTGCTGCGGGGCATCGACACCACGGCGGCGCTCGCCGTGCCCGGGGTCGCCGCGGTGTGGACGGCCGTCGACGTCGCCGACCTGCCCCCGATCGACTTCCGGCTCACCGCGCTCGACGAGCAGCGGCCCTACCGTCAACCAGTGCTGGCCCGCACCCGGGTGCGCTACGTGGGCGAGCCGGTCGCCGTGGTCCTCGCGTCGAGCGAGTATGTCGCGGAGGACGCCGCCGAGCTCGTAGAGGTCGACATCGACCCGCTGCCCGCCGTCCTCGACGGCAGCGGCGACGTCGTGCCGTGGCTCACCGCCGAGGAGGCGAGCTGGGGTGCCCAGCGCGAGATCGCCATGGGTCTCGGGAGCGAGTCGGCCGAGATCCGGCTCGAATACGGCGACGTGGCAGCGGCGTTCGCCGCCGCCCACCGGGTCGTGGAGGTCGACGTCACGATCGGGCGCCACTCCGGGGTGCCGCTGGAGTGCCGCGGGGTCAGCGCCCGGGTCGACCCGAGCACGGGCGTGCTCGTCGTCGACGGCGCCGCGAAGGTGCCGTTCTGGAACCGGGACGCGATCGCGCGGATGATCGGCTGGAACCCGCGGGACGTGCACCTGCGCGAGGGTCACGTCGGCGGCGGGTTCGGTCCGCGCGGCGAGCTCTACCCGGAGGACGTGCTCGTGCCGCTCGCCGCGGTGCGTCTCGGCCGGCCGGTGCGCTGGATCGCGGACCGGCAGGAGGACCTCGTCTCGACGAACCACTCCCGCGACCAGCGTCACGTGCTGCGCGCGGCGGTCGACGAGACCGGCGTCGTGACGGCACTCGACGGGCAGTTCTGGACCGACCAGGGGGCGTATGTGCGCACCCACTCCGCGACCGTCTCGTCACTGACCGCCTCGATGCTGCCCGGCCCGTACCGCGTCGCGAGCTACCGGGTCAGCGGCCGGATCCGGATGACCAACAAGACGCCCGCCGGCACCTACCGGTCACCGGGCCGCTACGAGGGGACGTTCGCCCGGGAGCGGCTCATGGACCAGATCGCGAACGAGCTGGGCCTCGACCGGCTCGAGGTGCGGCGCCGCAACTTCATCCCGGTCGAGGAGATGCCCTACCAGCGCCCGATCCAGGCGATGGGCACCGAGCTGATCTACGACTCGGGCGACTACGCCCTGCTCATGGACAAGCTCGAGGAGCGGTTCGAGCTCGCCCGGCTGCGCGCGGACGTGCAGCGGCGGCGGGCCGCGGGTGAGTGCGTGGGCATCGGCTACGGCTGGTTCGTCGAGAAGAGTGGGCTCGGACCCTACGAGGGGGCCGAGGTCGAGGTCGACACCACCGGGGCGGTCACGGTGACCACCGGCACCTCATCGGTCGGGCAGGGCGTCGACACCGTCCTGACCCAGGTGGTCGCGGACGTGCTCGACGTCGACCTCGACCGGGTGCGCGCCGTGCGCGGCCAGACCGACCGGTTCGGGTATGGCCGTGGGGCGTTCGCGACCCGGCAGTCCGTCATGGCCGGCTCGGCCGTGCTCAAGGCAGCCGAGGCGGTCCGGGTCAAGGCCCTCACGGTCGCGGCGGAGCACTTCGAGATCTCCCCGGACGACCTCGAGGTCGTCCAGGGCGGGATCCAGGTGGTCGGCAACGCCGACGCAAGGATCAGCCTCGGTGAGGTCGCGGCGCTGCTCGAGCCGCAGCACGCCAACCGGCTCGGCCTCACCCCGGGCCTGCTCGCCGAGGAGTGGTTCCACTGCGACCACATGACCTACCCGTACGGCGTGCACGTCAGCGTCGTGCGCATCGACCGGGAGACGGGCGGCCCCACAGTCGAGCGCTACCTCGTCGGCTATGACGTCGGCAAGGCGCTCAACCCGACCCTCGTCGAGGGCCAGATCACCGGCGGTGTTGCCCAGGGGCTCGGTGGGGCGCTACTCGAGGAGTTCCGCTACGACGAGGCCGGGCAGCCCCAGGCGAGCACGTTCATGGACTACCTCATGCCGACGATGCACGAGATGCCACCGGTCGACGTGCTCGTCACCGAGGACGCACCCAGCCCCCTCAATCCCTTGGGCATCAAGGGCGCCGGCGAAGGCGGCGTCACCGCTGCCGCGGCCTGCATTGCCAGTGCCATCGACGACGCCCTCCAGTCGCCCGGCTTCGTCACCCGCACCCCCGTGCGGCCGGACCTGATCCGGGCGCACCTCGCCACGACCGGCACGCACCACTGACCTGCACCACAACACAGAAGGAGAACCGACATGCGCATCGTTGACCTGACTCACCCCTGGGGGATCCACACGCCGGGCTGGGTGGGCTACCCGGGCGGGAAGCTGTACTACACGCAGAACCTGCAGACGAACCAGATCGTGTCGCAGAAGATCGAGACGTCGCTGCACAGCGGGACGCACCTGGATGGTCCGATGCATGGCACGGACGGCGGGTTGGACATGGCGTCGTTGCCGTTGGACAAGCTGATCCACGCGGGCGCGATCGTCGATGTGTCCGATGAGGTCGAGGACTGGGGGCTGATCGAGCCGGAGCACATCACCAGCAAGGTGGAGGTGAAGAAGGGCGACATCCTGATCATCCACACCGGGTTCATCGACTACTACCAGGGGATGCCGAAGCAGGACCTGGTGCGGTACTTCACGATGCACCCGGGCGGCAGCGTGCGGTTGGCCCGGTGGATGGCGGACATGGAGATCCGCTGGTGGGGGATCGATGCCGGGTCGGGCGACCACCCGATGAACACGACGATCCGGAACATGCGCCCGGACCTGCTGGCCCGGTTCGAGAAGCACGTCGGGATGAGCTACTCGGAGTTCTTCGGCGGCGACTACACGTACACGCACCACATGTCCGGACGGGAGATCGAGTCGGACATCTTCCCGATGCACCACCTGGCCTTCCAGGACGGGTGCATCCACGCAGAGAACGTCGGTGGTGACCTGAAGTCGGTGCTGAACCGACGCGCGGTGATCGGCGCGTTCCCGTGGAAGATCGAGGGCGGCGAAGCGTGCCCCTGCCGGATCATGGCCTTCTTCGACATCGGCACCGACGAGGTCATCGAGGGACTCGCCTCCGGCTCGTTCCAGAACGAGGGATGAGGACTCCATCATGCAGCTCAGCAACGAGTTCGTCGTCGACGCGAGTGCCGACGAGACCTGGGCCCTGTTGACCGACCTGGAGCGGGTCGCCCCATGCATGCCGGGTGCCGCAATGACCGGCCGGGACGGCGACCGCTACCTCGGGACGGTCAAGATCAAGGTGGGCCCCATCGGAGCCCACTTCGCCGGCACAGCACAGTTCCTCGAGCAGGACCATGCGGCACACAGCGCGACCATCTCAATGGCCGGCAAGGACGCGAAAGGCGCGGCCGCAGCCAACGCGACGATCCGAGCCCGCCTCGAGCCGCTCGGGCCGACCTCGACCCGGGTCTTCGTCGACACCGACCTCGACATCAGCGGCCGGATGGCGCAGTTCGGCCGGGGCGCGATCGCGGACGTCAGCAACCGGATGATCGGCCAGTTCACGACCAACCTCAGTGCCGAGATCATGGGCGGCGGCACGACGGCCGCCGCCCCGGCGGGCGCCGTCACCGCAGCGGCCGGGCCGGGTGCAAGCGGCGCGTCTGCCCCGGCCGCCACGCGCCCGGTCGCGGCCCCGCCGGTCTCTAGCGACCTAAACGTCATGGAGCTCATCGGTCCCGGCCTGCTCAAGGAGATCGGCCGGCCGGTGCTCTTCTTCGCGCTCGGCTACCTGGTCGCGCGGGCCTACCCACGGAAGCGGGGTCAGCGGTGAGCGAGCGGCTGCCCCGGCTCACGCCGGACCAGTTGACGGCCGAGCAGGCCGCGGTCTACGACGCGATCGCGGGCGGACCCCGTGCGGCAGGGCCGCAGCTGTTTGAGCTCAAGGACCGGCAGGGCGCCCTCAACGGGCCCTTCGGGATCATGCTGCACCAGCCGGGCCTCGGCCTGGCCCTGCAGGAGCTCGGTGCCGCGGTGCGCTACCGCACGACCCTGAGCGCCCGGTGCCGCGAGATCGCGATCCTGCAGGTCGGTGTCGCCGAGGACAGCGCCTTCGAGTGGTATGCCCACGAGGCGGTCGGTCGCGCGGTCGGGCTCACCGAAGAGGAGCTGACCGCCTTGCGAGAGGGCCGGTTCGGCTCGGCGGATCCGACCGAGGAGGCCGTGGCGCGGTTCACCGAGGCGCTGCTGCGCGACGCCGAGATCAGTGACGAGGACTATGCGGGCTACCGAGACGTGCTCGGCGAGCCGGTCCTGGTCGAGCTCACCGTGCTGGCGGGCTACTACCGCACGCTGGCCTCGATGATGCGCGTGTTCAACGTCGGTGTGCCCGCCGGACACTGACCAGGGACGGATGGACGGGAGCAGGAGATGGATAAGGTTGCGCGCTCTGCTGAGGAGGCTATCGAGGGCATCGGTAGCGGGGCGTCGATGGCGGTTGGTGGGTTCGGGTTGTGTGGCATCCCGAGCGTGCTGATGCAGGCCATCCATGACGCCGGCGTGGACGGGCTCGAGGCGATCTCGAACAACTGCGGCGTCGATGACTGGGGCCTCGGAGTCCTGCTGAGGGACAAGCGGATCCGGCGGATGGTCGCCTCCTATGTCGGGGAGAACAAGGAGTTCGAGCGGCAGTACCTGCACGGTGAGCTCGAGGTCGAGCTGACCCCGCAGGGCACCCTCGCGGAGCGGCTCCGCGCCGGTGGGTCGGGCATCGCGGCGTTCTTCACCCGGACCGGGGTGGGGACGCAGGTGGCCGAGGGCGGCCTGCCGTGGCGCTACGACGCGGCGGGCAACGTGGTGGCGTCCTCCCCGGCGAAGCAGACCCAGGACTTCGAGGTCGACGGGGAGATGCGGACGTTCGTCCTCGAGACGGCGCTGCGGCCGGACTTCGGGCTGGTGCGGGCGGAGAGGGGTGACCGGCACGGCAACCTCGTGTTCAACCAGTCGGCGCGCAACTTCAACCCGCTGTGCGCCATGGCCGGGCGGTTCACCATCGCCGAGGTGGAGGAGCTTGTCGAGCCCGGCGAGCTGGACCCGGACCAGGTCCACCTGCCCGGCATCTTCGTCCAGCGGGTGCTGCCGCTGACCCCGGAGCAGGCCGCCACCAAGCGGATCGAGCGGCACACCGTGCGACCACGTCCCCAGTCCACGACGAGCCAGGAGGGCTGAGCGATGGCCTTGACC